>NZ_SOFX01000007.1:0-1091 GCF_004402745.1 Cryobacterium sp. TMN-39-2
TGTACTGCCCAGGGACGTTGGTTGATGTGTGACGTCTTGAAATGACGAAGACCTCCGGTGGAGGGTGGAGCTGTCTAGTTCCCCAACCCGTCCGGAGGTCCTCGTGTCTCACGCTAATGCTGCTCTCACCCCGGTTCAACGTCTGCGGATCGGAAGGCTGGTCGTCGATGACGGCTGGCCTGTCGCCCATGCAGCGGTGTTCTTCCACGTGTCATGGCCGACCGCGAAGCGGTGGGCCGACCGGTACGCGGCGATGGGCCGCGACGGCATGCAGGATCGTTCATCGCGCCCGCACCGCAGCCCCACAAAGACTCGCCCGGAGCTGGTGCGGAAGGTCGTGCATCTGCGCTGGAAGAAGCGCCTCGGGCCCGTTGGGATCGGCGCCCGTCTCGAGATGCCGGCCTCGACCGTTCACGCGGTGTTGACCCGCTGCCGCCTCAACAGGCTGCGGCATGTCGACGTCCGTACCGGCGAGCCGGTCCGCCGCTACGAGCACGAGAGACCCGGCGCGATGATCCATGTTGACGTGAAGAAGATCGGCAACATCCCGGACGGCGGCGGCCACCGCTCTGTCGGACGGCAACAAGGCGCCAAGAACCGGCAATCGACCCCAGGCACCACCCGGAACAGACATCACCACGAGCTTCTGGGAACAGCGTTCGTCCACACCGTGATCGACGACCACTCCCGGGTCGCTTATGCCGAGATCCACGGCGACGAGAAAGCCGAGACCGCCGTCGGCGTCTTGAAACGAGCCGTGTCCTGGTTCGAAGCGCGCGGTGTCACCGTCGAACGTGTCCTTTCCGACAACGGCTCCGCATACCGATCCCACGCCTGGCGCGACACCTGCGCCGAGCTTGGCATCAAGGTCAAGAAGACCCGCCCCTACCGGCCACAGACCAACGGGAAGATCGAACGCTTCCACCGCACCCTCGCCGACGGCTGGGCGTTCTCCCGCCACTACAACAGCGAATCAGCCCGCCGAGCAGCACTGCCAGCATGGCTCCACGAATACAATCACCACAGGCACCACACCGCCATCGGAGGCAAGCCACCGATCACGCGGTTAACTAACCTGCCTGGGCAGTACA
>NZ_SOFX01000039.1:0-1205 GCF_004402745.1 Cryobacterium sp. TMN-39-2
TGCACCTGCACACCCAGGCCAACGTGGAACTGCCCTGGGCCGAGATCGATTTCGATTTCATGAACCTGAACCAGGCCGCGCACGGCGACCGGGAGTTCGGGTACATCCAGACCCGCCTGGGCGTGTCGCGGAAGACCGTTGTCGGCCACGTGTCCAACCCGGTGGTCAGCGCCTCGATCGGCACCTGGACGCGTGCCGCGGCCGGCTGGGCGGCATCGAACAATATGAAACTGGCCCGGTTCGGCGACAACATGCGTTACGTCGCCGTCACCGAGGGCGACAAAACCGAAGCCGAGCTGCGTTTCGGCGTGCAGGTGAACACCTGGTCGGTCAACGAACTCGCCGAGACCGTGCACGCCGCCACGGCTGCTGACATCGACGCGCTCGTGGCCGAATACGAAGAGCTCTACGACGTGGCCCCGGAGCTTCGCCGCGGCGGCGACCGGCACGAGTCGCTGCGCTACGGCGCCGCGATCGAACTCGGGTTGAAGTCCTTCCTCGAAGCCGGCGGTTTCAGCGCGTTCACCACCAACTTCGAAGACCTCGGCGCCCTCAAGCAACTGCCCGGCCTGGCCGTGCAACGCCTCATGGCCCAGGGCTACGGCTTCGGCGCCGAAGGCGACTGGAAGACCGCGATCCTGGTCCGCGTGGCCAACGTGATGGGTTCGGGCCTGCCCGGCGGGGCGAGCCTGATGGAGGACTACACCTACGACCTCACCCCCGGCGCCGAACTCATCCTCGGCGCCCACATGCTCGAGGTCAGCCCGTCACTGGCCACCGAGAAGCCGACCCTGGAGATCCACCCGCTGGGCATCGGCGGCAAAGACGACCCGGTGCGCCTGGTCTTCAACGCCGCCCCCGGCCCCGCCGTGGTCGTCGCGATGAGCGACATGCGCGACAGGTTCCGCCTCACCGCGAACGTCGTCGAGGTCGTCGAACCCACCCAAGCGCTACCCAAACTCCCCGTCGGCCGCGCCGTCTGGAAGCCCGCACCCGACTTCGCCACCTCCGCCGCCGCCTGGCTCACCGCCGGCGCCGCCCACCACACAGTCATGTCGACAGCCGTCGGCATCGAGGTGTTCCAAGACTTCGCCGAGATCGCTCAAACCGAGCTCCTCGTGATCGATGAAACCACCACCCTGCGGGACTTCTCCCGCGAGGTCCGATGGAACCAGGCGTACTACCGCCTGGCGCAAGGCCTGTAA
>NZ_SOFX01000048.1:0-1381 GCF_004402745.1 Cryobacterium sp. TMN-39-2
GGTATCCCCTAGAAAGGGACCCTACGACCGAGGTTTTTGGCATTTGACATTGTGCACGCTGTTGAGTTCTCAAGGATCGGACGCACCCGACTTCAGGCCATGTGATTGGCTGTCGCTCCGGGGCAACTTGACTACCTTAGCCTCCGTTCGAATCCGTGTCAAATCGACTGAGCGGCGTGTTTCCGGCAAACTAGTGCCTGAAAACGCTCCGTTCGTTCGATCCGAGGGATCTTGCGAAGAGCTGATTCCTGGCCAAAACGAAGAGCCACACCGAAACGATGTGGGTTGCTTTGACTGGGAGTTGGTCCCGCTTGAGGCCGGAAGCTCTGCGGCTTTTCCGAACCTGTGGGGTGACGAGAGATGACATTACGGGGATTCCGGAGGGGCCGCAAATTGGATCTGACACCCGGGCGTGTCGGGGTGGTTTGCCCCATATGGCGCGCCGACAGCGGGTGTCCGAGAGACGACTAGGGCGAGGGCTGAACGCCGCGTTGAGCATCCGCGATCGACACGATTCGATGCCTGATCAGCTGCCAACCCTGAGGCGGGGTGGTCACACGCGCGTGCCGTTCACAGAGGTCATAGGTGTGTGGCTCGTGGGTGCCGGCGAGCGGTCCCAGGACAGCCATCGAGTCGGCATAGGAGAACGTGAGAGTCGCCACGGCCTCATCGTTGCAGGAGATTCTTGAACACGCTCTGACTGACATGGTGATTCAGGGTACCGCCGATGCCCCGGAAGTAGACTGGGGGTATGCCTCGTTCACGCCGCACAACCGTGCAAGCACCGACCTCGCGCGGTCGGGGCCGGGACCGACACGGCCGTGGCATCCGCAGTTCTGCCACCGGACCTTTCCTTCCTCCCCTGCGTACGCGGGTGGACACTTTCGACATGACCATCGCGTCGACGGTCGACTACTTGCGCATGGTGTGGCCGGCCGAACTCGCCGATGTGTCCTTCGAGGTGGCCGCAGGGCCGCTCAACGTGATTCCCGGCGTCGGGGTGGCGCGGTACGCGGTGGATGCCCGTGAGCGTCGCATCACCTTCTTCCGGCTGCCGATCCAGCGGCTGAGCGGACTGCACCGCAATGACGAGTTCCATCAGCGCATGGTGATCGAGAGCTGCGTCTTCCGCGGGGTCGCCGAACTCCTCGGCAAGGACCCCTGGGATCTCGCGCCGGATCGATTCCGCCACTTCTAGGGGCGCATCCCGCACGCGAACGCCACGAGGACCAAACCTTTTCTGACGTGGGGACGAACCACCTGCATACCAAGCAGCACTCCCCCACAGCAAAGGACTTCATCATGCGCAGCTTCACCAAGACCGCACTCGGCCTCACCACCGCAGGCCTGCTCGTCGCCGGCCTCGCCGCCTGCTCCACCG
>NZ_SOFX01000009.1:0-4965 GCF_004402745.1 Cryobacterium sp. TMN-39-2
TTCGGTCAAGGATGGACTCGCGGCCTATCAGCTAGTTGGTGAGGTAATGGCTCACCAAGGCGACGACGGGTAGCCGGCCTGAGAGGGTGACCGGCCACACTGGGACTGAGACACGGCCCAGACTCCTACGGGAGGCAGCAGTGGGGAATATTGCACAATGGGCGCAAGCCTGATGCAGCAACGCCGCGTGAGGGACGACGGCCTTCGGGTTGTAAACCTCTTTTAGTAGGGAAGAAGCGAAAGTGACGGTACCTGCAGAAAAAGCACCGGCTAACTACGTGCCAGCAGCCGCGGTAATACGTAGGGTGCAAGCGTTGTCCGGAATTATTGGGCGTAAAGAGCTCGTAGGCGGTTTGTCGCGTCTGCTGTGAAAACCCGAGGCTCAACCTCGGGCCTGCAGTGGGTACGGGCAGACTAGAGTGCGGTAGGGGAGATTGGAATTCCTGGTGTAGCGGTGGAATGCGCAGATATCAGGAGGAACACCAATGGCGAAGGCAGATCTCTGGGCCGTAACTGACGCTGAGGAGCGAAAGCATGGGGAGCGAACAGGATTAGATACCCTGGTAGTCCATGCCGTAAACGTTGGGAACTAGATGTGGGGACCATTCCACGGTCTCCGTGTCGCAGCTAACGCATTAAGTTCCCCGCCTGGGGAGTACGGCCGCAAGGCTAAAACTCAAAGGAATTGACGGGGGCCCGCACAAGCGGCGGAGCATGCGGATTAATTCGATGCAACGCGAAGAACCTTACCAAGGCTTGACATATAGAGGAAACGGCTGGAAACAGTCGCCCCGCAAGGTCTCTATACAGGTGGTGCATGGTTGTCGTCAGCTCGTGTCGTGAGATGTTGGGTTAAGTCCCGCAACGAGCGCAACCCTCGTCCTATGTTGCCAGCACGTAATGGTGGGAACTCATGGGATACTGCCGGGGTCAACTCGGAGGAAGGTGGGGATGACGTCAAATCATCATGCCCCTTATGTCTTGGGCTTCACGCATGCTACAATGGCCGGTACAAAGGGCTGCAATACCGCAAGGTGGAGCGAATCCCAAAAAGCCGGTCTCAGTTCGGATTGAGGTCTGCAACTCGACCTCATGAAGTCGGAGTCGCTAGTAATCGCAGATCAGCAACGCTGCGGTGAATACGTTCCCGGGCCTTGTACACACCGCCCGTCAAGTCATGAAAGTCGGTAACACCCGAAGCCAGTGGCCAAACCCGCAAGGGATGGAGCTGTCGAAGGTGGGATCGGTGATTAGGACTAAGTCGTAACAAGGTAGCCGTACCGGAAGGTGCGGCTGGATCACCTCCTTTCTAAGGAGCACAGCAGTGCCGTCTGTATACAGCGGAGTAACACTGCCAAGTCATACGAAGACGAATGTTCTTCGATGGCGCTCATGGGTGGAACATTGACATTGATGCAGAGCCAATCGGTTCGATCTCAGTACTTCACCTCGGTGAATGGAAAGGGTTGGGTCAGGCGGGTTTGCATATGCACGCTGTTGGGTCCTGAGGGACCGGAACACGAATCACTTTCGAGTGGTGAGTGGACTTTTCCTCTGGACCTTTTTCGGTCAGCAGTCGAGCTTCAGTGATGGAGCCGCTGGTCGTAAGGGGTACCGCCCGTACTTTGAGAACTACACAGTGGACGCGAGCATCTTAAATTTGAACCCTTCGGGGTCAAATTACAAAGATCAACACACTTTTCGGAGTGTGTGATCATTGGTCAATTTCGGTCGCGAATTTATTCGCGACACTTAATCGATTCAAACTCATGTGATTTCAAATTTTCAAGAGCAAACGGTGAATGCCTTGGCATGTAGAGCCGAAGAAGGACGTAGTAATCTGCGATAAGCCTCGGGGAGTTGATAAACGAACTGTGATCCGAGGATGTCCGAATGGGGAAACCCCGCCAGGCCCGCAAGGTGACCTGGTGACTCCCGCCTGAATATATAGGGCGGGTAGAGGGAACGTGGGGAAGTGAAACATCTCAGTACCCACAGGAAGAGAAAACAATAGTGATTCCGTTAGTAGTGGCGAGCGAACCCGGAAGAGGCTAAACCGATCATGTGTGATAGCCGGCAGGCGTTGCATGGTCGGGGTTGCGGGACTTTTCTGCTGATTCTGCCGAACAGTGAGCGTTACAAAGGAATATAGACGAACAGGATTGAAAGCCTGGTCATAGAGGGTGCGAACCCCGTAGTCGAAATGTTCCAATGGCGCGAAGAGTATCCCAAGTAGCACGGGGCCCGAGAAATCCCGTGTGAATCTGTCAGGACCACCTGATAAGCCTAAATACTCCTACATGACCGATAGTGAACAAGTACCGTGAGGGAAAGGTGAAAAGTACCCCGGGAGGGGAGTGAAATAGTACCTGAAACCGTTTGCTTACAAACCGTTGGAGCACCCTTTGTTGGTGTGACAGCGTGCCTTTTGAAGAATGAGCCTGCGAGTTAGTGATATGTGGCGAGCTTAACCCGAGAGGGGAATGCGTAGCGAAAGCGAGTCTGAATAGGGCGATTCAGTCGCATGTCCTAGACCCGAAGCGAAGTGATCTATCCATGGCCAGGTTGAAGCGACGGTAAGACGTCGTGGAGGACCGAACCCACTTCAGTTGAAAATGGAGGGGATGAGCTGTGGATAGGGGTGAAAGGCCAATCAAACTTCGTGATAGCTGGTTCTCTCCGAAATGCATTTAGGTGCAGCGTTGCGTGTTTCTTGCCGGAGGTAGAGCTACTGGATAGCCGATGGGCCCTAAAAGGTTACTGACGTTAGCCAAACTCCGAATGCCGGTAAGTGAGAGCGCAGCAGTGAGACGGTGGGGGATAAGCTTCATCGTCGAGAGGGAAACAACCCAGACCACCATCTAAGGTCCCAAAGCGCGTGCTAAGTGGGAAAGGATGTGGAGTTGCATAGACAACCAGGAGGTTGGCTTAGAAGCAGCCACCCTTGAAAGAGTGCGTAATAGCTCACTGGTCAAGTGATTCCGCGCCGACAATGTAACGGGGCTCAAGCACGCCACCGAAGTTGTGGCATTGATATTTTTGGTAAGCCGCACCCTTGTGGTGTTGGTTCAGCCGTGTTGATGGGTAGGAGAGCGTCGTGTGGCCAGCGAAGCGGCGGTGTAAACCAGCCGTGGAGGCTACACGAGTGAGAATGCAGGCATGAGTAGCGAAAGACGGGTGAGAAACCCGTCCTCCGAAAGATCAAGGTTTCCAGGGCCAGGCTAATCCGCCCTGGGTAAGTCGGGACCTAAGGCGAGGCCGACAGGCGTAGTCGATGGACAACGGGTTTATATTCCCGTACTGATGAAAAACCGTCCAAGCTAATCCAGTAATGCTAAGCATCTGAATCCTCTAGATGGATCCCTTCGGGGTGAAGCGTGAGGCCTAGCGTGCGACCCTATGCTGGTGCGGTTAGCGTATTAACAGGTGTGACGCAGGAAGGTAGCTGAGCCGGGCGATGGTTGTCCCGGTCTAAGGATGTAGGGCGAACGATAGGCAAATCCGTCGTTCATTAAGCCTGAGACCCGATGGGTAGCCCGTAAGGGCGAAATCAGTGATCCTATGCTGCCAAGAAAAGCATCGACGCGAGGTTTTAGTCACCCGTACCCCAAACCGACTCAGGTGATCAGGTAGAGAATACTAAGGAGATCGAGAGAATCGTGGTTAAGGAACTCGGCAAAATGCCCCCGTAACTTCGGGAGAAGGGGGGCCTGAGGCGTGAAGGGATTTACTCCTGGAGCGTTCGAAGGCCGCAGAGACCAGTGGGAAGCGACTGTTTACTAAAAACACAGGTCCGTGCCAAGTCGCAAGACGATGTATACGGACTGACGCCTGCCCGGTGCTGGAAGGTTAAGAGGAACGGTTAGCCGCAAGGCGAAGCTGAGAATTTAAGCCCCAGTAAACGGCGGTGGTAACTATAACCATCCTAAGGTAGCGAAATTCCTTGTCGGGTAAGTTCCGACCTGCACGAATGGCGTAACGACTTCCCAGCTGTCTCAACCGCGAACTCGGCGAAATTGCATTACGAGTAAAGATGCTCGTTACGCGCAGCAGGACGGAAAGACCCCGTGACCTTTACTACAGCTTGGTATTGGTGTTCGGTGTGGCTTGTGTAGGATAGGTGGGAGACTTTGAAGCTTGGACGCTAGTTCAGGTGGAGTCATCGTTGAAATACCACTCTGGTCATATTGGATACCTAACTTCGAACCGTGATCCGGTTCAGGGACAGTGCCTGGTGGGTAGTTTAACTGGGGCGGTTGCCTCCTAAAAAGTAACGGAGGCGCCCAAAGGTTCCCTCAACCTGGTTGGCAATCAGGTGTCGAGTGTAAGTGCACAAGGGAGCTTGACTGTAAGACTGACAAGTCGAGCAGGGACGAAAGTCGGGACTAGTGATCCGGCAGTGGCTTGTGGAAGCGCTGTCGCTCAACGGATAAAAGGTACCTCGGGGATAACAGGCTGATCTTGCCCAAGAGTCCATATCGACGGCATGGTTTGGCACCTCGATGTCGGCTCGTCGCATCCTGGGGCTGGAGTAGGTCCCAAGGGTTGGGCTGTTCGCCCATTAAAGCGGTACGCGAGCTGGGTTTAGAACGTCGTGAGACAGTTCGGTCCCTATCCGCTGCGCGCGCAGGAAATTTGAGAAGATCTATCCCTAGTACGAGAGGACCGGGATGGACGAACCTCTGGTGTGTCAGTTGTTCCGCCAGGAGCACCGCTGATTAGCTACGTTCGGAACGGATAACCGCTGAAAGCATCTAAGCGGGAAGCCGGCTTCGAGATGAGATTTCCATCCCTTAGGGGGAGAGGCTCGCAGCTAGACTACTGCGTTGATAGGCCGGATGTGGAAGAGAGGACTAAAGACTCTTGGAGCTGACCGGTACTAATAAGCCGATAATTTGATAACACTCAGTTTGAATAAGCTGCTATGCGTCCACTATGTGGTTCTCGATGTACGGTCGAGAACAA
>NZ_SOFX01000018.1:0-5053 GCF_004402745.1 Cryobacterium sp. TMN-39-2
CCTGCGGGGGCGCGGTCGGCGCGGCCGCGAGAGCCTCGTGCGCTGCCGTCGGCACCACGTGCCGGCGGCGGCGGGTGGGCATCGACGCGGCGGCACCGCGGCCCACGAGTACGGCAGGGGACTCCTCGGCCGGTTCCTGCGAGATGGTGCTGCCGGCATCCTGGGCGGCCACGGTGAGGTCGTCGTCGGCCGGGGCGGACGCATCCGGTGCGGGCGCAGCGGTGTCGTCGGTGGCGCCGGCCTCGGAGAGGATCGTGATGATCACAGTGCCCACGTCGACGGTGGTGCCCGGCTGCACGAGGATCTCGCCGACGACGCCAACGTACGGCGACGGCAGCTCAACGAGCGACTTGGCGGTTTCGATCTCGACGAGCACCTGGTTGATCGAGATGGTGTCGCCGGGGGCGACCTTCCACTCGACGATTTCGGCCTCGGTCAGGCCCTCGCCCACATCGGGGAGGGTGAATCGGGAGACGCTCATGGGGTGCCTTTCACAGCAAGGGGATGATTAGTAGGCGAGGGAGCGGTCGACGGCTTCGAGCACCCGGTCGGGGCTGGGCAGGAAGTGCGTCTCCACCGCGGCGGGCGGGAACGGGGTGTCGAAACCGGACACCCGCAGCACGGGGGCCTCGAGGGAGTAGAACGCCCGCTCGGTGACGGTCGCGGCGATCTCGGAGCCGACGCTGACGAAGCCGGCGGCCTCCTGGGCCACCACGAGGTGGCCGGTCTTGTGCACGGACTCGAGAATCGGTGTGTAGTCGATCGGTGAGATCGAGCGCAGGTCGATGATCTCGAGGCTGATGCCCTCCGCCGCGGCGAGGTCGGCGGCCTGCAGCAGCACGCTCACCATAGCGCCGTGGCCGACAACGGTGACGCTGGTGCCGGTGCGCACCACCCGGCTCGCGTGCAGCGGGGTGCCGGCCCCGGTGAAGTCGACCTCGCCCTTGGGCCAGTAGCGGCTCTTGGGTTCGAAGAAGATCACCGGGTCGTTCGACGCGATGGCCTCCTGCATCATCCAGTAGGCGTCGTGCGGGTTCGACGGGCTCACCACGCGGAGGCCTGGGGTGTGCGCGAAGTACGCCTCCGGGCTTTCCTGGTGGTGCTCGATCGAACCGATGTGGCCGCCGTAGGGTATCCGCACGACGACGGGCATGGTGAGGCCGCCCTCGTGCCGGTTGCGCATCCGGGCCAGCTGGCTGGTGATCTGGTCGAAGCCGGGGAACACGAAACCGTCGAACTGGATCTCGCAGACCGGCCGGTAGCCGCGCATGGCCAGGCCGATGGCCGTGCCGATGATGCCGGATTCGGCCAGCGGGGTGTCGAGCACCCGCTTCTCACCGAATTCGGCGTGCAGTCCCTCCGTCACCCTGAAGACGCCGCCGAGCGGCCCGATGTCCTCGCCCATCATGAGCACCTTGGGGTCGCTCAGCATCGCCTGGCGCAGCCCCGCGTTGAGGGCCTTGGCCATGGGCAGGTTCGCGCTGGTCGGCGCGGCGGCGGTCGTTTCCTGCATGGTCATCAGGACTCACTCCCGTCGAACGAGGTTTCGTAGGCGTCGAGCCAGGCCTTCTGCTCCACGACCAGCGGATGCGGTTCGGCGTAGACGTTGTCGAAGATGACGGAGCGGTCGGGTGAGGTGATCTCCAGGGCGCGGCGGCGCACATCCGCTGCGTGGTCTGCGGCCTCTTCGTCGACGGAGTCGAGGAACTCCTGCTCGACACCCAGGCCCTTGAGGTAGCTGCGGAAGCGCACGATCGGGTCGCGGGCGACCCAGTAGGCCAGCTCGTCGGGGTCACGGTACTTGGTGGGGTCGTCGGCGGTGGTGTGGGCGCCGACGCGGTAGGTCAGCGCTTCGATCAGCGACGGGCCGTGGCCGGTGCGGGCGTCGTCCATGGCCTTGGCGGTGACGGCGTAGCTGGCGAGCACGTCGTTGCCGTCGACCTGGATGCCGGGCATGCCGAAGCCGCCGGCCCGCAGGTAAAGCGGGGTGCGGGACTGGCGGGAGACGGGCACCGAGATGGCCCAGTGGTTGTTCTGCATGAAGAACACCTGCGGGGTCTGGTAGCTGGCCGCGAAGACCAGGGCCTCGTTGGCGTCGCCCTGCGAGGAGGCGCCATCGCCGTAATAGACGATCACGGCCGCATCGGTGTCCGGGTTGCCGGTCGCGGTGGCGCCGTCCAGCTGCATGCCCATGGCGTAACCGGTGGCGTGCAGCGTCTGCGAGGCGAGCACCAGCGTGTAGAGGTGGAAGTTGCCGTGTTCCTCCGGTGTCCAACCGCCGAGGGTGACGCCGCGCAGCATCCGCAGGATGTCGACCATGTCCAGGCCCCGGATCATGCCGACGACGTGCTCCCGGTAGGAGGGGAAGACGTGGTCCTGCGCACGGGTGGCGTAGGCGGAGCCGACCTGGGCGGCCTCCTGGCCGTGGCTGGGCACCCAGAGGGCGAGCTGGCCCTGGCGCTGCAGGTTCGCCGCTTCGGTGTCGAACTTCCGCACGACGACCATGTCACGGTAGAACTTGCGGTAGTCGGCCTCGGTGAGGCGCTCGAAGTATGGCAGGAACTCGGCCGCCGATTCGGACGGCGAGAAAGTACCGTCCGTGGACAGGAGCTGCACGGTGGGAGAAGTCAGGGTGCGCACGGGTGCGTCGTTGGAGGTCACTGGCACCGTACTAACCTAGCCGCCGGGCCGCGTGCCCCGTTGGTAGATCCTGAACAATCTCAGCGCCGATCCGTAGGAGCGTGGCCACAGATTCCTCCTCGCCAATCGAGACCCGGATACCCTCCGGGTGGAAGGGCCGGACGACGAGCCCGGCATCGGTGAAACGGTCGGTGGTCGCCGCGGTCGCTGCGCCCAGCGGCAGCCAGACGAAATTGGCCTGCGACGGCGGGACGTTCAGCCCCGCGGCCACCAGGGCGGCACGGATGCCGTCGCGGCGTTCGGCGATCACGCCGACCCGTTCCAGCAGCTCGGGTTCGGCGTCGAGCGAAGCCAGCGCGGCGGCCGAACCCTGCCCGGTGACCGAGAGTGGGATCGCGGTGGCACGGGCGGCGTCGAGGATGCCGACGGGGCCCAGGCCGTAGCCGACCCGGAGGCCCGCGAGGCCGTAGGCCTTGGAGAAGGTGCGCAGCACGACGAGGTTCTGGTAGCGCCCCAGCAGCGTCGTACCGTCGACGGCTTTCGGGTCGGTGACGAATTCGGCGTACGCCTCGTCAAGGATCACCAGCAGGTCGGCGGGGACCTGCTCCATGAACGCCGTGAATTCGTCGGCCGTGACGATCACGCCGGTGGGGTTGTTGGGGCTGCAGACGATCACGACGCGGGTTCGCGGGGTGATCAGCGCGGCCATCGCGGGCAGGTCGTGACCGTGGTCGGCGCGGTTGGGTGCGGTGACACTGGTGGCACCGGAGACCGTGACCAGGCTCGGGTACGCCTCGAACGAGCGCCAGGAGTAGAGCACCTCATCGCCGGGGCCGGCCGCGGCCAGGATCAGCTGCGACAACAGCGCCACCGATCCGGCACCGATGTGCACCTCGTCGGTGGTCAGCCCGTACCGGGCCGCGAGCCGCTCGCGGAGAGCGAGGGCGGAGGCATCCGGGTACCGGTTGAAGGCCGAGACGGCGTTCACCGCGTCGACGACGCCGGGCAGCGGGTCGAACGGGTTCTCGTTGCTGGACAGCTTGAAGGCGGAGGCGTTGGCCGCCTTGCCCTGCCGGTACGCCGGCAGCGCAACGATCTCAGGGCGCAGGCGGACCGAGGGCTGGTCTGAAGGGCTCACTCGGCGAGTCTACGCCGGGACATATTCGCGGTGCCGCATGCTCTGGCCGTATATGCCGCACCGGAAACCCACCCGGCGACCGGCACCGGCTGCCATAGTGGGAGCATGGGTAGTTTCCTGATCAAGCTCATCGTCAACGCCGTCGCCCTCTGGGTGACCACACTGATCGTGGCGGGTGTGCGGGTGGACTCGTACGCACCGGACACGACGGCCGTTGTCCTCACCTACCTGCTGATCTCGCTGATCTTCGGGTTCGTCAACGGGTTCATCGGCGGGTTCGTGCGTATCGTCGCGTTTCCCCTCTATGTCCTCACCCTCGGTCTGTTGTCGTTCATCGTGAACGGGCTGCTGCTGATGCTGGTGGCGTGGATCTCCGGCTTGCTCGGTTTCGGTCTGGTCGTCGAGAGTTTCTGGTGGGGCGTCCTCGGCGCGTTCGTGCTGGGCATCATCAGCTGGCTGTTCGGCCTGCTCGTACGGCCGCTGAACAACGCCACCTCCTAGGCCCGCGCCAGGTCAGTCGACCCGTTCGGCTCGCCAGACGCTCTGCTGCCCGGGTGACTCGCCCACGATCCCGTCCAGCTGCGCGCGGAACGCCACCAACCGGGGCTCCGGCGACCCGTCGACCAGACGGGCGGTCTCGCGGTAACCCACCAGCTGATGCGCCGGCATGACCTTGTCCGCCGGCACCTCCCGGCCGGCGAAGAGTTCCCGCCGCACGTAGAGGCGGTGGTCCTCGTCCGACGTGGAGCCCAGAGCGGGAACGAGGTCGTCCTCGTGCTCGACCGCGATCGCCGGCAAGCCCTCTGGCAACGGCAGGTCGGTTTCCGGCGCCCCGAAGGTGACCAACCCCACGGCGTTGATGTCGCCACGCGAGACCAGCTGGTTGGCGATCAGCCCGCCCTGCGAGTGCGCCACCGGCACCACCGGGTCGCCGGGCTGCACTCCGGCCGCCTGCATCGCCTGCAGCACCGCCCGGTACGAGCCGGCCTCCTGGTCGGCGACGGCCGCGACGTTGGAGGCCATGTCCCACGGTTCGCTCGAGCCGGTCGGACTCCATTCCACGGTGCCGCCGATGAAAACCAGCCACGACGGATGCGCCGCGTCGCCGTAGCGCTCGATGCGCACCTGACCGCCGTCATCCTCGGTGGGGATGCGGTCGGCGAGGTCGGCGAACCCTGCGGGCGGGCTCGGCGGCGCGAGCGTGGCCGGCCCGAGTGTGGCCGGCACAGCGCCGGAGCCGGCTGCCGTGACCCGCAGCGGCACGGCCGGCGGCAC
>NZ_SOFX01000010.1:0-5314 GCF_004402745.1 Cryobacterium sp. TMN-39-2
CGACGGCGACGACATCTACCTGGTCTCCGCCTCGCCGACCACCGGTGACGGTGTGCGGTTCGGCCCCGAGGGTTTTGTCACCTTCGAATCCAAGACCGCGGAATTGGGAGTCAAGGAGGTGCAGTTCGTCATCTCCGACGGCTTGCTCACCGCCACCGGCGTGCTGACCGTGGACGTGAAGGCGGCGGGCACGCTGAACCCGGTCGGGACACCGGACTTCAGCACGGTGTTCGTGGGGGAGACGGCACTGATTGAGCCGCTCAAGAACGATGTGACTCCGTCGGGAGCCCCATTGGCGTTGATCGGGGTCAACGAGGTGCCCAACGACCTCACCGCCGTGCCGAACCTGGAACGTGGCACCATCGCCGTATCGTCGGGCAAAGCCGGCAGCTACGTCTTCACCTACAGCCTCGGCGCCGGCGCCACGTCGAGCGTCGGCCTGATCCGCGTTGACGTGATTGAGAACCCCGCGGAGATCCTGCCTCCGATCGCCGTCAAGGACACCGCCTACCTCCGCGCGGCCGAACCCGTCACGATCCCGGTGCTGGACAACGACGTCTCGCCCAGCGGCCGGGTGCTCGCGGTGCAGTCCGTGGACCTGAGCAGCACCGATGACCTCGTCACGGTCGAGATCCTCACCAACACGGTGTTGCGGGTCACCGCATCCGCGGCCCTCACGCAGCAGGTGCAGTTCACCTACACGATCAGCGACGGCGAGGGCACGTCAACCGCCGGAGTCACCGTTGTGCCGGTGCCGCCGCTGATCAAGCATCAGCCTCCCGTCGCGGTGGACGACTCGGTGAGCGTGCGCGCCGGCGACATCGTCTCCGTTGCGGTGCTCGACAACGACTACCACCCCGACTCCGCCACCATGACGGTCGCCCCCGACCTGGCCGACACCGCCGACGCCGGCGGGCTGGCCTTCGTCACGGGCAATCAGGTGCGCTACCAGGCGCCCACCGAACCCGGCGCCTACAGCATCGCGTATACGATCTCGGATGCCTTCCAGGAGACCGCGACAGCCATCGTGCGGTTCACCGTGATCGCCGTGAACGTGGCGGACAATCAGGCGCCCACGCCGCTGCCGTTGACGATGCGCACGTTTGCGGAGTCGACGATCAAGGTGCAGGTTCCGTTGGACGGCATCGACCCCGACGGCGATTCGGTGTACCTCACCGCCGTCACCTCTGCTCCCACCCTGGGCCGCATCGTGGACCAGGGCAGCGATTTCTTCATCTACGAGGCCTACCCCGGCACTGCCGGCACTGACTCGTTCACCTATCAGGTCGCGGATACCGTCGGTGCGACGGCCGAGGGCACGGTGCGGATCGGCGTGATCCCGCGCCCGGTGGCAATGCTGCCCCCGAACGCGGTTGATGACGCCATCGAGATCAAGCCCGGCCGCAATGGATCGATCCCCGTCGTCTTGAACGACTCCGATCCCAACGGGTACAAGCTGACCCTGTCGAAGAAGCTGCCCGAGGTGGACCCCGGCATCACGGCCACGGTCGACGGCAGCCGGGTGATCGTGGAGGCACCCGCCGAGGAAGGCACCTATACGCTGCGGTACGAGATCACCAACGGGCACGGCGGTGCCGATACGGCGTTTGTGCAGGTGAAGGTGACCGAGGACGCGAAGGCGCAGTACCCGGTCGCGATCGACCACTTCGTCGAGCCCGACCAGGTCCTGGCCGGCACGCCGATCGACGTCCCGGTACTCGACGGCGCGGAGAACCCGAGCGGTCTGATCGAGGACCTGGTGATCACCCTCGAGGGCCCGAACGCCGGCAACGGCGCGCTACAGGCCGACGGCACGGTTCGGGTCGAACCGTCCACCGACCGGCAGGCGATCGCGTACAGGCTCACGAACGAGCTCGATCAGCTCAGCGCCACGGCATTCATCATCGTGCCACCGCAGCCCAAACCCGTGGATCCGGTGAATCAGCCGTCCACCGAGCCCACACCAGAAGAAGAGCAGTTCCCGCCGCCGTTCCTGAAAGACATCGGCCCGCAGGTCGTCAAGATGAACGGGTCCAAGTCCTGGACCATCGGCGACATCGTCGAGGTGCCCTCCGGCCGCCCCGCGCTGCTGCTCAGCGCCACCGCGACCAACAGTGACGGTTCAAAGGTGGCCGGCGGCTCCTCGTTGAGCTTTGTGGCCGCCAGAGACTACCGCGGCCCGGCGTCGGTGACCTTCGTGGTCACCGACGGCACCGGCGCCGACGACCCCGCGGGCAACCAGGCGACCCTCACCATCCCGATCACCGTCGGCGACCCCGACTTCGAAGACGTCGCCCCCACCTTCACCCCGCCCAAGGTCACCCTCGAGGCGGGCGAGTCCGCAACCGTGGTGAACCTGCGTTCATCCAGCGGGCATCCGAACCCGGCCATCATCGAAAACCTCAGCTACGGCGCCCTGGCCGGCGCCACAGCGGATGTCGCCGCCGCCATCTCGGGGGCCAACCTCACGGTCTCCTCCCCACTCGGCACCCAACCCGGCACCAGGGTGCGCCTCACCTTCAGCGTCACCTACCGAGAGTTCACCATCCCCGGCTCGGTGGATGTCACTGTCGTCTCCTCAACCCGGGCCGTGCCGCAGGCCGTGGACGACGCCGGACCCAACGGCGCCGGCATCGAAACGACACCGAGTTCGGTCGTGCAGGTTCCCGTGCTCGACAACGACTACAACCCTTTCGCGCAGGACGGCAAACCACTCACCGTGGTGTCCGCGACGATCGAACAGGACGTCAGC
Organism: Cryobacterium sp. TMN-39-2; assembly: GCF_004402745.1. Taxonomy (NCBI): domain Bacteria; kingdom Bacillati; phylum Actinomycetota; class Actinomycetes; order Micrococcales; family Microbacteriaceae; genus Cryobacterium; species Cryobacterium sp. TMN-39-2. The sequence goes on from NZ_SOFX01000010.1 coordinate 2,753, forward strand.
GGAGGTAAAGCGTCGGTCTCTTACACCGCGAGCGGGGTGACCATCACGACAGGACCCGGTGCCACCGGCACCCTCACCGCCGTGTACCGCATCCTCGACGCGACCAAGGACCAGGCCAGAGCCACCCAGGGACGCATCACCCTGGTCATCCGGGACCGTCCCGATGCCCCCAACGCGCCCACAGCAGCCGAGGGCAATGCCGCAGCCACCATCAGCTTCGCGGCGCCCTCCTCTAACAATTCTCCGATCACGGGCTACACCATCAGCTGGACCGGCGGCTCCAGGAATGTGACCAGCGCCGGCACCTACGACATCACCGGACTCACCAACGGACAGAGCTACGCGTTCCAGGTGACGGCCCAGAACGCCAAGGGCACCTCGAACGCCTCGGCATCCAGCAACACGGTCACCCCCTACGGAGTGCCCGGTGCTCCCGCCAGCGCCAATCTCACGGCGTCGGCCACCGGCAACGGTGCGCTCGGGCTCAGCTGGGCCGCACCGGGCAGTACCGGTGGGCGCGGGGTCAGCGGCTACAAATACGAGTGGGTCACCGGCGGCGCCGCCAACGGCTCGACCAGTGGCGCCACGACCGCCTCCGCCACCGGAACCGCGAACACGCAGTACCAGTACCGCGTGCAGGCCTGCAACCCGCGCGGTTGCGGCGACTGGACCACGTCGAACGCCGCGACACCCACGACACCACCACCGCCTCCGCCGGCCTGGGCACCGACCCATTACGGCTTCTCGGTGACCCAGCAGGCCTGCCCGGAACCGGACTCCACCTACGACAAGCCCGTCACCAACGGCAACTCGGGCTGTACCATGAACGCCCGCGGCTACCTGCAGCCCGGAACCGTGATCGATGCGATCTGCCTGTCCGTGCGCAACGGCAAGAACTGGTACTACTTCCAGATCGAAGACCGCAGCTACGACGGCTGGTTCATCCGGATCTCGGACACCAACGGCACGATCATTCCGAATTGCTGATGAACACGCACGAACGGGTACCCCTGCCCATCCGGGTGGCCCCCGTTCGCGTGTTAGCGTAAGAGCCGGTCAGGGGACAGTGCCAAAGGTCACGGCGCGATAGGCCATACTTTTTCACGTACACGCATCAACATCACATTTGGGGGAAATCGGGTGGGGACCCTCAGTTCGTGGTTGCGCGGCCGAAGGGTATCGGCATCCGTGGTGGCCCTGTCGGTGCTGGCGGGCGTGCCCCTGTCGTTCGCGGTGCTGCACGAGGGTTTCCCGGTGACGGATGTCGACCTCTCCGCCCGCGATGTCTGGGTCACCAACGGCAAAGAGCTGCTGGCCGGCCGGTTGAACCGGCAGATCGAAGAGCTGAACGCCTCGGTCAACGCTTCATCGAGCACCTTTGACGTCGTGCAGGACGGCGAAGACGTCTTCCTGATCGACGGCAGCGCGGGCACCATCGAACGCATCGACCCGGCCTTCACCACCCTCGGCGAACGCGTCGACGTGGCCCAGGGGTCTGAGATCGCCTACGGCGGCGACTCCATCGCGGTGATGAACCAGTCCACCGGTGAGGTCTGGGTGATCAACGCCGCCGGCGAACTGAGCTTCGACCCCAAGGCCACCGACCCGGTGATGAAACTGGGCAAGGGCGGCCACATCGCCGTCTCGCCGGGCGGCGTGGTCTTCGGCGCCTCCAAGACCGACAAGACCCTCACCAGCTTCGACCCGACGGCCGAGGAACCCGAGTCCGCCGAAACCGACCTGCCCAAGCTCGGCGAGTTCCAGATCGCGGCGGTGGGGGACACCGCCGTTGTGCTGGACACGGAGAACCATCGGCTCGTTGTCGACGGTGAGAGCATTGAGGTCCCCAAAACCGCCCTGAAGCTGCAGCAGACCGGGGCCGAGAACGACGTGGTACTCGTGGCGACCACGAAGGCGCTGCTGAAGGTGCCTCTGAACGGCGGCGACATCGTCACGGTCGACGCGAAGCTGGATGCCGCCGTGACCGATCCGAAATCGGTGTCGGCACCGGTCTGGTTGAACGGGTGCGCGCACGCGGCCTGGGCGGGTGCGCAGCGTTACCTCGCCGACTGTGAGGGTTCCGAGGTGTTGCGGGAGACCATCGAGCAGCCCACCCAGGGGTCGGTGCTTGAATTCAGGGTCAACCGTGATGTGATCGCGTTGAACAACCTGTCCAACGGCAACGTGTGGCTGGTGGATTCGAACATGCGCCTGGTCGAGAACTGGGAAGAGGTCACCCCGCCCGAGGAGTCCGACGCCGAGGACGGCACCGAAAAAGCCGCCCAACAGTCCTTCGAAGACACCCTGGCCGAGCGCACGAATGTGAACCGGGCGCCGCTGGCGCGCGACGACGCGTACGGGGTGCGGCCGGGCAAGACGACGGTGTTGCCGGTGCTGGAGAACGACACCGACCCCGACGGTGACGTGCTCACGGTGTCGAATCTGAGCGGCTTCTCCCAGGCCCAGGGCAGCCTGGATTACATCGACGGTGGCCGGGCCGTGCAGTTCACTCCCGCCGAGGATGCGGCCGGAACGGTGTCGTTCCGGTACACGGTGGCCGAT
>NZ_SOFX01000015.1:0-6810 GCF_004402745.1 Cryobacterium sp. TMN-39-2
AGCAGTCTGGCCACCGGCGCCGGCCAGACCGCCGACGGCGCCGCCACCCTGAGCACCGGCGCGGCCTCCGCCGCCGACGGCGCGGCGAGCCTGAGCACCGGCGCGGCCTCCGCCAGGTCCGGCGCTGAGACCCTCGCCACCGGCGCCTCGTCCCTCAGCGACGGGCTCGTCGGCCTCGAGGACGGCGCGGGCGAACTGCGCGACGGGCTCACCGACGGTGTCGGAAGCATCCCGGACACCGACGCCCAGACCCGCGACCTGCAGGGCTCGACCATCGCCGACCCGGTGAACCTGCAGAAGGCGGCGGTGACCTCCGCCGGCACCTACGGCGCCGGCCTGGCCCCGTTCTTCGCCAGCCTCGCCGGCTGGATCGGCATCTACGCCCTGTTCCTGATCGTGAAGCCGGTCTCCCGCCGCGCCATCACGGCCCTGCACTCCCCGGTGAAGATCACCCTCGCCGGCTGGCTCACCCCCGGCATCCTGGGCCTGCTGCAGATGGCCGCCCTCTTCGGCATCCTCACCGGCGTGCTGCACTTCGAGGTGCACAACCCGGTGGGCACCTACGGCATGATGGGGCTGGCCGCACTCACCTTCGCCGCGATCATCCTGGCGCTCAACGTCTGGCTGGGCAGCGTGGGCCAGTTCGTGGGTCTGGTGCTCATGGTGCTGCAGCTGGTCACTGCCGGCGGCACCTTCCCCTGGCAGACCCTGCCGGCACCGCTGGCGTTCCTGCACCATGTGGTGCCGATGAGCTACGCCGTCGACGGCATCCGCCAGCTGATGTACGGCGGCAACCCGGCAACCGCCCTGAACGACGCCGGGGTGCTGCTGCTCTGGCTCACCGGGGCGCTCGTGATCGCCGCGATCGGTGTGGTGCGGATGACGCACTTCCGCACCCTGCGCGACCTCAAGCCCAGCCTGATCGGCTGAGAAGCGCAGGAAAAGGTGCCACCAGCATCTCCCCGCACCAGATGCCCCGTGGGCAGCAAAACCTGCTGCCACCAGAGGATCTACACTTACACTCATCTGGTCCGAAGAAGGGGTGCGTCACCAATGGTCGATGTTTACACGATGACGCTGAGTCTGAATGTCTTGCGGCACCTCGGGATTAGTCTTTACAGCAGCAATCCGGCAGTACTTTCTGAGGCAGTCGCCAACGCCTGGGATGCCGACGCTCGTCGCGTTGACATCCAAATTGACAAGGTCAATGGTCAAGTGGTTGTTCAAGACACGGGTGTCGGAATGACGCGCGATGAAGTGAATCAGCGCTACCTCAAAGTTGGGTTCGAGAGGCGCAAGTCGCTGAATGGGGCCACTACATCAAGCGGTCGCGCAGTGATGGGCCGCAAGGGTATCGGGAAACTGGCATTGTTCAGCATCGCCCGAATCATCCGCGTAGAGACTGTTAAAGACGGCGAAAAGAGTGCTTTCGAACTCAGCCTGGATGCCATCGACAAGATAATGAACGGCAAAGACCCAAACGCCACCCAGAGCTACATGCCGAAAGAACTTCCCACAGACTCGATTGACTTCCTTGTCGGCACTCGCATCACACTCCTGAGTTTGACTAAGGGGCTTGAACAGACCGCTTCGAGCCTCAAGCGTAGGCTGGCACGCCGATTTAGCGTCATCGGGAAGGACTTCGAAGTCTTCATTGATGGCGATCCTGTCACAGCTGCCGACCGGGACTTTTCGCCATCCGTTCAATACATCTGGGTCTATGGCAACGACGAACAGCGACGGGCGCTGAAGAAGAAGGCCGCGAAGGCTACTTCCAAGCAAGACCGCACCAAATCTCTTGACATCGACGAGACAATGACAGGCTGGATCGGCACAGCGTTTGAGTCGAACGCACTTAAAGATGCCGATAGCGGAGAGAGTCTAAACAGGATCCCCCTCATGATCCGAGGCAAGCTGGCTCTCGAAAACATCCTCGACAGCATCCCGGACGTCGGCGTATACCGCAACTATCTTGTGGGCGAGATTCACGCAGATTATCTCGACGCCGACGGTCAAGAAGACATCGCCACGAGTAGTCGGCAGAGCATTCGTGAAGATGATCCTCGCTTTCGTGCTTTGGTGAAATTCATCCGCGACGAGATGAAAAACATAAAGACCAAGTGGACCAACCTTCGTAACGAAGGCGGGATGAAAGCTGCGCTTGACATTCCCGAGATCAATGAGTGGTACAAAACCATCGGAAGCGACCACAAGCGACGTGCCGAGAAGATTTTCGGAAAGATCAATCAGCTAGGGTTGGCGACCCTCGACCGCGACGAGCTGTTTGCCCAGGGTGTTCTCGCATTCGAAGTCATGAAGCAGCGCGAGAACCTGGATGCTCTCGACGATCTCGGACCATCCGATATTCAGTCGATCGCGAAGGTATTTCAACACAGTTCACAGCTCGAAGAAGTGATGTATCACCGAATCGTTCAGCAGCGGCTGGCGGTCATCAACAAGATGACTGAAATGGTCAAGAACGGTGACCTCGAGAAATACCTCCAGGAGCATCTTTTCAATCACCTGTGGCTTCTGGATCCTGGATGGGAGAGAGCATCGTTGCCGACAATGGAGACGTCGATGAAGACGGCCTTCGCCGAGATTTCCACGAAACTTACAAAGGAAGAACAAGACTCTCGCTCCGACATCCGGTATCAGAGGACGTCTGGCCAACATGTAATCGTTGAGCTCAAGCGCGCCAACGTTGTGACCGATACAGACACCTTGCAGCGCCAAATCAGAAAGTATAGAAACGCGCTCATCCAGTGGCTGCAACACCATAACAAGGGCGGTGAGTCAATCTCGGTCGTCTGCGTGGTTAATAAGCCTCTGCGGGACTGGAGCGAGTTCGATGGAAAGAAGACAAGCGTTGAAAGCCTCAAGGCGTACGACACCAGAGTTCTGATGTACGACGAGTTGCTTGCTACGGCGAAGACCTCTTACGACGAATATCTGCGTAAGTCTGAGGAGGCCAGCCGTATTCAGATTGTCATGGACGCGTTGTCCGCTAGTGTCCGGAGAGCTGCGGTGCTTAGGGAAGCGGAGGAGCTGGAGGAGCTGAGCAACCTGGCCAAACTGGATGACTTCGCAGAACCTGACCTTTCTCCCAATTCGACAGAGAGTGAAGAACTCGTGTCGACGAATTGATGTCCCCTCGCTCTCGTAAGCTGTAGACAGCGCCTGAGCCAAGGGAATTATTCAGTGGAGCCACCTCTCACCTTCGTGCCTCGCGCGAGCCCAAATTTTCGCGCCGCGGAGTTCTTTGCAGGTATCGGGCTCGCGCGCCTAGGACTTGAACGGTCCGGCGTCGGAGTCGTCTGGTCCAATGACATTTCCGCTCAGAAAGAGCGTGTGTTCACGTCTCACTTCGGTGAATCAGCAAACCATGAATTTGCGTTACAGGACCTGGGCACTATTCCCTTGAACAAACTTCCACAACGGCTCGACATGGCCTGGGCATCATTCCCCTGTACTGATCTGTCCCTAGCAGGAGGTCGGGCAGGCCTTCACAGGGGCACTTCAAGCTCCACGTTCTGGCATTTCATAAAGGCATTGAGCGCGCTCGGAGAGGGGCGGCCTCGACTTGTAGTACTTGAAAACGTAACCGCTTTCGCTACTAGCCATTCCGGAAAGGACATCGAAAGCGCCATCCGCGCACTGAACGGTCTGGGCTACTCAGTGGATGTACTGAGCATCGATGCCAAGCGGTTCGTTCCTCAGTCACGCCCTCGCCTCTTCTTGGTAGCGAGCCTCAATCCGCCCGAGTCCAACTCATCCGCATCGGATCTTCGGCCTGGTTGGCTCGACTCAATATTCCAGAACCACACCCTGCGGACGCACCAAGCGGCCCTCCCGCCTGCCCCGTTGGCATCGACTGAACGGCTACGAGACGTCGTGGAGCATTTCACGCCCGACGACTCGAGGTGGTGGGACGAGGAACGTGTCGGGAAATTTATCGCCTCACTCTCGCCTCATCAATTCAAGCGATTCGAACTTCTTAGACATGCCGAAGAACCGAGCTACCGAACAGGCTATCGACGAATGCGTGACGGCAAGCCTCGATGGGAGCTTCGTGCCGATGACATAGCGGGATGTTTGCGAACAGCCCGCGGTGGATCCTCAAAACAGGCTGTCGCAGTCCTGGGAGGTGGAAATGTTCATATTAGGTGGATGACCCCCCTGGAATACGCACGGCTGATGGGTGCCGGAGACTATTCACTCAAAGGGATCGCGGACGGCGAGGCGTTCAATGGTTTCGGCGACGCCGTCTGTGTTCCGGTTGTCGAGTGGCTTGCGGCTGAGTACCTTGTACCTGAACTGCAAAGGACAGCACGGGGCGAATCGCCCGATACGGCTGTTCTGAACGCTGAGAACGTCGACTTTCTCCTGTCAAAAGCCGCCGTCTAGCTGAGATTCGGCGTCTTCAACTGCCCAGGTGCAGGCATCCCGCGTCAACGCCTAGGGGTTCGATGGAGTTCAACGGAGGCAAGCGGACAAGGATGAGTTGTGCGGCTGCTCTGGCTCACCGGGGCGCTCGTGTTCGCGGCGATCGGCGTGGTGCGGATGACGCACTTCCGCACCCTGGGCGACCTCAAGCCCAGCCTGATCGGCTGACGGAGTTGATGACTGGCCCACTTTAGCCAGTGCGCGAGGGCGTTGACTAGCAAAAGTGGGCCACCCTCGTCGCGGCCGGCGGAAGTGGGATCAGAATTATTCGAACACGTGTACTATTCAAGATGTGCGTGAGACGACCCCGACCGGCAGCCCCGTGCTGCACGTGGATGCCGACGCGTTTTTTGCGTCGGTCGCGCTGCTGTCCCGGCCCGAGCTCACCGAGCGGCCCGTCGCCGTCGTGGCCCACGTCTACATCGCCAGCGCGAACTATCCCGCCCGCGCGCAGGGCGTGCACTCCGGGATGCTGGCCCAGAACGCACTGAGGCAGTGCCCCGACCTGACCTTGATCGATGTGCCGCGTGCGGAGGTCGAAGAAGTGGGCGATGCCCTCTTCGACATCTTTCACGACAGCGCCACGGCGGTGGAGCCCGGCTCGATCGAGGAGGCCTTCCTCGACGTCGGCGCGAGCGACTGGGCAGCTGCCATCGACGCCGGCCACGCGCTACGCCGTCGGGTGGCCAGCGAACTCGGCATCCCCATCAGCGTCGGGGTGGGCAGCACCAAGCTGATGGCAAAACTCGCCTCGCGCCGGGCGAAGCCCGACGGCCTGTACGTGATCGAGTCCGACGAGGAAGCCGACCTTCGCACCAACCTGCCGATGAGTGACGTCTGGGGAATCGGCGCCACCACGCTCGAGCGACTCACCCGTATCGGGGTGTTCAAGCTGGGCGACGTCGACGGCATCCCGCAGAACGAACTACAGCATGTCTGCGGCACCGCCATGGCGCGGCGACTGTGGCGCATTTGGGAGGGCACCGACGATGCCGTCGTGCGCCCGCTCGAACAGCGCTCCTCCCTCACGGCCGAAGGATCCACCGCCGGCTACGCGCGGCCGGACAGGACGCCGACCGAACTGGCCGAGGCGTGTGTCGAGCGGCTCTGCAAACGCGCCGAGCGGGCGGGCCTTGCGGGCACGGGAATTACTCTCACCCTGCGACCGGAGACCGGCGGGAAGGCGGTTGTGCTCAAGCGGTCCCTCGTCGCGGCGACGAGCGGCCGGGCGACCTGGCTCGCCGTGGCCGTCGACCTGTTGGCCGGCGAGTCGGTGCCCAGGCTGGCCGGGATGCGGGTCACCCTGACGGGACTGCTTCCGCTCGACCGGGTGCAGCACACCCTGTTCTGACCAGGTAGAGGTGTTGCCATTCGAGCAAGGTAATTTGCAGATTCGCTCGCGCGGCCCGCACTATCGACTGTAGGCACACGATAACTCTGAGGGGTCGGCCCATGACGCACAGCTTCGAGAAGGACTACTGGGAACAGCACTGGGCGCAGTCCGGCGGCACCACCGCGGCAGGCAGGGGCGAGAGCACGGCGAACCCCTATCTGGTCCGCGAGACCAGTGGTCTTGCGCCGGGCACCGCGCTGGATGCCGGGTGCGGCAGCGGCGCGGAAGCCCTGTGGCTCGCGGGGCAGGGCTGGAGCGTGATCGGCGCTGACATCTCCGCTGCGGCCCTCGGCCAGGCCGCCGTGCGGGCGGCGACGGTCTCGATGGCCGACCGCGTGACGTGGGTCCAGGCCGACCTCACCACCTGGGAACCGGACGGACTGTTCGACCTGGTGGTCACCAGTTATGCGCACCCGGCCATTCCGCAACTCGCGTTCTACGACCGCATCGCGGATTGGGTCGCCCCTGGTGGCACGCTGCTGATAGTCGGGCATCTGCACCATGCCGGCGGCCCGGCGCACACGCACGACGGCCCACACGAGCACACCGGCGCGCATGACGACACCCCGCACCGCGTCCAGATAGACCACGACGACGAGCCACCCGTCGAGGCGACGGTGACCCTCGCGGACATCACCGGGCGCCTCGACTCGCTGGTATGGCTTATTGACACCGCAGAGGAACACACCCGTCCCGTAGCCACGGGCCGTCCGCTCCACGACGTCATAGTGCGGGCCAGCCGACTCGCCTGACCGCGGGCACGACACACACGCAGTCACGAGGTCTCGACAAGCTCGACCAACGGGAGGGGTGCGAGCTCAGGCCGGGTCGCTGGGTCTCGACGAGCTCGACCAACGGGTGCGACCGCTAGATGTACTGCCCAGGCAGGTTAGTTAACCGCGTGATCGGTGGCTTGCCTCCGATGGCGGTGTGGTGCCTGTGGTGATTGTATTCGTGGAGCCATGCTGGCA
>NZ_SOFX01000032.1:0-12233 GCF_004402745.1 Cryobacterium sp. TMN-39-2
CGTCGTCGTCGTCGTGCTTCTCCCACCCGCACTTCGCGCAGCGGTACCTGGTCGGCGCGCCCTCGCGCTTCGGCGGGATGACTTTCACCGCGCGGAGCCCGCACGCCACCTCAGGGCACGGCTGCGCAGCCCAGAACGCTGTGTCCTCGACTGGCCACCGCCGCACCGCCCGAAGGATCGTCCATGCGTCCTTGTGCTCCTCCGGCGGCATATCGATCACGTCTGCGCATAGGCCGAGGATCATCGCCTTGTCGTTCGCCAGGACGTCGAGCATCCCCACGATGGCGTCCACCGCGTCGAGCGCGTGACCGTGCGCGGCGTCCGACTGCTCGCCAGGCTCGAGGCCCACGATCCGAACCCCCGACCAGCGCCGCAGGATCCGAATCATGTCGTCGGACGCGTCGATGAGATCCGCCCGCACCGGGGCCGGCGCTGCATCCGACGCCGACCCGCTCACCATCTCCTGGTCGTACACCGCCGCTTTGAGCGGGTCAGCCTGCGAGCGGATCAACGCAATCACGTCTGGCGCCGCCTCGAGCAACGTCAGGAGCCGCTTGCGGCACCGATCGCAGATCAGTGCACCATTCCGCGCCACCGTGGGCACACAGCCCCGGCAGCCGTCCTCGTCAACGTCGCCGAAGTTCGGGCACGCCGCGAAGTGGACACCGCGAACCGTGCAGCCGCGGACGCACACTCGCTCGATCATCAGAACGGGGTCTCGTCGGAGAAGTTGCCCGGAGTCTCCCAGACGTCGGCGCCACCGGTGCCGGCCACCGGGGCAGTCGGTGCCCACGGCTCATCGTTGACCGGCGCGGCCGGAGCCTCGCCACGAGCTGCAGCCGACTCGGCTCGAGTCAGGGACGCCGTGGCGTACCGCAGCGACGGGCCGATCTCGTCAATCTCCAACTCCATGCTGGTGCGCTTTTCGCCCTCCTTCGTCTCGTACGAGCGCTGCTTGAGCCGACCGGATGCGATGACCCTCGAGCCCTTCGTGAGGCTGCCGGCCACGTGCTCCGCGAACTCCCGCCATACCGACGCCCGCAGGAACAGGGCCTCGCCGTCCTTCCACTCGCTCGTCGCCCGGTCGAAGTTCCTCGGCGTTGACGCGATCGTGAAGTTCGCGACCGCCAGGCCGTTCTGCGTGTACCTCAACTCCGGATCACTCGTGAGGTTGCCCACCACAGTGATGACTGTCTCTCCGGCCATGATTACTTGCTCTCAATCTGTAGAAGGGGTTGAACTTTCCCGGTGAGGTAGGCGGCCTCGATGCCGCTCGAAACGGTGTCGTAGACGGTCAGGCCGCCCGGCAGGATGATGTGCGGAAGGAACTCCTGCTCGAACGTGACGATCCCGGAGGCAACGCCCTCGAGCTTCGCCTTGACCATCAGCGCGAGGGCCCGCCACTTCTGCTTCACCGCCTGCTCGTAGGCCGCGGCGGCGGCCGGCGCGGTGCGGGGGCCGCGGGAGTGGTGCGTGAACTCGCGGCTGGCGACGTCGGGCAGGGTGAGGACGAAACGCACCTGGCGCCCCTCGGCGACGAATGCGATCACCGCCCGGTCCCGGCTTGACATGTAGGCGAAGTCATCCGCGCCATACCGGCGTAGCGTCCGCTCGATCTCGTTGCGGCTGCCTTCGGAGGTGACGCCCGTGTTGGCTGCATACTGGGCCATCGGTCTAGCTCTTCTCTGCGGCGCGGGCCGCGTTGATTGTCGTGTCTTTCGGCCGGCCGCGCGTCTGGGCGGGCAGCCTGAGCTGCTGCCGGCGCTGCATCGCCACCGACGTGCTGATCCCGAGCTCCGCCGCTATCTGGCGGTCGTTCAGGCCCTGGCCGTGGAGCTTCGATACGCCTACGAACTCCTCGTCCCGATCGCTCCGCATCTGCGCTCGGGATCGCTTCGGCGCGGTGCGATACCCCCTCGTGTCCCGCCGTGGGCCAACCCTCGGCGCGGGTTCGGGTGCGGGTGGCGGTGTCGGCCGGCTGGTGGCGAGCGCGTGCTGCACGAGCTGCTCCACCAGGACGTGCGCCTGAACGCCTCGGCGGTTCGCGAAAGCCGTCAATGCCCGGTACTCGGCTGCCGGCAAGTCGAGGACGATCGACACCCGGCTCATGGCTCTGCCTTCTCGAACCGTGGCGCCGTGTGCCGGCCGCACTGGCACTTGTGCAGCTCCCGCCGGTGACAGTCGCGGCTCTTGCACTGGTCGCACTCGAGCGATAGGTCCGAGATCCGGAGCACGTTGATGGTCTTGCCGTCGTCCGTGGCCATCGGGATCGATGCCGGGGGAGTGAGGTCGGCCGGAGCGTAGACGGTGACTCGGATAAGGTCCCGGCTCGAATACGTGTAGCTGGTGTCCATCAGTCATCCGCCTCTACGAACGTGGGACGGGTGCTGACTAGCTGCTTGTCCGACCATGCCCGGTGCCTTAGCCGAGCGGTGCCACAGTTCCTGCAGGGGGCGTTGATCCCTTGAGGGTGCGAGCGACAGAACGGCGAAGGTGGCACATCCGGATCGGTTCGCGAGTTCTCCCCCTCGACACTCTCCCGAGCCCACTCGGCATCCCTCCACGCACCCTCTCCCTCCGACCCGCTCTCCCTCTCTCTTCGCTCTCCCTCCCCAGCCGCGAATTGATCCGGAACGTTTCCGGATGGATTCCGGATGGGTGCCGGCGGGATCCGCGACTCGGCTGGATGGTCCACTCGCGGCCACTCGGTCAGCTGGAAGTACGTGCGCGGGCCGACCTGATAGATGTCCAGGTAGCCGGCGTACGCCAGGTCGAGCAGATGCTCGGTGACCACCGCGTTGGTTACCTCCGTGTCCAGCGGCCACAGCGCCGCCTTGATCAGCGCCGGCGTCGTCGACTCGCGGCCGTGGTCGTCGGCGTACAGCCGCAACCCCACCGCCGTCAGCCTCGTTGCCACCGACAGGGCCAACAGATCCTCGTTCCGGAACATCTCCGGCAGGATGTCCCGCTTCCTCTTCATTCCCATAGCGCCTAATTCCCTGCATCATCGTCTTGATCGCCCGGCCCAAACTCGCGGCCGTGACCTTGAAACACTCCGTGAACCCGCGCCCGCCCTTGAGTAGGTGCAGGCTGTCGTTCTCCCGCGTGAACGCCCGCTCGAACCAGCCGTCGAGTTCAGCCAGGGCGCCGCGTTCCCAGAGCGCCGGGGTGTCGCGCAGCAGCACGATCACGACGCCACCGGTTGCACCGAACCCGCGCAGACGCGACATCTTCCACGCCCGCCCGATCTTGAGCACCTGGTGCTCAGGCCAGTACACGGCGTACGTCATCGCGAGATGCGGGGCAGCTGCCGCCTTCATGCGACGTCCTCCAGCTCGCTAGGCTCTTCGCTGGCGCCGACCATCTCGCGCTCGAACCGATCGAACGGAATGCGCGGGTGCTTCGTCCAGTGTTCGATCAGTTCGGGCGAGGCGTACGCCATCGCCCGGACCTCGTTGCCTATGAACAGGCTGTACGGGTCCACGTGCGCGGCCTTGCCCCGACGATTGAGCAGCACGCCGTTGCACTCGGACTCGGCCCGGGCGTACGCGTTCTCACGGACGATCTCGAACTCAGCGCGCAACGCGTGGTACTGCTCGATCGCATTGCGGAAGATCACGCTGCTGCTCATGCGGCTAACCTCGGCGGCGTCGTCAACGCGTTGCCTGCGTCGTCCAGCCACACATCGCAGCCGTACACGGCATGGGCCGAGACGGGCACGAGCAGCGGGTTGTCCTCAGACGCGAGGGCGAGGCCGACCATGCGAGCCGAGACAGGGTTCGCGTGCACCCAGCCGTGGCAGCCAGTGGTGCCCGACCCGCACAGCAGAACGCCGTTCGACACCTCGTCGCCGCCGCGGCGGGACTTGAACTTGCGGTGATGGCGCGAGCCGCCGGACCAGATGACGACGCCGCACCGTGCGCAGCGCTGCCGCTCGCGGGCGTCGATCTTCTTGTTCCGGGCGATCAGGGCCGCGCCCGTCAGGTGGAGCGGCGGGACCGGCTTCGGGCGGGCGGTCATGACTTGTGCTCCGCCCGAAAGTTGGTGTTCAGGGAACGGAGGATGTCGATATCCTCAGACAGCGACTTGCGCACTTCGCGGGCGTACTCGAGGGCGAGCTCGCACGTGTCGACCCACTCGCCGGCGGTGATCACCGACGCGTCAGCCTCCTGCTCCACACGGCGGTCGTCGGCGGTCTTGCCCGCTGCTTTCATCCGGGCGTACCCGCGGGCGACGAGCAGGGTGCGCTTCGCGTCCTTGAGCGCCTTCGAGCGGGTGTTCAGGATGGCGGGCGCGTCGGCCAGGACCCGGCGGGCCAGCAGCAGCGCGCCGGCGGCCTGGACGGGTGACGGGAACATCTCGAGCAGCTCGTCCTCGTTGAGGTCGGCGAGGTTCAGCTGCACCAGCTGCGTCGACGGGTCCTCGTCCACCTCACCCGTCGCGGGGTTCAGCGCGATGTCGTCGTTCATGCTGCCGACCGTTCACGGGAGCGGCGCGCGGCCGCGGCGACTTGGGCGGGCGACGGGGCAGGCTTCGGCGCGACCACGCCGCGAGGCGCCTCGACACCGCCAGCACGGGCGGCATGCTCATCTTCGAAACGGCGGCGGCCAGCTTCCCTGCCGACGATGTCGCCGGTGGCGGCGCGGATCACTTCGCGTCTGGCCTTGAACGCCCGCTCGAGCTGGACCGTGACGGTGCGCGCTTTGCGAGCTTCGGCCCACAGCGCCGCGACCTCGTCGGGCGTCACGGCGGCATCCAGCGCGACATCCCAGTTGCGGTCGACCGGTGCCGCCTTCTCGACGACGGGCGGGGCGATCATCCGCTCGGCGCCCGAGGGCTTCGCCGCGATGAACTCCGGGAACGCCCGAAGGTACGCCATGCGAGCTGCAGCGGCACCGAACAGTGCGTGCGGCGACCGATCCCATGCCTCACGCCATTCGTCCACGGCGGGCAGGCTCTCGTCCCAGCCGATGACGACGCGGATCGGGACCACGAACCCGTCACGGTGCACGGTGGCCGACGCGAGTAGCGGGTGCGGGTGCTCCTCGGTTGCCAGCAAGTACTCCGCCCAGTTCACGCCATCGTTCGAGAACGACTGCTCAAACCCGCGCCACTCGCCGGTCTGCGCCGCCAGTACGCGGTACTCTGCGATCGTCTGCGCGATCTCCTGGATGTCTGTTTCGCTCATGCTGCTACCGCCATTTCTTCGTGGGCGGGAGTGGTTATTGTGGGGGGCTCGATTCCCCAGAGAGCCTGGAGGACGGCTTTGGCGAGCAGGGGCGGCACGGCGTTGCCGATCTGGAGGAACTGCTTTGTCTTCGGCATAGGCTTATGGCCGCCTTTCCCGTCGGACACTTCGGCATCCCAGATGAAGTCGCGGGGGTAGCTCTGGAGCGCCGCAGCTTCCAGCGCCGTCACCTTGACGGTGCCCGCCCGGTCCTGCCGGCTGACGCCGCCCTTGACGAACTCACTGCGCCCAGGGCCTGCCACGCGGTCATCAGCGCCGAGCGTGGTCGCCGGGCGACCCTCCCAGATGTTCCTGTCCGCTTTGCTCGTCATGGTCGCCGAGGGCGCCGAGGCGAGCCTTTCGCCGCGGTTCGCAGGGTCGCCGCCTGTCCCGTAGTTGGAACGCATGAATCGAAAGCCACCCGGCTCGGTCCCGCCGGCGTTCGCTCGCACGGCAAAGGCGGGAGTGTCACCCTCTCGGCCTGGTCTCTCCCCGTGCCGCTCGACCATGCCCGCGCCCATGTGCTTGACGGCGGTGCACGGCTCATCCCAACCCAGGGCGTCGGCCATACTGACCCAAGGCAACACACCCGGATCGATCCGCGCTGCATCGCGGCTGTAGTAGCGGGAGTGAGTCGGCGTCGGGGGCTTCGCTTCGCCGAAGCGCGTGGCGACGAGGATCGCGCGCTTTCGGGTCTGGGGAACGCCGAACTGCTCAGCATTGAGGAGGCCGGTCCAGACCGAATAGCCCATCTCGCGCAGCTCTTCCGCCATCGCCTCCCACACAGGGAGAACCGGAGGCACCTGCTCCAATGCGATATAGCTAGGCCGGAAGCGAGCCGCGTAGTGCAGCGGCGACAGGACGAGGCCGATTCGTTCGTCCCCGAGCAGTGCCGCCTGATCCCGCAGCTCGGCCATTTCCACGTACTGCTTCCGACTGATGATGTCGAGCACCTGGTCGAGCGCCTTCCGCCCCGCCCCGCTGCCGGCGAGCGAGAACGCTTGGCAGGGCGGCGATGCCCAGAGAGTCCAGATCGCCTCTGCCAGGCTGATGCCGTAGGTCAGCATGATGTCGAGGAGACGGTCGGCATCCCACACATCGTTGTAGATCGTTTCCATGCCGTTCGCCGCGCGGGTAGCGATGGCCTCCGGCATGATCTCGACGCCGAACTCTTTCGCACCGAGGGCCTTGATCGCTACGCCGACGCCACTGCCAGCAAACAGGTCAACCACTATGTGGTCGGTGAAATTGCTCATACTGCTGCCGCCTTCGTGTCGGGCGCCTTGAACGCCAGGGTGTTCGAGATCTTCTGCTTGCTGTAGAGCGTCACCGCGACCGCGGCCGCGTCGTCGGCGCGCTTCTTCAGCGCCACCCACGCCTCGTGCGACTCGGGCTCCGCGGCCTTCCACGCGTCCTCGTCCAGCACCGGCTCGGACCTCACGGTGTAGCCGAACCCGCCGCGCGAGCCCGACAGCTTGAGCCCGCCCACCAGGGCGCCGGGCGTCGCGGCGATGTGCGCCCGGATGACCTTCTCCGCGACCTTCTCGTCCTTCGTCGCGATCGACTTGCGCTCCTTCGCGTCGGCCCAAGCGGTGAGCGATTCGTCCAGCTCGTCGGGGATGTCGTCCAGTTCGGGTGCGCCGGCCTCACGCCATGCGAGGAACGCGTCAGCCTGAGCGACCAGGAACGAAATGCGGGCGTCGTCGCGCTCGATCCACACGAAGAATGGGTGCTCGAGCGTCGCGTAGCCGTCCTCGCCGAGGACCTCCCACACGTACAGCCAGCGGTCAGCACCGAGGACGTGCATGTTCCACAGGCACTGGTCGACGTGGTCCGGCGGTGCGTCAGTGCGCGTCCACCCGAAGGCGTGCGACTTCACCTCGACACCGAACGGGGCGCCGTCAGCGCCGAGCCCGTCCGGGGTGCCGCGGTGCAGCGGGTACTCGGGGTGAGCGAACAGGGTGGAGTTCGCGTCGACGCCGTACTGGCCGTCCGCCCACTCGAGCAGCACGGGCTCGCGGTCGTGCCCGCGGCGGGTGTGGCGGTTGCCCCGGAAGGTTGAACCGTTGAGCTTGTCAGTCAGCAGGCTTCGCCACGTCTTGCGGCCGCCGGTCGCGACGCGGTGGATCTCGGACGCGGTGACGCCCTCGGCGCGGAAGCCGTGCCACACCTCCTCGTCGTCGGCCTGGGAAGCCAACGCGATCGCGGTGTGGAGGTTCTTGTTGATGACGCTCATAGTGAGAGTCCCTTCTGAATGAGGAGGCCGAGGGTGGCGAGGATGGCCAGGTAGGCCACGGCGAAGACGATGAGGGCGCCCCAGAACGGGGCGACGGAGTAGTGCACAGCGGGGTAGGTTGCGCGGCGGCGCTTCGGGTGGATCACGCGGCAGCCCGCTCGACGAGCGACCACACCTGAGCGCGGTAATTCGACTTAGTGAGGCGGAACTCCCCATCGACGAGGAAGACGCGGCCGGCCTCGGCAAGTTCGGACCTCGCGGTCCGGAGCCGCTGCGGGGAGAACGGCACGCCGTGCTTAGCCGCGAGGGCCGTCAGCTCGTGGTCGGCTAGGCTG
This sequence comes from Cryobacterium sp. TMN-39-2, assembly GCF_004402745.1. NCBI lineage: Bacteria > Bacillati > Actinomycetota > Actinomycetes > Micrococcales > Microbacteriaceae > Cryobacterium > Cryobacterium sp. TMN-39-2. Next base: position 7,799 of record NZ_SOFX01000032.1, read on the forward strand.
CCGCCGGCCGAGGTCAGCAGCATCAGCACCGCCGTCTGCGACTCGGGCAGGGCCACGGTACGGCCGGCGTCGACGGAAGTGACTGGGTGCGCCGACTGGGTTCGCGGCGATGCGCCGTCGAGAACCATGCTCACGGCTGCACCGTGACGATCGTGAACGATGCGCGGGCCGCGGCGCGGGTGGCGAGATCACCGGACGACAGTGCGTCCATAAGGGAGCTGTCCTGCGGGACGGTGAAGCCGAGCTGTTCAGGAGCGCCCATGCGGACGACGATGGAGCGCGAGACCGCGTGCTTCTCGGATGCCGGGCAAGCATGGCGAGCGGACGAGGAGGCTGCCTCTACTCTGGGGTGACCAGTCGAAGGGGAACCATGACCGTCACCGAGCACCTTGAAGCCGACATCAGAACTGCGCTGGCGGTCTTCGACGCTGTAGATGGAACCACCCAGGCCAAGGTCGACATGCTCGACGCGATCCTGGCGTCCGTCGTAAAGGCGGTCAAGACCTTGGATGAGCGCACCCGATAGCTCAACCTGCTCGCGCAGATTGGTGATGTGGCTCACTTTGGTGGCCGAAGCGAACTCTTCTCGCACGATCCGTCGGACGTCCTGCTCGGTGAGGTGCAGGAGCGGTGCTGTGTTCTGAACCATGGGAAGTGCCCTTTCGATTGGTTCGATTCCGCATCGGCGCACGCCGGCGGATTCCCCTCCGAGTGAGGGGCAAGATGGTGGGGCTTTACGCGGAGACCTGGGCCCGCTGCCAAACGGACAGCTGGTCATCCGGGTACCGGATCATGCGCCCGACCTTGACGAAGGGAGGGCCCTTCTTTGAGGCATTCGGGTTGCGGGGGGCTACGCGCCAGCCCTGCAGCGTCGACACCGCAATCTTGGTGCGCTCGGAGACCTCAGCCTCAGTGAGCCAGATCACGCGGCTACCGCGCCTTCGTACTCGACGAACTCGAATGCTTCGCCGAGACCGAGCCCGTAGGTGTCGTACATGGCAGACATGAATGCGCCTGAAGGCGTGGCGCCAGCGTCGATGCGCCGAAGCGTGCCGCGGTCGATGCCCATCAGTCGGGCCTGGTGCTCCTCGCTGGGGATGCCGCGAGTTTCCCGCAGCCTCGGGAGGAGTCCATCTCTGATCTTGAGCCTGCTGGCCACGGTGGCGCCTTTCTGTTGAACTTCTTCGTCGTTATGAAGCAAGTATTCAACACATTTACCAATTTCGCGACACGGCACGCTGAAAAGATGCAATATTTTCCGCATATCTGTTGATAAATCAATGCAACTCGGCTTGACAGTGTTGCAAAGATGCCTCAAGATGATGGAGTGAACGACACACTGAAGGACCAACTCTTGGCGCTCGTCGGAGAAAAAAGCCTGCGGGCGATGGCGATGAAAGCTGGGATAGAGCCGAGCAAGCTGCACCGCCAACTACTGTCCGGGGTGAAGGTCGAAACCATCGTCCAGATCTGCCGCGCGTACAACGCGCCGATGCTCCCTGCCTTTGTCCTGGCGGGATTCATCACGGAAGACGAAGCGAACACAATCCAGATTGGTGCCGCGCTGGCCAAAGCCACCGAGCGCCAGCTTGTTGAAGAAACGCTGCGCCGGGTTATGAGCGGCAGTGCCACAAGCGAACTCACCGAACCCGTCGCGGCCGACGCGATCGAGTCCGTCATGAGCGAGCAGCGCGCAGAGTCAGACGGTGCGTCTAACGTCACTCATATTCGCCGGCACCCGCGCGAGATGTCCGCCGCTGAGCTCGACGAACTGCCCGGTGCCGCAAGCACCGATCCCGAAGCAAGCACTGACGAAGATTTCGACTAAGGACACACACATGGGGGACTACGACCCGTACGCGCATGCGGCAGCTCTGGGAATCGAAGTGATTCACCGGCCTATTCGCACAGCAAACGGGAGGTGGTTTCCGCAGCACAATACGATCGTCATCCGCGAGGGGCTCCGCGCCGTGATCGACAGGTCCACGCTGGCTCACGAGCTGGGCCACGCCACGCTCGGGCACGTTGCTGACAGCGCCAAGAACGAGACGCAGGCTGACCGCATCGCGGCCGACAACCTCATTCGATACGCAGAGCTGCTCAAGGTGACGCAGTGGACCACGCACCACAACACCATCGCTAAAGAACTCGGCGTGACCGGCCGCATCCTCCGGGTCTACCTCGATGCGCACAACCTCGACGGCTCCGCCGCCTAACCCGAAGGGACACACCGTGGCTCGACCTCCGCTGGTCTTGGAAACGTGGGGCAAGGTCAAGCGCTCGAAGACGGCCGCCGGCACGCACATAGCGAGCGCAAAGTTCCGCGACTCGGACGGCCAGACGCGGCGCATGGCCCGCACTGGCACGTCCCCTAACAACGCCGAACAGAACCTGCTCAAAGCACTGAAAGACAGGCTGGCGCCCACCGACGAGGGGCTCACCTCAACCACCCGGATTTCTGAACTCGCGGAGGCATGGTGGGAAGAGTGGGTGGCGGCCAAGGACAGGCCGATCAATACCGAACGCCGCTACCGCGGCGTGCTCCAGAATCACATCGTCGAGAGCCTAGGCGGCGTCATGCTCCGCGAAGCCACGGTCTCGCGCCTCGACAGGTTCCTCAAGGCCAAGACGATCAGCGTCGGCTACTCGACGGCGAGCATCGCCAAGGTCATCCTCTCCGGAATGTTTGGCATGGCGGCCAGGCACGGCGCGGTTGCGAGTGACCCCGTTGCAGCCACGGCTCCGATCCCGAAGCCAATCAAGTCGGCCAAGGCATGGACGCTGGAAGAGATCGCAGACATCCGTAGCAAGCTCCTCGCGTGGGACGCCGGTCGGGACGCGAGCGGGCGCGCCAGGGTCTCCGACCTCGCCGGCCCCTGTGACTTCATGCTCGGCACAGGCGTGCGACCAGGCGAAGCGCTCGCTGTGCGTTGGCCGGACATCGATTTCGCAGCGACCCCGCCGACGGTTCGTATCCACGCCACGGTCATCCGCTCGGAGACGTTCGGGTTGATGATTCAAGAGCACACCAAGAGCGACAAGGTGCGCGTGCTGAAACTGCCCGCCTTCGTCGTTGCCGGGCTGCTCGAGCGACGTCTGTCCTCGTTCACGGAGACAGTGTTTCCGTCGTCCACCGGCACGGTGCGGAGCCCTGACAACTTCCGACTGCAGTGGCATACCGCGCTCGGGCACACCGCCCTCCTCAGCGAGGTTCCGAAGACGTTCCGTTCATCCGTGGCCACCCACGTCAGCCGCAAGGAAGGCGTGGACGCGGCCAAGGGGCAGATGGGCCACTCGTCCGTGACGATCACCGAGAAGTTCTACATCGAAGCGGAGGACAACGCCGCCGACCTGACCGTCACTCTGGAGGAGCTCAACGTCTACGCGACCGCACCGAAAGAGCAGGCGGCCTAGGCCGCGTCTGTCTCCGCCGCACTCAGCCTAAGAGGGCAGGGTGCGCAGGTGGGCGCCGCCTGCCGGCCACTGGTGAACGCATCCGAAAGCCGCACGTTTAGCTCGCCGGCTACTTTAGCTACGGTGGCCAGCGACAGTGGAGGTCGAAGGTCGAGCCTCAGGAAGTGAGTTAGCGCATCGCTGTCAGCTACGCCTACGCGAACGGCGGCAGCGATCAGCCCGTCCGAACCCCAATTGATAGCGACCATCTTTTCTCCCCGTTCCGTCGACTCGATTCACGTACGCGGATCTTCCAGGAAGGCTTCAACGGCGACGTCAAGTGCCGAAGCGATCGCCTCTAGCTCGTCGACGTCGATGGGCGCATCTCCGTGCAGCTTTGCTTCGAGCTTCACCAGGGGGATGCGGGTCGACCTGGCGAGCCGCTCTCGCGACACGCCTTGCCGGACGGCCTCGGCGTTCACCAAGGCCGCCACTAGAATGCGACGCTGCCGCGGCTCCATGCGGCTAACCATAGTCCAATTGAACTAGTGAAGCCATAGCGACTGAGGGCCGCTGGCGGCGCGATAGTTTCGTGTAATGGGGTCAAGGAGTCGGAACGCCGCGGGGCCGCTGACCCGCGCGATCGCGGACCTGCTGAATGACCGGTTTGACCTAGTGGGCGGGACGCAGAAGGCCCTGGGCGAACGCGCTGGGATCTCTCAGTCGCAGCTGTCGAAGTACCTTCGAGGCGAGCGGTCGATGAACATCGAGGAGCTGGAGTCGCTCTGCGTAGCGCTGGGCCTCGTGTTGGTTGACGTGGTGCGCGAGGGCGTACGCAAGGCCGCCAGCGAGGCATGACGCGGGCCGCCGGTTTGTACTCTATGTGTCTTTTTGAGTCGCAATCCGGGGCAAATGGCGGCAACTCGGTGGGGCACCCAATGGGCCGCAATCCCTTTGAAAGCCTGGCCTTAGGCAATGCTACGCAAAGGCCGGAAACGAGAAGAGCCGAAGCTGAAGTTCTACCATTGAACTACATCCGCGC
>NZ_SOFX01000019.1:0-13013 GCF_004402745.1 Cryobacterium sp. TMN-39-2
ACCTCCGGACGGGTTGGGGAACTAGACAGCTCCACCCTCCACCGGAGGTCTTCGTCATTTCAAGACGTCACACATCAACCAACGTCCCTGGGCAGTACAGCTAGACGGCCGCCATCACCGCGGCGGCCACGGCGTCGGCCACGCGCTCGTCGAACGGGCTGGGCACGATGAAGTCGGCGGCGAGGTCGTCACCGACCAGGTCGGCGATGGCCATCGCGGCGGCGATCTTCATGGCGGTGGTGATGCGGCGGGCGCCGGCATCCAGGGCCCCGCGGAAGATGCCGGGGAAGGCGAGCACGTTATTGATCTGGTTGGGGTAGTCGCTGCGTCCGGTGGCCACGATCCTGGCATAACGGCCGGCCACGTCCGGGGCCACCTCGGGGTCGGGGTTGGAGAGCGCGAAGATCATGGCGTCAGCCGACATCGTGGCGAGCAGGGATTCCTCGACGGTGCTTGAGGAGACGCCGACGAAGACATCGGCGCCGGCGAGGGCCTGCGCCGGGCCGCCGTCGATCTGGCGGGGGTTCGACGTCACGGCGAACTCGGCCTTGACGCCGGTCAGGTCGATGCGGTGGCCGCTGAGGATGCCCCGGGAGTCCAGGAGCACGACGTCCTGGATACCGACCTCCAGCAGGATCGCGGCGATCGCGATCCCCGCCGCGCCCGCGCCGGACACGACGACCTTGAGGCCCGCGCGATCCCGGCCGAGCACCTTGGCGCCGTTGGTGATCGCGGCCAGCACCACGACGGCGGTGCCGTGTTGGTCGTCGTGCATGACGGGCATGTCGAGGGCCTCGATGAGCTTGGCCTCGAGCTCGAAACAGCGCGGCGCCGACACATCCTCGAGGTTCACGGCCCCGAAGCTGTGCTGCAGACGCACGAGGGTCTCGACGATCTCATCGACGTCAGTGGTGTCGAGCACCAGCGGGATGGAATTCAGCCCGGCGAAGCGCTGGAAGAGGGCCGACTTGCCCTCCATCACGGGCAGGGCGGCGGCCGGGCCGATGTCGCCGAGCCCCAGCACCGCGGTGCCGTCGCTGACGACGGCCACCAGCCGGCTCGCCCAGGTGTGCGTGGCGGCGACAGCGGCATCGGTGTGGATCGCGCGGCTGACCTCGGCAACGCCAGGGGTGTAGACGACGGCCAGGTCACGCCGGGTGTCGATGGGCCGGGCGAGTTCGATTCGCAGCTTGCCGCCCTCGTGGGCAGCGAAGATCTCGTCGGTGGTGACCAGGGCGGGCTGGACGGGGATGGTGAGTGACATGGAGCGGGCCTTTGCGGTCGAGACACAGAAAAGCCGCACACTTCCTGAAGGATCCAGACCGGCCTGGGATCAGGCTACGGCCATCGCGGCTCGAACGAACGGGACCATAGGCCCAGTCACCCGTCGCCGGGCGCAAACCGAGTCGCCGAGTTGCCGCAAAAGACCCCCTGGCAGGCATCGAAGGGCCACTTTGGCCGCAGTCGTGGAGGGGACCGGCGGCGACTCACGTCAAAATGCCCCTTCGGGTGCGGTGAAGGGGCATTCTGAAGCAACTCGGCGAAACTGCCGCTAGCGCGGTTCGGGCGCCTTCAGCTCGGCGTCGGCACGGACTCCGGCATCGGACGGGGCGGTGGCCGGGTGCGTCGGGTGCGTCGGGTGGCCGTGCTGGGCGGCTTCGAGGGCCTCGGCCTCCGCACCGCCGACGGCCTCACCGCGGGCGACCATTCCGGCCACGTCGGAGAGCGTGATCTGCTTGAGCATCAGGGCAAGGAGGAAGGCCAGGCCGATGAAGGGCAGCAGGTACCAGAACACCGGCGCCAGCGCATCCGCATAGGCCGCCACCACCCCGTCACGCACGACATCGGGCAGCGCATTCAGGGTCTGCGGGTCGATCGTGGACGTGGCCGCAGCGGCATCCGTGGCGTTCGCGCCGGCGTTGCTGAACACGCCGGTGAGGTTCTCGGTGAGCCGGTTGGTGAAGATCGTGCCGAACACGGCCACGCCGAGCGCGGCACCGACCTCGCGGAAGTAGTTGTTCGTGCTCGTTGCGGTGCCCACCATCGACGGGTTGACCGAGTTCTGGGCGACCAGGACGACAACTTGCATGATCAGCCCGAGGCCCGCACCGAAGATGAACAGGAACACGCAGATCAACCAGATCGGCGTCTCGGCGGTGAGGCCGGTCATCAGCACCATCGCGAGCGCGGTGAGGATCGTGCCGATGATCGGGAACATCTTGTACCGGCCGGTCTTGGTGATGGCGATACCGGACATGATCGACGTGCCGATCAGGCCGGCCATCATCGGCAGCATCAGCAGGCCGGATGCCGCCGCTGACGTGCCTGAAGACATCTGCAGGAAGGTGGGCACGAACCCGATCGCGGAGAACATGCCGAGCCCCAGGGTGAGGCCGATCAGGGTCGCGTTGACGAAGGTCGGGTTCTTGAACAGCGACAGCGGGATGATGGGGTCTTTCGCCTTCGCCTCAGTGATGACGAACAGGACGGCCGCGAGCAGCATGCCGGCACCGAAGAGCCAGGTCTCAATCGCTTCCCAGCCATGGTCGGCGTTGCCGCCGAAGTCGGTGAAGAAGATCAGGCAGGTCGTGAAGGCCGACAGGAAGATGACGCCGAGGATGTCGATCGGCTGGGTGGCCTTCTTGCTCGGCAGCCGCAGGGCGAACCAGGCGATCGCGAAGGCCGCGATGCCGACGGGGATGTTGATGTAGAACGCCCACTGCCAGGTGAGGTGGTCCACGAAGAAACCGCCCAGGAGCGGACCGCCGACGGCGGAGAGGCCGAAGACGGCGCCGAGCGGGCCGAGGTACTTGCCACGCTCGGATGCGGGCACGATGTCGGCGATGATCGCCTGGGAGAGGATCATCAATCCGCCACCACCGAGGCCCTGCACGGCACGCCAGACCACCAGCTGGGTGAAGTCGCCGGCGAAGGCACAACCCACCGAGGCGATGGTGAACAGCGCGATCGCGATCAAGAACAGGTTGCGACGGCCGAGCACGTCACCGAACTTGCCGTACACGGGCATCACGATGGTCGTCGCCAGCAGGTAGGCCGTGGTGAGCCAGACCTGGTGCTCGACGCCGCCGAGCTGGCCGACGATGGTGGGCATCGCGGTGGAGACGATGGTCTGGTCGAGGCTGGACAAGAGCATGCCGGCGATCAGGGCGCCGAAGATGATCCAGATTCGCCGTTGGGTGAGGAGGAGCGGCGCCTCGGAGGTGGTGGTCACGAAATGTTGCCTTTCAGGGAGTGGGTACGGCCAGCACGAGGCGCATGGCGTCGAGCGAAGAAGAGAGGATGACGGCGAAGTCTTGGTCATTCGCCGGATCGACGAAGGTGTCGGCGGTGGATTTCATGAGCGAGCCGACGATGCTCACGATCGCCGCAGCACGCGGATCGTCGCCGTCGACGCCTTGCCTCTCGACGATGAGGCCGCGGAGCTGGCGGTCGCGGTCCCTGGACAGGCCGATGAAACGGGCCAGCAAGCGCGGCTCACGTTCCAGGGCGACCATCAGGTCGCTGTGCTCCCGGGGGTCCATCTCATCGGATTCAATGTGCTGGATGGCCAGGTCGATCAGGTCGTTGAGCACCTGCGGCCACTCGCCCGCTCCGCGGGCCAGGAACTTTTCGGCGAAGAGTCGGTACTCGTCGTCGGGATTGACCCCGATGACGGCGTCTTCCTTGCTGGCGAAGTAGTTGAAGAAGGTGCGCCGGGACACGTCGACGGCGGAGCACACCTCCTCGATCGTGAAACCGGCCAGGCCGCGCTCCGCCGTGAGCCGACGCGACACCGCCGTGAGATTGGCGGCGGTTTTACGCATCCGTCGCTCAACACGGGAAGTGATTGCACTTTCTGACATAGAGTGCAGTTTTGCATCATTGGACACACAGTGCAAGTTAAATCCCGACGTTCGGGGTCGGGCTTGGCGATAGGTCACCCGGCGCTGTATGGTCAGTCAATGCTGACCATTGCGAGCCACCTCGACGTCATGAATCGCCTGGGTCGTGCGATGGCCGACCCCACCCGGTCCCGCATCCTGCTGAGCCTGCTCGAGGCGCCGGGCTACCCGGCCCGGATCGCCCGGTCGCTCAACCTCACCCGGTCGAACGTCTCCAACCACCTGAGCTGCCTGCGCGGCTGCGGCATCGTGGCCGCGGTCCCAGAGGGCCGGCAAACCCGGTACGAGATCGCCGACCCGCACCTGACCCGCGCGCTCGCGGCCCTCGTCGAGGTGGTGCTCGCCGTCGACGACGGCGAGCCCTGCACCGAAACCGACTGCGACGTTCCCGGCTGCTGCGATACCCCCGCATGACCGCCACGAACACGGCATCGTCACTCGACCCGATCCGTCGCCGCGTGCTGCAGCGCCGCATCCGACTGGTGGTGGCGATCACCATCAGCTACAACGTGATCGAGGCGGGCATCGCCCTGGCCGCCGGCACCGTCGCCTCCTCCGCCGCACTGGTCGGCTTCGGCCTCGACTCGATCGTCGAGGTGCTCTCGGCGGCGGCGATCGCCTGGCAGTTCGCGGCACCGGACCCGGAGAAGCGCGAGCGGGTGGCCCTTCGGGTGATCGCCGTCTCCTTCTTCGCGCTGGCGGCCTACGTGAGCGTGGATGCCGGCCTCTCGCTCTTCGGGGTGCGCGAGGCCGAGCACAGCCCGGTGGGGATCGCCTTGGCCGCGGTGAGCCTGGCGATCATGCCGGTCTTGAGCTGGTTCGAGCGTCGCACCGGCCGGGAACTCGGCTCGGCATCCGCCGTCGCCGACTCGAAGCAGACCCTGCTCTGCAGCTACCTCTCTGCCGCGCTGCTGGCCGGGTTGCTGCTCAACTCACTGCTCGGCTGGGCCTGGGCGGACTCGGTCGCGGCGCTGGTGATTGCCGGCTTCGCGGCGAAGGAGGGCCTCGAGGCGTGGCGCGGCGACGCCTGCACGGTTCCGGTTTCGGCGCTCACCGGGGAGCGTGCCGCCGAGACCGGCCATTGATCGCCCCTCTCGGCGACGCCGAAGGTCATCGCCGCACCAGCTATGGCCCATCGCGCCCGCTATAGGGGGCGCGATGGGCCATACGGGGTGCGGCGAAGGGGATGCCTAGACCGGCGACTCCTGGTGCGCCGCGATCGCCCAGCCGCCGTTGTTCTCGTCGAAGAGGTAGGTCGTGGACATCTGCAGCTCGGTCGCGGTGTCACCTCGCCAGGCCGTGGACCTGTAGACCAGCACGCCCGCGTGCTCACCCAACCGAATGACGGCCGGCTCGTGCAGTTCATACCGATCCAGCGGAGCGGCGGCCTTGAACGCGGCGCGCACGTCGTCGCGGCCGAGCACCACCCCCGGCAGAATCAGCAGACCGTCCCCGGTCATGGTGCGCTGGTAGTAGTCACCGCCCTTGCCGGCGAGGATGGCGCGCCAGCCCTCGTGGGCTTCGTGCAGGAGTCTGGCAGGGAGATCGTCGGTGATCGCAGTCATGACTCCACGCTAGCCCTCGGCCGGGCCGGGCGGGTCAGAATTTGTGCTGCAGAATCCAGGCGTGCATGGTGACCGCGGCCGCCGCGGAAGCGTTCATCGAGCGCGTCGAGCCGAACTGGCTGATTTCCACCAGGGCGTCACCGGCAGCCACGGCCTCCGGCGAGAGGCCGGGACCCTCCTGGCCGAACAGGAGCACACAGTGCTCGGGGAAGCTGAAGGTCTCCATGATCACGCTGCCGGGCAGGTTGTCGATGGCGATGATCGGCAGGTTCTCGGTGCGGGCCCACTCGACGAACGCCGCCACATCCGGGTGGTGCAGCACGTGCTGGTAACGGTCGGTCACCATGGCGCCGCGCTTGTTCCAACGCTTGCGGCCGATGATGTGCACGGTATCGGCGCCGAACGCATTGGCGCTGCGAACGATGGAGCCGATGTTCATGTCGTGCTGCCAGTTCTCGATGGCCACGTGGAACGGGTTGCGCTTCTCGTCGAGGTCGGCGACGATCGCCGGCATCGACCAGTACCGGTACCGGTCGATCACGTTGCGGGTGTCGCCGCGTTCGAGCAGCTCTCGGTCGTAGTACGGCTCCTCCGGCCATTCCCCGACCCACGGGCCGACCCCGTTGGTGGACAGCTCTGGCGTGGGGTTCAACGGTTCTGGCACTGCACCACCGTATCCCGCCAACGCGGGACGTCCGGCACCCCCGGTTGCTTTCCGTGGTTTTGTACCGCTACATTATTTGTATTGCTACGAAGGCGGATGACGACCTTCGACCCGGGGAATGGAGGCTCGTGTGTCCTTTGTGTTTTTGTGCTGCGCCATCGCGATCATGTCGGCCTTTACCCCGCTCAGCTCGAGCAAGCCCGCCAACCGGCCGCGAGAGCTGGACGCGTACGCGCGCCGCCTGGGCGTCGCCGTGCCCGTCGACACCGCCGAGCGCATCACCGGCCAGCTCATCTGCCGAGAGCGCGCGCTCCTGACCGGCGGGGTCATCGGCGTCGGGCTCGCGGTCATCACCGCCCTGCTCCTTCCCGGTGGCTTCGACGCCGGCTACGTTCCCGTGCTGATCTTCGGCGGCCTGGGCGTCGGCAGCTCCGTCGGCGCCGCACTCGCGTCGGCGGCGAGCGCATTCACGCCCTTCGCCGGGCCTCGTGTCGCCCGGTCGTCCATTCCCGGCTATGCGGACTACGTGCCGCCGCTGGAACGCTGGAGCGGACGCGTCCTGCCGGCGCTCGCGCTGCTGGCCATCCTCGCCGCATGGATCGCCTTCAGTGTCGGGGCGCTCGGCGACGCGCGCCTCTCCTCCGCCTACATCTGGGGGTCGGCCGGCGCCTGGCTCGCCTATGCCTCGATCGCCGGGCTGCTGGTGTCGGAGGCGCTGTCCCGCCGCATCCTCGATCGCGGCCAGCCGTCGGCATCCGCCACCGATCTGGCCTGGAATGACGGCCTGCGCTCGCGAGCCCTGCGGGACCTGCACGCCGTGCCCATCACGCTGGGCTTCGTGTCCGTTCTGAGCACGTTCTTCGACATCGGCTTCCTGGGCGATTACTCAGGTGGTGTCGCCACCGCGGCGGTGGTTGGTGTCGGGATCCCCGCAATCCTTCTGGCCGGCGGGATCACCCTCTTCATCGTCGATATCACCTCGAAGCCCCAGCAGCACTACTGGCGTCGGCTGTGGGCCGACCGAGCGGCCGGCTCTCCGACATGATGCTCGTCATCGATCCCGACTCGGGCGTCGCCCCATACGAACAGATTCGATCCCAGATCGTCGCGGCCGTGCGTGCCGGCGACCTGAAGCCCGGCGCGCAGCTGCCCACTGTGCGACGTCTGGCCGACGACCTGGGCATCGCGCCCAACACGGTGGCGCGCAGCTACCGCGAGCTCGAACGCCACGGAGTGATCGAAACCCGCGGCCGCAACGGATCCGTGATCGCCGGCGTCACGACGTCGGGCCCGGCAGCGGATGCCGCCCGGGCCTACGCGCGCCGCGCAGCCGAGTTGGGCCTGACCCGCGACGCCGCCCTCGATCTCGTGCGTGCGGCGTTGGACGGTACCGCGGCCGCCTCGACCACCCCCACCGACTGAGGACCGCCGGCCGCAGCACCCAGCTTCCGTTCACCTCGGGTTCGCTACCCTGGGGGTCAGGGTGCGCAACAGTCGGCAGCCGCGGCGGTTCCGACCGCGTCTTGGCGCCGGCGCCATCCGATCGAGACCGCACTCATGACCCCGACCGGAAGGCAGTTCCATGCATCCCACACTCTTCGGCATCGACTTCCTCGACTCCGAGTGGCTGATCGGTTGGTTCGGATCGTTCGTGCTGTTGGGCGTCGCCGCCGTCGTGTTCGTCGAGACCGGCTTCATCGTGCTGTCGTTCCTGCCGGGCGACTCCCTGCTCTTCACGGTGGGGCTGCTCACCGCCACCGGCGACGTGCCGTTCCCCATCTTCGTGACCTGTGCGATCATCTTCGTCGCCGCGTTCGCGGGTGACCAGCTGGCCTACGGCGTGGGGCGCAAGGCCGGACCGGCCGTCTTCGCCCGCGAGCAGAACCGGTTCTTCAACCCGAAGAACGTCGAACGCACCAACGCGTTCTTCGCCAAGCACGGTGGCAAGGCCGTCATCATCGCGCGCTTCCTGCCCGTCTTCCGCGCCTTCGTGCCCCTCGCTGCCGGCGTCGGCAAGATGAGCTACCGCACTTTCGTGACCTTCAACCTGATCGGCGCGTTCGCCTGGGGCGTCGGCCTCACCATGGTGGGCTTCCTGCTCGGGCAGATCCAGTTCGTCGCCGACTACTCCGAGTACTTCATCATCGGCATCGTGCTGCTCTCGGGCATCCCGATCCTCTCCGAGCTGTACAAGGCCGGGCGCGAGGCCCTGCGCACCCGCGGCAAGGCCGCCGTGCCCGCCGTCGAACTGCCCGAGGACGTGCGCGAGTAGCCCACTCCCCGGCTGATGCCCCGGACTGGGGACTGACCGGGCCCGCACGCCTCTCGGTACAGTGAAAATCTGAATCTGGCGGGCGACCGCGCAGCCGGCACCAGCACACGACCCGGGGGGCGTCGCGATGGACCATGGACCGATCTTGCTCACGCGCCCTGTGGTGCGCCGGCCGCGGGCGAGGACCTGAGCGTGGGGCGGTTCATCTACGACTCCACCCTGACCGTGATCCTGGACGACCTTCTCCTCAGCCACCTCCAGGCGGTGGTGGGCGCCAAGTTCCGTCTCCAGCAGTCCTTCTACTTCAGCTGGGGCTACCCGGGCAAGACCGGGGAGAGTCGCACCACGATCTGGTTGACGCCGGGCATCAGCGTGCAGTTTCACTATCGCACCGCCCGCGCACACGCCCTTGATCGGGACCGGATCAGCACTTTCCTCGCCCAGGCGAACAGCCCCAGCGGTCTCGTCCTCGTCATCGGCGACTGATTCCGTCGGCGGGGCCGCCGGGCACGCGGCATCCGCCCCGAGGGGGTTTCGGCTTACCTAAATACTCACTACGATTTAGGCATGCCTCAATCTGACCCTGCAGCGACCGCGACCGTGGCGGAACGCGCCGCCCCTCCCTCGCTGAACTCGGTGGCCTCCACCCGGCTGCTCTGGCTGCTCGGACCGGCGCTCGTGGCCGGCGTGGCCTATCTGGACCCGGGCAACGTGGCCAGCAATATGACCGCGGGCGCCCGGTACGGGTACCTGTTGGTCTGGGTGGTCGTGGCCGGCAACCTGATGGCGTGGCTGATCCAGTACCTGTCGGCGAAGCTGGGCATCGTCACCGGCACCAGCCTGCCGGAGATCCTCGGGGTGCGCCTGCGGCGGCCAACCGCCCGTCGGCTCTACTGGGTGCAGGCCGAGCTCGTGGCCATGGCCACCGACCTGGCCGAGATCATCGGCGGCGCCGTGGCCCTCAACCTGCTCTTCGGGCTGCCGCTGCTGGCCGGCGGTGTGATCACCGGTGTCATCTCGATGATCGTGCTCACCGTGCAGACACGACGCGGCCCGCGCGTTTTCGAGCGGGTCATCGTGGCCCTGCTTCTGATCATCACGGTGGGCTTCGCCGCCGGGGTCTTCTTCGCGCCGCCGGACGCCGGTTCGGTTCTCGACGGTCTGGTGCCGCGCTTCGAGGGCGCGGACTCGGTGCTGCTGGCGGCGTCGATCCTCGGTGCCACGATCATGCCCCACGCCATCTACGCGCACTCCGCGCTCACCCGCGACAGGTTCCCGATGCAGGAGGGACCGGCCGCCACCCGGCGCCTGCTCTGGGCGACGAAGTGGGATGTCACAATCGCCATGGCCATCGCCGGCACCGTCAACCTCGCCATACTGCTGCTCGCGGCCTCGGCTCTGCAGGGGGTGCCGGGCACCGACTCGCTCGAGGGTGCGTACGCGGCCCTGCAGAGCACGCTCGGCCCGGTGGTCGCGACGGTGTTCGCGATCGGGCTGCTGGCCTCCGGTCTCGCCTCCACCTCGGTGGGCGCCTACGCCGGAGCCGAGATCATGCACGGCCTGCTCAAGCTGCGGGTGCCACTGCTGCTGCGCCGCATCGTCACCCTCATCCCGGCGCTGCTGATCCTCGGCGTGGGATTCGATCCCACTCAGGCGCTGGTGCTGAGCCAGGTGGTGTTGTCGTTCGGCATCCCGTTCGCCCTCATCCCGTTGGTGTGGCTCACGGCGCAGCGCGGCCTGCTCGGCGACTTCGCCAACCGCTGGTTCACCACGGCCGCCGGCGCCGTGGCCGCGGTGCTGCTGGTGTCCCTCAACGCCGTCCTGCTCGTGCTCGTCTTCACCGCCGCATGAACCGGCCAGCTACCCCGAGGTGGTCATGAAACCCACCACACCGGCCGCCGAGGACTACCTCAAGACGATCTACGCGCACACCGAGTGGCAGCCGGCGCCGATCACACCCCGGGTCCTGGCCACCCGGCTGGGCATCGCTCCGTCGTCGGTGACCGAGATGGTGAAGAAGCTCGCTGCCGACGGGTTCATTGCCCACGTGCCGTACGGCCCGCTCACCCTCACCGCAGCCGGGCGGATGCGCGCCACGGCCGTGGTGCGCCGGCACCGGCTGATCGAGACCTGGCTGGTGCGGGAGCTCGGCTACACCTGGGACGAGGTGCACGACGAGGCGGAGGTGCTCGAGCACGCGATCTCCGACCGGCTGCTCGAGGCCATCGACGCCCATCTGGGCCACCCGGCGGCCGACCCGCACGGCGATCCCATCCCCGGCGCCGACGGCTCCAGCGTGCGGGTGCCGGCGGTCCTGCTCGCGGATGCGGCGCCCGGCCACGCCGGAACCGTGCTGAGGGTCAGCGATCGCGATCCGGGCATCCTGCGTGCCCTGGCCGACGCGGGCATCGGCCCCGGCAGTCGACTGGATGTGGTCGACGCGCACAGTGTGCGGCTGCCCGACGGGGAGCTGCACCCGCTCGCCCCGGACGCCGCCGGCGCCATCTGGCTCACGCGCTGACCGGGCGCACCGCGCCGCCAAGGGCGGCGGCGGGGTGCCGCCAGCAAACCTCTCCCCGATAGTCTGGATACGGCAGCCTGTCCCCCTGGTTGCGCCCAGTTCGTCCCACAAGAAGGAGCGAGTCATGAGAACCCGTGACGAGATCGAATGCTGGCTCACCGACATGGACGGCGTCCTGGTGCATGAAAACCAGGCCCTGCCCGGCGCTGCCGAATTGCTGCAGCAGTGGACCGATGCCGGCACACCGTTCCTGGTGCTGACGAACAACTCCATCTTCACGCCGCGCGACCTGTCGGCCCGCCTGCGCTCCTCAGGGCTGAACGTGCCTGAGGAACGCATCTGGACCTCCGCGCTGGCCACGGCGGACTTCCTCAAACAGCAGAGCCCCGGCGGCACGGCATTCGTGATCGGCGAGGTCGGGCTCACCACCGCGTTGCACGAGGCCGGCTTCATCATGACCGAGACCAACCCCGACTACGTGGTCGTGGGTGAGACCCGCAACTACTCGTTCGAGGCCATCACCAAAGCCATCCGGCTGCTGCTCAAGGGCGCCCGGTTCATCGTGACCAACCCGGATGCGACCGGCCCCAGCGCCGAGGGACCGATGCCGGCCACCGGCGCGATCGCCGCGCTGATCACCAAGGCCACCGGCATGGAGCCCTACGTCGTGGGCAAGCCCAATCCGATGATGTTCCGCTCGGCGATGAACCGCATCGGCGCGCACTCGGAGAACACCGGCATGATCGGCGACCGGATGGACACCGACATCGTCGCCGGCATCGAGGCCGGTTTGCACACGGTTCTGGTGCTCACCGGCATCAGCGACCCCGCCGAGATCGCTCGGTACCCCTTCCGCCCCGACGAGATCCTCGACGGCGTGCACCAGCTGCTCGCCGCCGGACCTGTCGAATCCGACGAAATCTAGCCGCCCGCGCACCGCGGTGACACGGAAAGCCGGGCCCTCGGGCCCGGCTTTCTGTGTGTGCGGAGTGGCTACGGCGCCGTTAGGCGGCCGGGGCCAGGCTCGCGGTGAGCGGCTCGCCCGAGGACCGGCTCGCGAAGCAGTAGAAGTACCTCTCGCCGGCGTCCCACTGCTCGGCGGTCACCGGGTAACTGCCTTGCAGCTGCACATCGCCGTAGGCGCCGGCGGTTTCGAAGTCGATCACGCCGGGGGCGCTGCAGAGAACGTTGATCTGGTCGGCGAACGCCTGCTCACCGGGGAACGGGGAACCGCTGTCGCCCTCGAGGATGCCGCGGTAGACCAGCTGGCCCATGTGCGGGGTGGCGCAGTCGACGACGGTGAATTCTTCGTCCCAGGGCGACGTGTACGGTTCGAGGCACTCGGTGCCGAACAGGGTGTTCCAGGCGTGCACGCCGGCCGGCTGCGGGCCCGGGGCGGCGGGCTCGGGGGCGGTCGTGGGCTCCGTGGTGGTGCCCGCCTGGGCTGAGGCAGATTCGGTGGGAGCGGCCGCCGGGGTGTCACCCAGGCTCTGGCCCAGGAAGAAGAGACCGATGATCACGAGCACCGCGACCACGGCACCCCCGACCCAAAGCAGGTCTCGCTTCGAGGGGCGGCGCGGCGGCTCGCCGTCGGCCGGACCGCGGCGACGGGGACCGGGTTCGTCGGCGGACGGCGCCGGTGCGGCGTGGGCGTCGTGGCCGGGCGCTGCCGTGGCTGCACCGGTGGCCGCGGCCGCGGTTGCGGCGGACACGGGGAGCGCGGCCGGAGCCGGTTCGGGGAGTGGTACGTGAGCGGCGTGCCGAGAGACCGTGGCGCTGGTGGAGTCGGCGGGGCGCGGTGCGACGCCGGTGTCCAACGGGCTCGGCGGGGTGGCCGGCGTACGACGACCGAGAGCGGCCGTCTCCTCTTCAGCGGTGGGCACCAGCCGGGACTGGGCCGGGGTCGTCCACCAGGGCGCCGCTTCGAGGTCGGCGGGAGTCCGCCGCGGCGGAGCCGGCGTCTTGGTGAGGGGCTGAGTGTGCTCAGGGTCGGCCGCGGGTGCCGGGGCCGCAGGTACCGGGGCAGCAGCAGCGGGCGCCGCCGGCGTAACGGCGGGCGGCGGTGCGGCGGCCCGTGGCGCGGATGCGG
>NZ_SOFX01000043.1:0-13035 GCF_004402745.1 Cryobacterium sp. TMN-39-2
CGTTTTCGTTAGCTGACATTGAGTCTCCTGGTCGATAGTTCTACTGGGTGAGCTGGTACACACGCTGATAAGAGACGCCACGCACTACGCCGATATCGCAGATTGTGTAGCCGTGCGCCTCGAGGTGGCGCGCGACGGGGCGGCGGAGCCGCCCGCGGATGGGGATTTATCTGGACAAAGTGGTAGCCGTTCCTCGGGCTAGGCGCTCTGTCTGAGCGTCATGCTTGGCGTGGCGCTCCGCTGTGCCAATGATGATTGACCAAGGCGAGCCGTCAAGCCCTGACAACATCGCCGCGTTTTGCCAGACGTATAGCCACAGGCCGCACATGGCCTCGTCGGCCGCGGCCGGGGACTTCAGATAGTGATTGCAGATCGCAAACGTCGGAACACTCAACTGATCGTAGATCAGACCGAACGCAGCCTGACTGCCCGAAGCCATGCTCAGCATCAGCTTCTGCTGATCGGATGCCTCGGACAATGGCGTCACCACACTATGCCGCTTCGAACGCCAGAATCGGATATCACCGCGCTACACAGTGGAACTCCGCTGCTGGCATGCACGGGCTCACGGCAGGCGAGGGGCCAAAGCTTGTGACCGGTCGATCTACACCCGATGCCGGTTGAGTCGCTATGCCCACAGCACTCGCCGCCGGCACAATCCGGCCCCACTCGTGCCGCAGAACCCACACCCCTTAGAGGGATGTAACCCGACTGCAACTGATTTACCGTCGACATGAACGGTGCAGTATTTCCTCCTGCTGGATACAAACCGAATTCCTCCAGTTTCCTCTGACGCTGCCGGCATTTACTGGCTGCGCCCCGATGCGTGCACTGCCCTGCACACAACTCACCGTACTCCTGGGCCCACTGCGACCCCTCGCGATCGCGACTGGCACCAACATCAACGGCGACCAGGCCGTTGATGTCGACCAGGGCAACAACTGACATCTCGACCCACGTATCCCGGCCGACAAACAGCCTGAAGAGGCCGCCTATGGGCGGCGCGCATCCGCTCGGTGGGGGTCCCATCCGTGGGTGAGCATCACGTCTCGAAGATCGCGGGAGCGTTGCGCGTTGCTCTGGCGCCAGACCATTGAAAACAGACGTGGGACGCGAACTACTCTTTCGACACGGAAACCGGTGATTTGCACTGCAACACGCCCTACACCCACTCGGCACAGGCGCGGATTTTCGGCACCAAAATTCATACTGGAGTACGGGAAATCCTGAACCGCCCCAAATCATTGGGCGGTCCGCTACTCCGGCGGTAGCTACATCTGATCGGGGAAAGTTCCCGCCGTGCGCCCGCGCTCCCCCGCATCATCAACGTCGAGGTGGCAATTCCTTAAACGGCCGATTAGCGATTTACGGCTAGAAATATCGCCGGACAAGTTCAAGTAGTTAAGACCATCAATGTCGCGTAGCTTTCGAACCTCCCCGACTCTAACGAGAACGACGTGATCCTGGTCAAGGGCCATTGCCCAGCCAGCTTCGAAGATGACGTTCTGGCGCGCCTGACCAGTCAGGCGTCCCTCGCGCGAATCATCGTTCTGCTGAGAGAACTCTCCTTTAACTTGTCCAAGATCATCAGGCGTCATGAGGACGACGACTGCATTGGCGAGCCGTATTCCGGCGCGAACAATGTCAAGTGTGCTGGGGGTTCCTCCACCACACTCACGAACCGCGTCATCCCAGGTGACGATCCTCAGATCGAGCGCCATCAAGAATGCTTCCAACGCTTCGTAGGCCTCCTGGTCTCGTCCCTTCACCACGAAAACGAGGCGCTTGGTGTCAGGGGTCGAACTTTTTTCGGCCATTGATGCACTCGTTCCGGGTCATGTGAACTTGCGTTCCGCCGTCCGTTGTCTGGCCGGAGCTAGGTCGCGGTCCAAGCTCTCGTAGAGGTCCGCGGATTCTTGTCTGCCTCGCCTGAATGCGGGAGACATACGAGACGCGTCGCTCGCGACATAGCCGATGAGGCTTTGAAACGCCGTGGCCCCAGGTGGGTCGCCTTCTTCAACTTGGTCGGAAAACCGTTGGCTGTTGACAGCGGCTTGACGTCGAAGCGCTGATACAAACTATCGATCATCTTGTGGTCAGATTCTTGATCAAGCAGCACGGCCAATGCCTGCTTCGTATGTCCGCTCAGCTTTGCCATGAAGTCCCATCAACTTGTACCAATGAAAGCAAGCATCCCCTATTCCGCCCGTCTCAATAGCCGATCGGCTGGCGGACACTCTCTTGGCCGATCGACACGCCCGGAATGACGTGGGCGCGCCGCGTCCGTATCCCCGTCCGAAATAGGTTCCGGTGAGCGGAGGCTATGTGAAACTGTCTGCACCGCAGATATGTCTGGCGGACACCGGCGCCGCACGCTAATTTCTTCGCTGTGTCTCGGCTCAAGGTGAGGTCCAATATGGAGAGATCTTTTCGGGCCGGTAAGCTCCGATCGATGTCTCAGAACGCACTTGCACCCGACGACTACCGGCTTGTCCTCGAGGAACTCAAAACCCGCGTCCGCGGCGCCCGCCTACGCGTCCAACGCCGCGTCAACACAGACCTGCTCGAGCTGTACTGGAACATTGGCCACACCCTCTCCCTCCGCCAAGCACAAGGCGGCTGGGGCACAGGCGAACTCAACCAACTAGCCGACGACCTGCGGGCCGAGTTCCAAGGAATGAAGGGTTTCTCGCGCTCCAACCTCAAGTACATGCGAGCATTCGCGCAGGCCTGGAACGACCAACGCCCAATTGGCCAACAAGCTGTTGGCCAATTGCCCTGGGGCCACATCACCGTCCTCCTCGACAAACTCGACAAACTCGACAAACACGACAAACACGACAAACACGACAAACACGACAAACACGACAACCGGGAATGGTACGCAGCTGCAGCAGCCCAACACGGCTGGTCCCGCAACGTGCTGATGAACCAAATCGTGAACCAAACCCGCGCGCGGATCGGATCATCACCCTCGAACTTCAGCACCCAACTCGCACCAGCAGACTCCGACCTGGCACACCAACTCGCCAAAGACCCCTACGTCTTCCACTTCCTCGACCTCGCAGCAGACGTCGCCGAACGAGAACTCGAACAAGCGCTCATGGACCGCACCGTCGACACCCTCCGCGAACTCGGCGCCGGCTTCGCCTTCGTCGGCCGCCAAGTCCACTTCGACGTTGACGGCGACGACTTCTATCTCGACCTCCTGTTCTTCCACGTCGAACAACTGCGATACGTCGTCATCGAACTGAAGACAGGAAAGTTCCTCCCCGAGCACGCCGGTCAGCTCGGGTTCTACGGCGCCCTGGTCGACGACCGACTCCGCCGCAGCGCCCACGCACCAACAGTCGGAATCCTGATCTGCGGCAGCCGCAACGACCACACGGTCAGGTACTCGCTGGGTAGCGCCACTTCGCCAATGGCCGTTTCGACGTACTCCTACGACACCCTGCCCGCCGACGAGCGCAGCGCACTTCCCGCTGCCGATCAGCTTGCAGCAGCCCTCGACTGGGTTCCCGACGAGCCGTTGAGATCCATCGCAGAGGCCCCGTGGTCGACAGCTGACCAATCGCTGTCGTAGGTGCCTGGTCCCTGCCAGTTACTGGGATATGGCCGCGCCAAGAATCCGCATGAACAGTGAACCGCCGCTGCTGATCTGCCCGCCCGCGCCTCCCGCTGCCTTGATGCCCTCCACGGTGGCCAGGATGAGTCCGGCCAACTCGGACGGTGTTGCCCCGATGTCGGTGAGGCGAATTTCTCCCATCGCGGCCGCTTCGGCTAGGACTTCAGCGATACGGTCTGATAAACGTTGACGGGACATTTGAGTTATGTCGCTGGAGAGGGCCAGGTTGGAGGCGAATAGTTCTTGGCCGTGGGGACTGGCACTGATCTCCTCCATTAGCCCTTGGAGATAGGCGGTCATCGCTTTGTCGATCCGCTCAATGACTGGACCCCTAATGTTCAGCACGGTTTCGACGTCGGCCATGACCGTGGCATGCGCCCGCTCGGAGCCAGCGCGAAACAGGTCTTCCTTGTTGCTGAAGTGGAGGTAGAGGGACGCGCGTGAGATACCTGCCGCGTCGGCGAGATCCTTCATGGTGGTCTTGCTAAATCCGTAGCGGCAGAAGACAACTAGTGAAGCATCTAGTATCTGGTCGACCTTCTCAGTGGAACTCATGAAGCGATTCTGACACTTCGAACGCATTGCGTCCAGTTGTACAATTGGACATTTTGAGTCAAGCTGTCCATGCTGGTGGCGGTAGCCGCTTCAATGACAGGAGAAGACCCATGGTTGTCGATCGATCGATCGAGAAGGACACTATCGTGCTGGTCACGGGAATCTCCGGACTTTTTTGGTGGACACGTTGCTTCGACGCTGCTCAATTTCGGCGATCGCGTGCGGGAACCGTCCGGAATGTGGGCCGGCATTCGGAGTTGAGTTCGCGTCTGTCCGAGGCGGCGGACGTTACCGATTACCGGCTCAGCCTGTACTCCGCGGATCTGACCTCCGACGTCGGCTGGGACGATGCCACCGCTGTCTGCGACTACGTCATCCACACCGCGTCGCCCTCCCGGCCGTGGCACCAAGGCACGCAGCCGACATTATCCGACCGGCGCGGGAAGGAACTCTCCGCGTTCTCCGGGCGGCGCAGCGGGCCCAAGTCAAGCGCGTCGTTCTGACCTCTTCGGTCGCTGCAACGAACCACGGTCCGGGACAGGCACCCTACACGGAATAGGATTGGACGGACGTGAATACCGGTCCAAAACCCTAGCCGAGCAGGACGCCTGGGCTTTTGCGCGCGCAAATCGGACCGAACTGACCGTCATCAACCCGGGAGTCATCTTGGGCCCTCCCCTCGAACCCAAGGTTGGTGCGTCGGTCGGGGTCATCGCCCAGCTCCTGGCCGGCGGGTTCCGCGGCCTACCAAGGTTTGGCTTCTCGTCTGCCGACGTCAGAGACGTCGCAGAAGCCCACATCCGTGCCATGGTTGAGCTACAAGCGGCCGGGCAGCGACTAATCGTCAGCGGGGAGTTTCGATGGATCCGAGAAGTCAGCAACCACCTCGCCCGTGATTTTCCTGAGTATGCTCATCGGCTGCCGACCAAACTGACCCCTGACTGGATGGTGCGAATCATGGCCCTCACCGACCCCCCTGCTCGTGGCATAAACCACGAGCTCGGCCGGGACCTCAGCGTTGACACAACGCAGGCCCGCCAGATACTCGGCTGGGCGCCTCGTCCTGAATCTCAGGCCATCAGCGACACGGCCCAATCGCTCATTGAATGGGGCCTCGTCCGCGTCCCATAGCCACCAGATTCCCCGAACCGACACCCCTGTGTCCCACCAAGAGAAGGACTCGCAATGACTGAAAGCACCTCCACCATCGAAGACCTCATCCGCTCCACCGAACAGGCACGCCTTCGCACCCTCGTTGACGGCGATACCGAAAAGGCCATCAACTATCACGGAGCCGATTTCGAGCTCATAACCCCGATCGGTGCCGTCCTCACCCGCGAGCAGTACCTAGACGCCGTCGCTGCAGGGCAGATCAACTACCTCAGCTGGGAACCCGGACACATCGCTGTCCGATGCCACAGCAACACAGCTACTATCCGCTATCGGGCAACCCTGGAAGTTGAATTTGGCGGACGTCCGATTCCACGGACCAACTACTGGCACACCGACAGCTACGAATTTCTTGACGACCGCTGGCAAGCCGTGTGGTCCCAAGCCACTGAAATTCGCTAGGCCACACCGGAGAAGCTATGACGACGCCACCCCCGAAGGAAAGAGGTCGATGCTTCGGTGGAATGAACTTCACTTCGGCGCCCAAACGGGAGCGGCTGCCGGCAATCCCTGAACGCGCCTCTAGAGCATTCTCAAGGCGCTAACCTGCCCGCCCAGCTTGTCCGTTGCTGTCCAATCAGTGTGAGACGTCGTGCAACCCGCGTGTGTCGAAGCACACGGGATATGACTCACTTAGATTCTTAGTCAGCTAGGCATTCCATCGACGGCCCCCACCCGTCCAATGGAGCGAGCGGAGGCAATTAGCGTCGATAGTTTGGTCGCATGGGCCAAGTCGCGGTGTTTGTGAACGGTATTCCGGGGGCCGGCAAGTCGACACTTGCGAAGACCCTCGGCCCGGAACTAGGTTCCTCGGTCATTTCCAGGGACGCAATAAATGAGGCACTTGCAGACCTCGTCACAGTAGATATTCCTACACAACGAATTGGGGCCCTAGCTGCGGATGCAATGTGGTCAATGGTCGGGATGATCGACGGCCCAACACTTGTCGAATCATTCAAGCGTGGCTTGTGAGCGTCTCGGGTGGAGCACGGAATCGAACTGTGGTGTGAGGTGCCTCTAAAGCTTGCACGATCTCGATATATAGAACGCCCCCGGCACAGAGTTCACACCGACGTGGCTCGGCTTGATGAATGGGAACAAATGGTGAGGGTGGCGCGTCCGATTTCAGGTTTTCCGACACTGTAAGTGGACACCACGAGCGCCGTGGATGTACCCCAATTGGCTGCCACCATTACACGGGATGCTGGACTTGCCGAAGCGTGAGGCCCTAGCGTTCATATCGTCTGACGACTCGACTGCGTGACTCGAGTGTCGACGTCGCCGAAACGAGGTGTATTCGGCGTCGCGCAACCTATGGGATATGAGGCACAAGGGTTAAGAGTCACATCCTCCATGGGCGACGAGCATGAAAGTCGAACGGGGCGAACCCGCAGCGTGCGCTGGAAGTCCTAGTGGTGCCATTGGCCGCGGCCACATCGCGCGGGGCTGATGCAACGCGGCCGGATTAGTGTTCGGTCCAGCAGGCGAGGATGGTAGTAGCTATTTCATAGGAGAATGCGGTGCGGGCTATGCCATGCGGCCCGATCATATCCGTCAGCTTTCTGGCGTCAACTTGTAATGTCATGTTGTCTTTGAGGAAGACGACCACGCCGTCTGCGGTTTCGTACGCGGGGAATCCGAGATTCGCGAGTCCTTCAATGGGTTGGACTGAGGCAAGGTTTCCTTGCATCGTGTCGAAGTAGCTACGGGCAGACGCTGCATCCGAGGATTCCTCCACCGAGATCACGAATTCTCCATCAGTCAGATGGTAAATGCAGGTGTATTGACGATTGATCCAGCTGTCGACGGAGTGTGGCGGTTCGGCGAGGGCCAGCGCACGTGTGATGTTGTCGCGTGTTTCGGTGCCACAAATCATCTGTGATGCTGCGGACGGCGCTGCCGCCGCGCTGCCTGCCGAGCTCGTCTGCGGAATCGGGGAGACCGAGGTGCCTGGCATTGACATTCCGGGTGCCATTGCGTTCTCGGCACCGGAGGAGATAGCGGCGCAGCCAGCTAGCAAAGCTGTGGAGGCCACCACGATCGCAAGCAGCAGCCAGTCGCGCCTATTGATACGCGTCTTCGTTCTGCTACGCCGCATGATCGGACACCAAGCTGGCGTAGACAACTACGTTGCCTGGGTACGTACGAGTGGTTTCGTTGAACTCGCCACCGCAGGTGATCAGTCGTAGTCCCGCGTGGTCGGTGTTGCCGTAAACGGCGAACTGCGGAAAGCTATCCTTCGGATATTCTTCCACTCCATCGACCACGAATACAGCCACTGTTGCATCGGCTCGTGTAACCAAAATCTCATCGCCGGGACGCATATCGCCGAGTCGGTAGAACACCGCGCGCCCCTGCACTCTGGAGTCGACGTGACCCAAGATGATCGAGGGTCCGATCGTGCCGGGGGTGGGCGAACCGGTGTACCAGCCGGCAGGAGAGGCTTCGTCCAACGACGGCGTCTGCACCGTGCCGTCCGGATTCAGTCCCAATTGCATCAGGACAGAGTCCACGTCAATTGCGGGGATGTTGATCTGGGTGGGCTCGGAGGCGGTCATGATCGGGCCGACAACCGGGTCAACCTGCGGAGCCGGTGGCACGGGGATGGGCTCCGGTGAGGGCGTAACGGAGACGGGCTTCTGAGCGGGGGCCGCCACGGCAGCCGAGGCTGGTGGTCGTGGAGGAGGGGGGTTGCCCCATAGGGCGAAACCGGTCGCTGTGCTGCCGACGGCGACGCACAGAACCGCCGCCGCGGTAGCCAGACGGCTACCGCGACGACGCTTTTCAGCCGGAATAGTCACCGGGATCGAACCGATCTCAGCCGCGTGCGGCGAGACGTCGACGAACCACAAGCGCGCCACCTGCCGCGGTCAGGAACCCGGCACCGAGGGCGAGAAGGCCAATGTCAGCACCGCTTGAAGTGCTGCCACCGCCGGTTTCCACGCCACCATTAGGCATATTCGATTGCGACGCACTCAGGGCGCCGCACAAAGCCGGTGACGTAGCTGCCAGGGGCAGACTCGGAACCAAATCGCTTGGCGCGTCCTGTGCTGCTTGAGACAACGTGGCCGGGTCGAGACCGTGGACCACCACGACTGCCGTGCCTGCCTCTAGTGAAGCCGCGGTGGCAGCATCCAACGTGAAGGTGCGGTTGTAAGTGAAGCTTGCACCCATCCCAGCAAGCGTCAGATCAGTTCCGGCCGCCGGACTCGTGTCACCGCTGGTGGACAACGTCGTACCAATCTCTCCGTAGGACGGTTGACCTTCGGTCGTGCTGATCACACCATCTCCGTCGGTGTCAGCTGCCGTGGTGGGGCATACCCCCTGCGCTCCGATGTGGATGTGCTGCACGTGCGGATACGGCTTACCGTCGAAGGTCTCGGCCAGTCCGCTGACGGTCTCGGTAACTGTTGCTTGGTCACCGGAAACCTGGATGGAAATCGTACCGCTGCCATTACTTCCGTTAATCGAATCGAGCGTTCCCTGGTAGGACGCATCGCCTGTGGCCGCAACGGCGGGGCCACTCGTCAATACGGCCACGCCCAAAGCCAACGCTGGCACAAACAAAAGTGCTGCTTTCTTATTCATCAAAATCCCTTACTAGGAGGTAGTTTCGAAACATACTCGGAGCGAAAAAATGAACGGGTATTCTGCCGCTGATCCTTTGCGCGAACAGCCGTTTTGTCAAGAGCTACTGGGCGTTCTTCAGCCGACCAGCTAGTCTGCAAGCCTGCATCCTCAGCTCCTTTCGCTGACTCGGCGGCGATGAAGGCATCCGCATGGTTTGAATCCATCAACGGGCCGTCCGCGAACCGTCGCAATTCTCGGACACTCCTCGACGCCTGCTGTCTTGAAACCCTACAGATTCGAGACAGCGCCACATACGAGACAAGTCACCTGCCGCTCGTCGCTTGCAAAGGCGAACTCCTACGTCTCATATCCCATGGGCGCCTTCAAGGGGTCGTAACAACACCGTGCGAGTGAGGTGTTGTAGTTGGCGTCGAGAGTGGTGTTGAAGGAACGCGAGGATCTGTTCTGGATTCAGGTGCGCGAGGGAATGTCATCGGCGGCCGCGTGTGAATCTGTGGGAGTGAATCGCAGACAGGGATATCGGTGGATCAAGGCCGCCGGCGGGCGAATACCCGTTCCGGCCGGGGCGTCTTCGGGGCGCTACTTGGGCCAGGAGGAGCGTCTGCGCATCGCAGATCTGCGGCTGGGCGGTGCCGGCGTGCGCGCGATCGCACGGGATCTGGGGCGCTCCGCGTCGACGATCAGTCGGGAGCTGCGTCGCAACTCCCACCCGACAACGCGCAGCTACCGGCCATATGCCGCGCAGAAACGCTGCGTGATCAGAGCGGGCCGGCCCAAGCCGAGCAAGCTCGACGACGGGCTGCTGGCCGCTGTCGTGGAGGAGCGGTTGCGGAAGAACTGGAGCCCGCAGCAGATTAGCGACGACCTCGCGGTCGTGTTCGCCGGCCAGGCCGAGCTGCAGGTTTCGCACGAGTCGATCTATCAAAGCCTCTACGTTTAAGGCCGCGGTTACGTCGGAGTGCGCCTGCACCGGCACTTACGCCGGGGTCGATCAGCGCGGAAACCACGGGGCACGCAGCTGAACGCGGCGGGGAAAATCCGCGACAAGGTGATGTTGAGTGAGCGGCCGAAAGAGGCCACCAACCGACTGGTCGCTGGCTATTGGGAAGGTGATCCAATCGTCGGTTCGGCGTCAGGATCGGCGATCGCGACCTTGGTTGAACGCACGACCCGGTTCGTCGTCCTGGTGCACCTGCCCAACGGCCACAGCTCTGCTGAACTCCACGACGGCCTCATCCGTGCACTCGACGGTCTGCCCCCGCTGCTGCGGCGGTCATTGACCTGGGATCAAGGAACCGAGCTGGCCCGGCACCTGGACATCAGCAAAGCAACCAGCGTTCCGCTTTTCTTCTGTGATCCGGCCTCGCGCTGGCAGCGCGGCTCGAACGAGAACACCAACGGCCTCCTGCGCCAGTACTTCCCCAAAGGCACCGACCTTAACGCGCACAGCGCGCAACGCCTCCTCGAAGTCGCCACTGAACTCAACGAGCGGCCCGCAAAACCCTCAAACGCAGCACCCCAGCCGACCTGCTCA
Source organism: Cryobacterium sp. TMN-39-2 (assembly GCF_004402745.1). NCBI lineage: Bacteria > Bacillati > Actinomycetota > Actinomycetes > Micrococcales > Microbacteriaceae > Cryobacterium > Cryobacterium sp. TMN-39-2. Next base: position 10,476 of record NZ_SOFX01000043.1, read on the forward strand.
GCGAGCTAACCTCGAGGAAGGAAATAGCCCCTGTAGCTCCCACCGTTTGAAACCGCCCATGGGTTTCGAGCCAACTAGGTTTCGAGACACCTCATGTATTCGCAAGAAGTTCCTTAGCTAAGCAAATGGGTGACGATCTGGTCGATGATCGCGAGTTGAGATTCCGCTGAATCGCGCCACGGCTTCGACTTCAGTACGAGGCTGTGATTGGCTGCTTCGACCTCGATGAGGCGGGCAGATGTGGTGCCGATTAGGTCGGGGCGCCAAGAGGGGTCGGCCGTACCTCCGATGGCAAGGTGCCGTCCAGGATTGACCCGAGCCAATGCGTTGGCGACGACAGGATCGGTGAGGATCGGCGTAAGCCATACGGCACGAACGTCCTGCTGCGCGAAATGGGGAAGGGCATAGGCTCCCAACAACTTTGCAACTACCAACTCGGGTGGTGCGGAATTTGTCAAGGTGAATGAGGCCAGCGTGAGTTTAGGCGGCTAGTTTCGGTTCGGCCTCCGCGACTGCGGGTTCGGCGGGTTGGTTGATCCAGGCTGGCCCGGGCAGGGCGAGGATCTTTGGTGTGGCGCTGTTTGCTGAAGCGTTCTGGGTTCTGCGCGCGGACTTTGGCTAGGACCTTGGCGCGTTCGATGGCGCGGCCCGCGGCAAGTCCGTAGTGAACGTCGGCGGGAGTGTTCAAGCCGATGCCGGTGTGGTGGTGGGTGTGGTTGTAGTCCTCGACGAAACGGCTCATGAACAGGCGTGCTTCGCCGAGGGTGCCAAAGCGTTCCGGGAACACCGGCGCGAACTTCAACGTCTTGAACCACGCCTCGGAGTACGGGTTGTCGTTGCTGACCCGAGGCCGCGAATGCGACTTCGTGACCTCCAGATCGGAGAGCAATGCGGCCACGGTCTTCGATGTCATCGACGTGCCCCGGTCCGCGTGAACGACGTGCGGAACGCCGTGGATACCGAAGGTCTCCTTCATCATCTCCAGCGCAAGCTCACCTGATTCTGAGGCGTGAACGTAGGCGCCGACGATGTAGCGGGAGTAAATATCGATCATCACGTAGCAGTCGAAGTAGCGGCCCTTGACGGGCCCGGCGAGCTTGGTGATGTCCCACGAATAGACCTGGCCGGGCCCGGTCGCGATCAGTTCCGGAATCGCCCGGGCCGGGTGGCGGGCCAGGCGGCGGCGTTCCTTGACGAGCTTGTTCGCGGCCAACACCCGGTAAATCGTGGAGATCGACGCCAAATACACGCCCTGATCCAGCAGTCGGGCATAGATCTGGATCGGCGCCAGATCGACCAACTCGGGCGACGTGACCAACGTCAAGATCTGGGCCCGCTCAGTCGCGCTGAGCTTGTTCACCGGCACCACGACTACGCGTCGAGTCGGGGTTTGCACGAGTGTTCGTGTCGCGGTCGCCCGGGAAACTCCGGCCAGGCGCGCTGTGGTGCGGGTCGGAATGGTCGCGGCGGTGAGGTCGCGGTAGACGGCCATCAGGATTTCGTGTGCGGGGGTTCGTCCCGCGAGCTCTTGGACAACTGCTCCAAGAGCTCGTGTGCTTTTCCCATGATCGTCAGCGCCACTTCCGTGGTCGCTAACCGCTGCTCAGCCTGCGACAGCTGCCGGCGCAGCTTGGCGATCTCGGCTTGCTCTGCGCTCAACCGGCCGATCTTCTCGCCGGGCTGTTTGCCGTCGAGGACTCCCGCGTCGCGCAGCTTTCGCCACTCGGTGATCTGCGAGGAATAGATGCCCTGCTCCCGCAAATACGCGGCCAAATGCTCAAGCTTCTGCGCCGGCGTGTACGACCGGCGGGGCGTGGGACCACCGGACCTGGGGCCGGGACTGCTGTTACTCATGGAACTATCGTCGCGCACGACGATCAACGATGGGCTGGACATGATCGGGGACTTCCTGGTTCTCGCCCTACATCAAACGGCGAACTTGCTCTGAGCTGCTGGCCTCACCCAACCCTGGCACGTAGGGGTGCCGCTCCGGTCGCGAGCTGGTAGACGTACTGCTGCGGGCGCATGACCCTTTGGCCGTCGCCTTCCTTGGTCCAGAATCGGCCGTAGCCGTCATCGGCTATTGCGCCGGTCCAGATCCAGCAGTCATCGGTGGCGGGGCATTTGACGACGTGGGACCAGAACCGTTCGGGCTCTGTAGCTTTCAGTTCTCCCCGTCATGGCCTGGGTCTAAGCCGTCTCTTTCACTTCATCGAACCAACACACGACGCCATTCGCAGCTTGGGCCTTGCCGACCAGGTCGGCCGTCTCCGAGGCGGAGGCCGCCGCAATTTTGAGAAGAAGCGTTACCTGCTCGCTCGCACCGGCGACCGTAGCGGGAACACCGTAGAGACCGTGTCCGTCTGTGCCATTGCAATGGGTGCCCTCGACTGCATCCCTGTGCCAGGTCGCCAAGTGTGTGTAAACCTGAGCAAGCGACTGCTGTGCGACTTGAAGGACTCCCAGCAGCTCGTACGAATCAGAGGGGCGCGGCACGGTTCGCGTGGCATGCGCAAGCGACCGGGCGACCTCGGCCAGCTCATCCGCAATCTTGATCTGG
>NZ_SOFX01000002.1:0-13407 GCF_004402745.1 Cryobacterium sp. TMN-39-2
CGCCGCGGCCGCCCGCGCCGCGCTGGCCGTGCCGCCGGCCGTGCTCGCCGCCGGAGCGCTCTACGCCGGCACCGTGATCGGAGCCGTGCGCCTGCTGGGCCTGGGCCTGACCGAGGGCCACCACCCGGTGCGCAGCCGGGTGGGCTGGCAGGTGTGGATGACCGAACGACTGCTCGACGGCGCCCGCACCCTGCTGTTCCCGCTTTACGCCAGCCTGCTCACCCCGGTCTGGTTGCGGCTGCTCGGCGCGAAGGTCGGTCCGGGCGTCGAGGCGTCCACGGTACTGCTGGTGCCCTCCCTCACCACCATTGCGCCCGGCGCGTTCCTCGCCGACGACACCATGGTCGCCTGCTACGAACTCGGCGGCGGCTGGATGCGCATCGGCCGCGCCAAGATCGGCCGCCGGGCGTTCCTGGGCAACAGCGGCATCGCCGGCCCCGGCCGCACGGTGCCGAGGGACGGCCTCGTGGCCGTGCTGTCGTCCACCCCGCGCAAGGCCAAGCGCGGCTCCTCCTGGCTGGGCAACCCGCCGACGCGGCTGCGCCGCCGGGTGACCGACATCGACGAGGCCCGCACCTTCCACCCGCCGGCGCGGCTGGTGTTGGCCCGGTCGCTCTGGGAGGTGCTGCGCCTGGTGCCGGTGTTCGCCTCCGCGTGGATCGCCCTCAGCGTGCTCGTGGTCCTCGAGGTCCTCTGGCTTTTCGGCGGTCCCGGCCTGGCGCTGCTGCTCTCCGGCTTCGTGCTGATCGGCGCCGGCGCCGTCGCGGCGGCGCTGACCACCGCCGCGAAGTGGTTGCTGGTGGGGCGCATCCGCGCCTCCGAGCATCCGCTCTGGTCGTCGTTCATCTGGCGCAACGAGGTGTCGGACACCTTCGTGGAGATGGTGGCGCGGCCCTGGTTCGCGCAGAACGCCGCCGGCACGCCCTGGCTGGCGCTCTGGCTGCGCTCGCTGGGCGCCACGATCGGGCGCGGTGTGTGGTGCGAGTCGTACTGGCTGCCGGAGGCGGACCTGGTCACCCTGGCCGCCGGCAGCAGTGTCAACCGCGGCTGTGTCGTGCAGACCCACCTGTTCCACGATCGCATCATGCAGCTGGACACCGTGCACATCGGCGCCGGCGGCACCCTCGGGCCCAACAGCGTCATCCTGCCGGCGGCTCGCATCGACGATCACGCCACCGTTGGACCGGGTTCGCTGGTGATGCGCGGGGAGCGGGTGCCCACCGACTCGCTCTGGTCCGGCAACCCGATTGCGCCGTGGCACCGGCCGCCATGGAAGACTTGATCCCTATGTTGCAGCCCACACCCACCATTCTGGGGTCCGCGTCCGCGGGCGACCCCTACCTTCCCGCGAGTGGCAATGGCGGCTACACGGTGGCGCACTACGACCTCGAACTGGACTACCGGGTCGCCACGAACCGGCTGACGGCGACCGCCACGATCACGGCGCGGGCCCTCACCGCCCTCGGCCGGTTCAGCCTCGACCTGGCGGGCTTGAGCGTCGACAAGGTCACGGTCAACGGTGTTGCGCCGGTGAAGACGGTGCACGCCGCCCGCAAGCTCGTGATCACTCCCGCCGTGCCGCTGGCCGCGGCGGAGACGTTCGAGGTGGTGGTGCGCTACCGCGGGGCGCCGCATCCGGTGCGCAGCCACTGGGGCGAGCTGGGCTGGGAGGAACTCACCGACGGTGTGCTCGTGGCCGGTCAGCCTAGCGGGGCGCCGTCGTGGTTTCCCTGCAACGATCACCCGAGCGACAAGGCCACCTTCCGCATCCTTCTCACCTGCGAGGCGCCGTACACGGTGGTCAGCAACGGCCCGCTGGTGGCCAAGAGCACCCGGTCCGGTCGCACCTCCTGGACCTTCGACGTGCGGGAACCGATGGCCGCATACCTGGCCAGCGTTCAGATCGGTCGCTATCGCCGGCACGATATCGCCGCCACCCCGGTGGCGCACAGCCTGTTCTTCCCTCCCGCGCTGGCCCGGCCGGTGGCGGTGGACTTCGCCAGGCTCGGCGAGATGATCACGGTGTTCAGCGAGGTCTTCGGCCCGTATCCGTTCCCCGCGTTCTCCGTGATCGTCACCGCCGACGACCTTGAGATCCCGCTCGAGGCGCACGGCCTGGCCGTGTTCGGCCGTAACCACGTGGACGGCCTGCACGGCAGCGACCGGCTGATCGCGCACGAACTGGCGCACCAGTGGTTCGGCAACAGCCTCACGCTCACCCGCTGGGCCGACATCTGGCTGCACGAGGGCTTCGCCTGTTACGCCGAGTGGATCTGGGCCGAGGCCAGCGGCGGACTGACCGCCCACGCGAACGCCCTGCTGCACCGCGCCGAGCTGGACCTGCTGCCCAAGAACATCGTGGTGGCCGACCCCGGCCCGCACGACATGTTCGACGACAGAGTCTACAAGCGCGGGGCCCTGGCCCTGCACGCCGTGCGTCAGGCGATCGGCGACGAGGCCTTCTTCACCGCCCTGCGCGCCTACACCCGCACCCACCGGCACGGCAGCGTCACCACCGACGACCTGCTCGGCTGCTTCCGCATCGCCTCCGGCACCGGGGTCGCCGACAAGATCCTCGCCCGCTGGGTGTCGGCGAAGAGTCTGCCGCGGCTGCAGCCCGCCGCGCCGCTCAAACCCGCCTCCTGATCTCTCGCGCGTCACTCACTGAGTTGCGATTGCGGCACGGCGGGGACGCTCTGAGCGGCGGGGACACCTCGAGGGGATCGTCACCGATCGAGGTACAACCGCGGGCGCCTGGCGCACACCACGGCGACTGTAGCGACGAGACCCTCGGGAGCCGCCACGGACATGAGGTGCGCCTGGTTCAGCGGAAACGGCGCAGCCTGCCAGCCGACCAGGGCCGGGCCGGGGGAGTGTTCGGCGGGCACTTCGTCGGGCGCACGAGCGATGGTGAGGTCACGAGGATCGACCCTGAGGCCCACGCCGGCGGCCTTGAGGACCGCCTCCTTGGCGGTCCAGATGGCGGTCACCGCGGCCGTGGCCGATCGCGGATGCAGGGCGGCCACGGCATCCGCTTCGGCCGTGGAGAGCAGCACGTCATCCAAGGGTGCCCGGGCGAGCGCACCGACGGATTCGAGGTCGATGCCCACCGGGCCAGCCGCAGTGACGGCCAGAGCGAGCCGGCCGTCGGCCCGGGCCAGGCTCACTTGCACGGTGGGGGAGTCCACCGCCGCGCCGCCGAGTTCGACCCGGAGGGGGCCGTGACCGGACCGTCCGCAGTTCGGGCAGACCTGGCTGAGAGTGATGGATGCGCCGGCGACGCCGGTCAGCCGACCCACCAGCTCTGCCAGCGCCCGGTGGTCGCCGTCCTGGGCCGCCGCTCGGGTGCCCAGCGCCACCACCACGGTGGTGGACAGGTCCACGCCCCGCACACCGTCGAGGTCGCGGGGGGAAGAGGCATCGGGCACGCCATCACCCTAGCGCCGGCGACCCTTCTGCCCGAGGTGGCCGTTGCGGCCCTTGTCCCGCCACCCGGCCGGTGCGAGAATCGTCGGGACCAGCCCAATCGATGGAGTGCGGGGCTGTCGAGGCTCCAGGCGCGGTGGGTGAGGTTCCAGTGAAGAGGTTCGAAGGTCTGGCGAAGCCATCCACTCTCGCCGCCGGGGCCGCATTCCTGATCGGCGGCATCCTGGACCAGGCGATGCGCCTCACCGGCGAACCGGTCAGTGAACTCGTGCAGACCCCGCTGTATGCCCTGCGGTCTCTGGCCCTGCTCGGCGGAGCACTGCTGCTGATCCTCTCGTTGGTGGCGATCTACGAGCGCCACGCCAAGCAGATCGGCCCGTTCGGCTTCTCCGCCGCGATCATGGCCGGCACCGGCACCATCCTGATCAGTGGCCAGTTCTGGGCGGAGGCCTTTCTCTATCCCACCCTGGGCCGGGTCGCACCTGACCTACTCGACGGCGCCGAACGGCCCGGCTCCTATGCGTTCGGCCTGCTGTTGACCGCCGCGGTGTTCGGGGTCGGCTGGATGCTGCTGGGCGCCGCCATCCTGCGTGCCCGCGTCTACAGGGTGCTGCCGGCCGTCTTCATCCTGGCCGGCGGCGCCGTCTCGCTGCTGCCCGGCCAGGCGCTCGGCCAGCTGGTTCTCGGAGTCGGCCTGGTGCTTCTCTCCTTCAGCCCCACCTACCGCAAGCACGAGGGTCCAAAGCGACAGGGCAGCCAACCGCACTGACGCCGGTGCACCGCACCCCGTCGCCGGTGCCACACTTGTACGGCGAGTGAGGAGCAGCCGTGGCGCTGATTGATGACGCGATCTATGTGGATGGCCTTCGGGTGGCAACCCCGGAAACGTTGCAGGACGTCTTTGAGGTACTCAAGGAGAAGGCCGGGTTCGCCTGGATCGGACTGTACCGGCCGACCGATGACGAGGTCAGGAGCGTGGCCGATGAGTTCACCCTGCACCACCTCGCCATCGAGGATGCGCTCAAGGGACATCAGCGAGCCAAGATCGAACGATACGCCGACACCCTGTTCCTGGTGCTGCGCCCGGCCAGATACCTCGACGACGTCGAGCGAGTCGAGTTCGGCGAGCTGCACGTCTTCGTGGGTCCCGACTTCGTCGTGACCATCCGGCACGCCGAGTCGCCCGACCTCGCCTCGGTGCGCCGCCGGCTGGAAAGCACCCCGGACCTCCTCGCCTTCGGGCCGCAGGCGGTGCTCTACGCGATCCTCGATCAGGTGATCGACGAGTACGCGCCGGTGGTCGCCGGCCTGGAGAACGACATCGACGAGATCGAGGACCAGCTCTTCGACGGTGACCAGGCGGTGTCCAGACGCATTTACGACCTCTCCCGCGAGGTCATCGAGTTCCAACGGGCCACCCAGCCGCTGATCGGCATGCTCGAGTCGCTGCAGGAGGGCTTCGAGAAGCACGGCGTGGACGTGGAACTGCACAGGCACCTGCGCGACGTGCTCGACCACACCATCCGGGTCGTCGAACGTGTCGACGCGTTCCGGGAACTCCTGCAGAACGCCCTCACGGTGCACAGCACCCTCGTCGCCCAACGGCAGAACGACGAAACCCGCCGGTTGAGCGAAACCGGGCTGGCGCAGAGCGAGGAAGTGAAGAAGATCTCCAGCTGGGCGGCGATCCTGTTCGCCCCCACCCTGGTGGGCACCATCTACGGCATGAACTTCACCCACATGCCTGAGCTAAAATGGCAGTTCGGTTACCCGTTCGCGATCACCCTGATGGTGGCGATGGGGTTCGGGCTCTACGCCGTGTTCAAACGCAAGGACTGGCTATAGCGCCTGCGAAAACGGCTGTATCCGCAGAGAATCCTGCGAATGCGGGAAATAACCGGGTGGCCTAACCGAGAACCGGCCGGTGGAGAAATAGGGTGTGGGTGTGTGGCGCCTCGATAGAAAACCAGAAGATGACGACTTCGCGTCGGATTACTCCGACGCGCCGTCTGCCGACTCGCGTCTCGCGACCTCCCCGGACTCGGTGAGCCTGGGAGACCCGGCGCTGGTCGCCGGGAACATCGCCGAACCCACCTGGCAACGCTGGCGTGACGAACTCGCCGCCGTCGGTGGCCACTCGCCGCTGCTGCACTTCGGTGACAGCCCGCGCTCCCGCATCGAGCTGTCCGCCACCCACCCCGGCGGTCTGCCGCAGTTCATCACCGGCAAGACCACCCTGCTCTCCAACCTCATCCGCGACGAGCTGGCGCTACGCAACGCCCGCCTGGCCGCCAACGAGATCACCCAGAAGGGTATCGAGCTGCGGTCGATGCGGGGCATCGAATCGGTGCACCTCGCGATCGGGCTGGCCCAGTGGCGCTACGGCGACGTGGACTTCACCGCACCGGTGCTGCTGCGCCCCCTGGCCATCCGCCGCTACGGTCGCGACTTCGAGCTCAAGCTCAAGGGAGCACCGTTCCTCAACCCCGAACTGGCGCGGGCGTTGCACGACCAGTTCCAGATCACCCTCGACGCCGACGCGTTCGTGGCGCTCGCCGTGACCAACGGAGCGTTCAAACCGCAACCGGTGATCGACCGGCTGCGCGGCCTCACCTCGCACCTGCCCTGGTTCAACGTGGTGCCCCGCCTGGTGGCGTCGTCCTTCGCCGACGTCGGCCGGGCCATGGCCACCGACGCGCAGAAGCTCACCCATCCGGTGCTCGACGCCGTCGCCGGCAACCCCACCGCCAAGCGCGCCATCGAAATGGCCTACAACCCGGTGCTGCCGATCGCTCAAGACGTGCGCCCGCCCGGCACCGACACGCTGCTGCTGGATGCCGACGCCGAGCAGGAGAACGTCGTCGCCCAGATCAGCGCCGGCAACTCCCTCGTCGTGAAGACCCTGCCCGGCACCGGTGGCACCCAGACCATCGTCAACGCCATCGGCTCGCTCATCGCCCAGCACAAGCGCGTGCTCGTGGTCAGCGCCCGCCGCTCCAGCCTCGACGGCATCGCCCACCGCCTCGTGCAGGTGGGTCTGCCCGGCGTCGCCGTCACCCCGCGCACCCTGCGCCGCGACCTGATCCAGTCGATCACCCGCAACGAGAAGAGCACCCAGCCGCGCGTCGGCGACGTCGACGACGCCCTCGTGCGTCTGCGCAAGGTGCTGCTGGACTACAGGTCGGCGCTCACCCGGAAGGATGCCGCGCTCGGCGTGTCGGTGCTCGACGCCCTCGGTGAGCTCGCCAGGCTTGCCCAGCTGCCGGCACCGCCGTCGACGACCGCCCGGCTCGACAGGGTCGCCCTGGAGCGTCTCGCCCACGACCGGGCCAGCGCCGCCGCGGTCCTGATCAAGGCCGCCGTCCTCGGCCAGTTCCGCTACGGCCCCGGCGACTCGCCCTGGTACGGAGCCTCCTTCACCTCCACCGCCGACGCCGGCGCATCCCACGAGCTGGCCAAGCGGCTGAGCAAGACCGACCTGCCCCGACTGCTGGAACGCGCCGGACACCTCATCGGCCAGACCCGGTTGCGCCCGTTCGAGACCGTGCACGAGCTGGGCATCTACCTGCGCCTGCTGCTGGACATCCGCGAGACGCTGGACAAGTTCCAGCCCGCCGTGTTCGACCGCTCCCTCACCGAACTGATCGCCGCCACCTCCGCCCGCCGTGACTCACCCGAGATGACCAGCGCCAACCGGCGCCGGCTGCGCAAGCTCGCCGACGAGTACCTGCGACCCGGCGTGCACGTGAGTGACATGAACGAGAGCCTGCGGCGCATCCAGCAGCAGCGCACTCTGTGGCAGCGCTACGCCGCCGCCGGCGTCACCCCGGAGGTGCCGGTCGGCATCAACGACGTGCACGTCGCCTATCAGCGCGTCGCCGAGGACCTCGGCAAGCTCGACGTGCCGCTGGGCAACACCGGGACCCCGCGTCAGCTGGTCTCGCGGCCGCTGCGTGAACTCGTCTCCACGATGACCGGACTGGCCGCCGAGAGTGAGGTGCTCGCCAACCTGCACGAGCGCACCGCCCTGCTCGCCACCCTGCGCGAGCACAACCTCGACCCGCTGATGACCGACCTGTCCCAGCGCCACGTGTCCGAGAAGGATGTCGCCGCCGAGCTCGAACTCGCCTGGTGGCAGTCCGTGCTCGAGGTGATGTTGGGCGGCGACAAGGCCCTGCTCAACGCCAACACCCAGGTGCTCGACAGGCTCGAAGCCGACTTCAAGCTCGTCGACGAGGCGCACGCCTCCACCACCGGGCAGATCCTTGCCTGGCTGCTCGCCGAGACCTGGAAGATCGGTGTGGTCGACTGGCCCGACGAAGCCGACCAGCTGCGCCGGCTGCTGCGCGCCGACCGGGCCACCCCGGCCCGCATCAACGAGGTCTCCCCGCACCTGGGCCGGGTGCTCGCCCCGGTCTGGCTGGCCTCGCCGTACGAGGTCGCCGCGCTCGACGACAGAATGACCTTCGACGCCGTGCTCCTGGTCGACGCCGGCGCCACCACCCTCGCCGAGAACGTCGGCGCCATCCGCCGTGCCAAGCAGGTCGTGGCGTTCGGCGACCCGGTCACCCAGACGCCGTCCGGCTTCGAGACCGGCATCGTCGAACCCTCAGAGGTGCCGAGCCCACAGGAAACCAACGTCGACGCCCTGCACGCCGACTCCGCGCTGGCCCGGCTGGGTGAACTGCTGCCCACCCTCACCCTGACCCGCAGTTACCGGGCCGGCGGCGAGGACCTCGCCGAACTGGTCAACCACCGCTTCTACGGCGGCCGCATCGACTCGCTGCCCTGGGCGGGCAGCTTCCTCGGCCACGGCAGCCTCACCCTCAACTACGTCAAGGGCGGCCACGGCATGCCCGACGTCGACAGCGGCGCGGTGGAGAGCGTTGACGCCGAGGTGGCGAAGGTCGTCGACCTGGTCATGGACCATGCCGTCAAGCGGCCCCGCGAATCCCTCATGGTCATCACCGCCAGCGCCCGCCACGCCGTGCGGGTACACCAGGCCGTGCTGGCGGCGTTCTCCAAGCGCACCGACCTGAGCGACTTCATCCTCAAGGACCGTGCCGAACCGTTCACGGTGCTCACGCTCGAGCAGGCCGTGGCGCAGAGCCGCGACCGGGTGATCTTCTCGATCGGCTACGGCCGCACCCCGCACGGACGGCTGCTGAGCAACTTCGGCTCGCTCGGCGAACCCGGTGGCGAACGCCTGCTCGCGATCGGCATGACCCGCGCCCGCCGGGCCATGGACATCGTCTCCTGCTTCCGACCGATCGACATCGACGCCGACCGGCAACGGCACGGCATCCTGGCCCTGTCGCAGGTGCTCACCGAGACCGAAGCCCGCCGCAACGAGGTGGCCGTGCCGGATGCCCGCGAGGCCATGCTCGTCGACCTGGGCCGCCGCCTGGAACGCAAGGGGCTCACCGTCTCCCTCGGGCACCGCGGAAAGCTGGCGCTGGCGGCCTCGCACGCCGGCCGCGCCGTGGTCGTGGAAACCGACGCCGTGGTCAACCGGGCCAGCCTCCGCGAGTCCCTGCGGCTGCGCCCCGAGGTGCTACGCCGTCTGGGCTGGCACTACCTGCGCGTGCACAGCTTTGAACTGTTCAGCAACCCGGATGCCGTCGCCGCCCGCGTCGCCGCCCTCGCGGGTCTCACGCCGACCGAAGGGTCGGACGGTCCGGCGCACCGTGCCTGACCCGGCGGCGCCCGACGGCGCCGTCGGGTCCGCGGGCGCGACAGCGCCCGAGACAGCACCCGCGGCATCCGTCGGCGACACCGGAGCTGCTGAACCGCGTCAGTCGGTGGTCAAGTCGGCCGGCGCACGCCGGGCGCGCCTGACGCCCGCGCCGGACACCGACACCAGCCCCGAGCCGCCCTCCCGCGAAGAAGGCGGGCAGACCACGGGCGACGGCTCCTCGACGAGCGCGAACGACGCCCGGCTGCGCCAGGACAAACCGCCGCACTGGTAGCCCGCCGCCGCTCCGCCCGGGTTCTCGACCGGAGCGTCCCGTCGAGATGCCGCAAAGCATCCCGTCACGAGCGCCGAAGGGGCAGTATGCGGCAAGTCGGTGACCCGCGCATCCCCGAGATGCTGCAGAAGGCCCCTTGGAGCGCATCCAAGGGGCCATTCGCCGCAAGTCGGCGGGGTCGTGCGGTACGTGCGAAGGAGTTAGAGGGTGTGCTTGGCGGCCGCGGCGGCCGCGCTGGAGGACACCGTCTGGGCCCCGGTCGATGCGGCGAGCAGGTCGCGGATCTCGGTGAGCAGGTCGAGGTCGGTGACCGGGTTCTTCTTCGGGTCCAGCGGCACTCCGGCCTGACGGCGACGGGCCTGGTTCTCCTTGAGTTTGTTCAGCGGCATCACGAACGCGAAGTACACCACGGCCGCGACCAGGAGGAACTGGATCAACGCCGCGAGAACCAGGCCGAAGGACAGCTCGGCATCGCCCAGCGGAACCGTCAGGGAGTTCTTCAGGGTGTCCGCGTTGAAGATCGCGGCGATCAACGGGTTGAAGATCCCCGTGACGATCGCGTTGACCAGGCCGGTGAATGCGGCACCGATCACGACGGCTACGGCCAGTTCGATGACGTTGCCGCGCATGATGAATTCTTTGAAACCGTTGATCATGGCTGGGATCTTTCTGGTGCGGTACGGCGAGGAAAAGTGGAGGGGGGTCAGGACGCCTTCGGCGCCGCCGTGGTCGTCGAGCCGGACGAAGAGCCCGAGCCGCTCGAGGACGACCCGCTGGTCGACGCGGCCGGGGTGCTGCTCTTCTCGGCCGGCTTGGCCGAGGACGATTCAGACGAGGAGTCCGTCTTCTTGGCGCCCTTCTCGGCGGAGAGCGACGACTTACCGCCGGACTCGGCGCGCGAGTCGTTGCGGTAGAAGCCGGAGCCTGAAAAGCTCACGCCGATCGACGAGTAGACCTTGCGCAGCTTGCCGCCGCAGGCGGGGCACTCCGTGAGCGTGTTGTCGGTGAACGCCTGCTGAATGTCGAAGGCGGTGTCGCACTCGGTGCAACGGTATGAATAGGTAGGCACTGCGTCTTTTCGGTTCGGGTGTGCGGAGCTGACCGGCAGGTGCCGGAAGGGAAAGTCTAGAAGACGACGATGCGAGTGGGAGTGACGAGGCCGTTCACCGGCTGGTCGTGCACCTCCCGGGGAACATCGTCGACATACTCATTGTCGTAGACCACGGCGTACACGGGCGGACATTTCTCCATCGACCCGAGGGTCTTGTCGAAGTAGCCGCGGCCCCACCCCATCCGCAGACCGGTCTTGTCGATGGCCGCCGCGGGCACGATGATCAGGTCAACGTCGTTGATCGCGATCGGGCCGAGCAGCTCGCCCTGGGGCTCCGGGGCACCCGAGAGGCCCTGCACCTCGGTCTCCTCCTCGCCCACGGTCCAGTCGAGCAGGCCGTCGTCCCGCGACACCGGGAACAGCACCCGGATGCCCCTGGCTTCGGCCCAGTTGACGAACGGGCGGGTGTTCGGCTCGGTGGGGCTGGAGAGATAGCAGGTGATCGACCGGGCGGACAGGTCGGTGACGATGCTCTGCAGGTTCTCGGTGAAGCCCGCGGTGGCGGCTTCGCGCTCGGCTGCGGGCATGTTGTGGCGGCGCTCCCGGAGGTCTGCGCGGAGCGCCCGCTTGCGGTGCTCGATGTCAGAATCCATACAAGTCATCCTAGGTGCGTAACCAATACAGGTTGCCGCTAACCTAATGCCATGGTTACTCACATTACAAAGGCCGTTATTCCCGCTGCCGGTATGGGAACCCGGTTTCTGCCGGCAACCAAGGCGATGCCCAAGGAAATGCTGCCCGTCGTCGACAAGCCTGCCATCCAGTATGTGGTGGAAGAGGCCGTGGCCGCCGGCCTGACCGATGTGCTCATGATCACCGGCCGTAACAAGAACGCCCTGGAGAACCATTTCGACCGGGTCACCGAGCTCGAGGCGGTGCTCATCCAGAAGGGTGACCGCGACCGCCTGGCCAAGGTGAACGAGTCCACCGACCTCGCCGACATGCACTATGTGCGCCAGGGTGACCCGCTGGGCCTCGGCCACGCGGTGCTCCGCGCCAAGATGCACGTGGGCCGCGAACCGTTCGCCGTGCTGCTCGGTGACGACATCATCGACGCCCGCGACCCGCTGCTGGACAAGATGCTCTCCGAGCAGATCACCCGCAACACCAGCGTCGTGGCCCTGCTCGAGGTCGACCCGTCGCAGATCCACCTGTACGGTGCGGCCGCGATTGAGAAGACCGACGACCCCGACGTGGTGCGCATCACCGGTCTGGTCGAGAAGCCCGCGGCAGAGGATGCCCCGTCGAACCTGGCCATCATCGGCCGGTACGTGCTGCGCCCCGAGGTCTTCGACGTGCTCGAGCACACCAAGCCGGGCAAGGGCAACGAGATCCAGCTCACCGACGCCCTGCAGGAGATGGCCGTCAACCCCGAGACCACCGGCGGCGTCTACGGCGTCATCTTCCGCGGCCGCCGCTACGACACCGGCGACCGGCTCGACTACATCAAGGCGATCATCCAGCTGGCCGTCGACCGCGACGACCTCGGCGTGGAACTGCGCCCCTGGCTCAAGGAATTCACCTCCACTCTCGAGTAGCGTGCAGGTTGATCAGGTCGGCACCGGACTAAGATTCGGTCATCATCGGGCTTCGGCCCCCAAGTAGACGGGTTCATCGTGCCGACCGCGATTCCTACGCTCCGTGAGGGGGCCGTGACCCTGCGCCCGATCCGGTTACGTGACGCCAGGGCCCTCGAGCGTGAGCTGATGGAGAACCGGTCCTGGCTGCGCACCTGGGAGGCCACCAGCCCGTACGCGCCGATGTCCTTCGACACCCGGGCCAGCATCCGCAGCCTGCTCGCGCACTCACGCACCGGTAGCGGATTGCCGTTCCTGGTCGAGTACAAGGGCGAACTGGCCGGCCAGCTGAACGTGTCGTCGATCACCTGGGGGTCGCTCTCCAGCGCGTCGATCGGCTACTGGGTCGGCGAGGAGTTCGCGGGCCGGTCGATCACCCCGATCGCGGTGGCCCTGGCAACCGACTATTGCTTCAGCCAACTCGGCCTGCACCGGATGGAGATCTGCATCCGGCCGGAGAACGCGCCGTCGTTGAGGGTCGTCGAGAAGCTCGGCTTCCGGTACGAGGGTCTGCGCCGCCGGTTCATCCACATCAACGGCGCCTGGCGCGACCACTTCGCGTTCGGCATGGTGGCCGAGGAGGTGCGCGGTGGCGTGCTGCGCCGCTGGCAGGACGGCCTGGTGCCGCCGGGTCTGGCGTCCGTGAACGAGTTCGATACGGCCGCCGCCGCGCATCCACTCGAGGTGGCCGACAAGTGACACACCCCCCGGTAATCAGGCACGGAAGGCCCCGCGACTCATACGTTAGGGAGCATGAGTAGCGAAGTCCTGGGTGGGGGAGTGATGGTGGCCGTTGCCGCCGCGCTCTGGGTGACGTATCTCATGCCGACATGGGCGAGACGCCGGCAATATCTCGCCACCGAACGCAATGCCGTGCGTCTGCAGCAGACCCTGCGGATCCTCGCCGAGACGTCGGAAATTCCCCAGGAGGTACGCGTGGAAACCAACGCACGCGGAGTGTCCGCCCAACGCAGACTCCTCGCCCAGGCCGAGGAAGACGCCCGGATTGCCTCGAAGGCCGCCGGCGATGCCGCCACGGCCGCCCGGCGCGCCGCGGTACTGCGCGCCGCCGCCGCCCGACCCAAAGCGCTCACCCCGGCCGGCAAGGCCAAACGCCTGCGCACCATGCGTGCCCTCTCCACCCTGCTGCTACTCATCGGCCTGGTGTTCACCGTCGTGGGCGCCACCCTGCTCTCAGCGGGCGTGTGGACGCTCCTGGCCGGCGGCCTGGTCGCCGCGGCGACCGCCGTCGCCACCCTCGGCCGGCTCGCCACCGTCAGCCGCTCCGCCCGCGCCCCGCGCGCTGCAGCGGATGCCGACGCCG
>NZ_SOFX01000029.1:0-13517 GCF_004402745.1 Cryobacterium sp. TMN-39-2
CCGGTGGCGCACGCCCCGGCTTCACCCGCCCCGGCGCACCTGCCGGTGCCCCCGGCTTCGGCCCGCCCCGCCCCGCCGGTGGCGGCGGCGCCGGTGGTCGTGGCCGTGGTCCCGGCGGTGGAACCGCTGGTGCGTTCGGTCGCGGTGGCGGCAAGAACAAGGCGCGCAAGTCGAAGCGGACGAAGAGGGCCGAGTTCGAGCTGCGCGAGGCTCCGTCGCTGGGTGGCGTCAGCGTCCCCCGTGGCGACGGCGGAACCGTGGTGCGTCTGCGCCGCGGTGCCTCGATCACCGACTTCGCCGACAAGATCGACGCGAGCCCGGGCAACCTGGTCACCGTGCTGTTCCACCTCGGTGAGATGGCAACGGCAACGGAGTCGCTCGACGAGGCCACATTCGACGTTCTGGGCAGCGAGCTGGGTTACAAGATCCAGATGGTCTCGCCCGACGACGAGGACCGCGAGCTGCTGCTCGCCTTCGACATCGACATCGACCAGGAGCTGGCCGACGAGACCGACGAAGAGCTCGAAGTTCGTCCTCCCGTCGTCACCGTCATGGGTCACGTCGACCACGGTAAGACCGCGCTGCTTGACGCCATCCGTAACGCCAAGGTCGCTGCCGGTGAAGCCGGTGGCATCACCCAGCACATCGGTGCCTACCAGGTCGTCACCGAGCACGAGGGCAAAGAACGCGCCATCACCTTCATTGACACCCCCGGTCACGAGGCGTTCACCGCCATGCGTGCTCGTGGTGCGCAGGTCACCGACATCGCGATCCTCGTGGTCGCCGCCGATGACGGCATCATGCCGCAGACGATTGAGGCACTCAACCACGCACAGGCCGCCAACGTGCCGATCGTGGTCGCGGTGAACAAGATCGACAAGGCCGGTGCGAACCCGCAGAAGGTGCGCCAGCAGCTCACCGAATTCGGTCTCGTCGCCGAAGAGTACGGCGGAGACGTCATGTTCGTCGACGTGTCAGCTAGGAACAAGGTCGGCATCCAGGAAATCCTCGACGCCGTCCTGCTCACCGCAGACGCCGGATTGGACATGCGCGCCAACCCGAACAAGGATGCCCGCGGTGTGGCCATTGAGGCCAAGCTCGACAAGGGCCGCGGTGCAGTCGCCACGGTGCTCATCCAGTCCGGAACGCTGCACGTCGGCGACTCGATCGTTGCCGGTACCGCTTACGGCCGCGTTCGTGCGATGGCCGACGAAAACGGCAACGCCGTTCTCGCCGCCACGCCGTCCCGTGCCGTTCAGGTGCAGGGCCTCTCGAGCGTTCCCCGCGCCGGTGACACCTTCCTTGTTATCGAGGAAGACCGCACCGCGCGTCAGATCGCCGAGAAGCGCGAAGCCGCCGAGCGCAACGCCCTGCTGGCCAAGGCCCGCAAGCGCATCAGCCTCGAGGACTTCACCCGTGCACTCGAAGAGGGCAAGGTGGAATCGCTCAACCTCATCATCAAGGGTGACGTTTCCGGTGCCGTTGAGGCCCTGGAAGAGTCGCTGCTCAAGATCGAGGTCGACGACTCCGTTCAGCTGCGCATCATCCACCGTGGTGTCGGTGCGGTCACGGAGAGCGACGTCAACCTCGCCACCGTCGACAACGCCATCATCATCGGCTTCAACGTTCGCCCCGACACGAAGGCGCGCGAACGTGCGGCTCGTGAAGGCGTGGACGTGCGCTTCTACTCCGTCATCTACAACGCACTCGAGGACATCGAGTCTTCCCTCACCGGAATGCTCAAGCCCGAGTTCGAAGAAGTGCAGAGTGGTATCGCCGAGATCCGCGAGGTCTTCAGCTCGTCCAAGTTCGGAAACGTCGCCGGTGTCATCGTGCGCTCGGGAACGATCACACGAAACGCCAAGGCGCGGGTCATCCGCGACGGCATCGTGGTGGGCGACAACCTGGCCATCGAGTCGCTGCGTCGCTTCAAGGATGACGTCACCGAGGTTCGTACGGACTTCGAGGCCGGTATCGGTCTTGGTAAGTTCAACGACATCCAGATCGGCGATGAGATCGAGACGATCGAATTGAAGGAAAAGCCGCGTAGCTAAAAGCTAGGTGGCAAGGGGTCTCCGCTCGATCCCCCCTAAAAAGGGAAGAGCGGGGACCCCTACCCCGATTCCCTTATTAGGGGGGATCGAGCTCCGCCCCGGTCCCCGAAAAGCCATCCGTCAATACGATGGCGGGGGGAGGGCTTAAGAGCGTTAAGTAGTACCCCGAAATTTTTAGGTTTATAGGAGTTCGACATGGTAGATCCGGCACGCGCTAGGAAGATGGCGGACCGCATCAAGGTCATCGTGGCCAAGCGGCTCGAACGCGGCATCCGCGACCCGAGGCTCGGCTTTGTGACCATCACCGACGTCAAGGTCACCGGCGACCTTCAGCACGCCTCGGTGTTCTATACCGTCTACGGCTCCGAAGACGAGCGCAGGGACAGCGCCGCGGCCCTCAAGGCTGCCACCGGCATGTTCCGCAGCGAAGTGGGCAAGAACATCACCGCCCGCTTGACGCCGTCGATCGAGTTCATCGCCGACGCCATCCCGGAGAACGCCGCCCTCATCGACGACCTCCTCCGTGAGGCCCGCGAACGCGACACCCAGGTGGGCGAGATGGCCCGCTCGGCCGTGTACGCCGGCGACGAAGACCCCTACGTCAAGCCGCGCGAATACGTCGAAGACGACGAGGATGACGACGACTCCGACGAGGACGAGGCGGAGACGCCTCCGGCACACAGCGGCCGTCACGCCGCACCCACGGAGCCCGACGCTCTGTAACCTGCTGCGCACCATCCCTCGAAGCCTCCGGCCGCCCCACGGGCGCCGGAGGTTGCGTGCGTGTGACATATAACGGAACACCCGGCCTCTTTTTGAGAAATCCCCGGTGACCGCGCCCATTTACTTCTAGGCTCGACGCATTCGTCCCATCCAGAAGGAGTTGTCATGGTCGCATCCCAGCAAACCGCCGCACGTGTCGCGGGCGTTCCCCTGTCCCAGCCGTATTACGGCGCCCCGATCGCGGTAGCGGTGAGGCGCTTCTTCAGCAAGTACGCCACCTTCTCGGGCCGGGCCAGCCTCAGCGAGTACTGGTGGTGGGCGCTGGTGAACTACGCCGTGCTCTTTGTGCTCGGTATCCTCGCGCTCGTGGCCGGCGGCACCCCGCAGGTGTCCGTGGACGGCACGGTGGCTCCGCCCGCCGGGGGAGCAATCGTGGTGGTGCTCATCATCACCGCGTATTCGCTGGCCACGATCATTCCGGGGCTGGCGCTCACGGCCCGGCGGCTGCACGACGGCAACTTCTCGGCGTGGTTCATCCTCATCGCCCTGATTCCCGGCATCGGCGGACTGATCCTCTTCATCCTCACCCTGCTGCCGTCGAAGCCGGAAGGCGCACGGTTCGACCAGGGTTCGCCTCAGTACAGCTGAGCACACGAACCCCAGCACAATATGAAGACCCCGTGGCCGGTGCCACGGGGTCTTCTTGGTGGATCGGCCGGCCGGGGTCAGGCCTCGGTGGCTGCGACGGTCCAGCTGGCGGAGTGGGAGGTGCCGGGGGCCAGCAGCACCAGGTCTTCGCCGGTGGAGAAGGCATTCGGCGGGCAGGTCATCGGCTCGACGGCCAGGCCGATCCGGCTGCGCTCCGGTGCCGGGCGGTCAGCGGTGTGCACCTGCAGCCAGGGCAGCTCGGCGCCGAAGCTCATGCGCACGCCGGTGCCGGCCGGGCTGGTCACGGTGACGCTCGCGGATGCTTCCGCACCGCGCGCGATCGCGGTGAAGGCGTGGTCGATGAAGGTGTCACCGATGGCCCGGGGAGTGCGGAAGTCGAACTCCGGGGTGGTCTCGACCGGGACGGTGGCCACGGGGCTGAGCCGGTCTGGGGTCACCGTGAGGTAGCTGGCCGCCGGAAACTCGAGGGTCCAGTCATCGACGGTGCCCGGCCCGGCCACGAGGTAGGGGTGCGGCCCGGTGCCGTACGGAGCGGTGGCGGTGCCGCGGTTCTCGGCGGTCACCGTGGTGGTGAGGCCGTCGTCGGCCAGGCTGTACGTGGCCAGGAGGGCGATGCGGTGCGGGTACCCGTCGCTCGGCACGATGGTGGTGCCGAGGGTCACGGAGTCGGCGGAGCGGGCCTGCAGGCTCCAGTCGGCCCAGCAGACCAGGCCGTGCAGGGCGTGCGAGCGGCTGGGTTCGGTGAGCGGAAGCTGGTAGTCGAGGCCGTCGAAGGTATAACTGCCGTCGACCACGCGGTTGGGCCATGGCGCGAGCACGGCGCCCCGGTAGCCCGGACGCACCTCGTCGGCGTCGAACGGAACGACGAGGTGACGACCGTGCCAGGTGAGCAGGCGCAGGCTCGCACCGACGCTGGCGATGGTGGCCGAGTAGCCGTCGTGGTTGATCGTGTACTGCAGCCCGGAGAGCGGCGGCACGGACGCATCCGTGGGAGTGGTGGTGGTGGTGACGGCGTCAGTCATGGGACAGAACTCGTTTCAGGTAGGCGTTCTCGAAGCGTCCGTCGGGATCGACCCTGTGCACGTGCGCCGCGAAATCATCGAGGCGCGGATAGGCGCGGCGGAGACCCGCCGGGGACATCGTGGCGACCTTGCCCCAGTGCGGGCGCGGCGCGAATGGTTCCAGGGTGTGCTCGATGAGGGGCAGCACCGTGCGGATCTCGGCCGGGAGCGGTTTCCAGGTGAAGTGGATGGCGAGCGAGTCGCGGGCGTAGCTCGGGCTGAGCCAGGCAGTGTCTGCGGCCACACTGCGCAGCTCGGAGATGTGCAGCAGCGGTGCGATCCGGTCACCGATCGCGCGCAGGGCGGTGATCGCGGCAACGGCGTGCTCGGCCGGAATGAGGTATTCGGACTGGATCTCTTCACCGTGGCTGGGCTGGAACTCGCTCCGGAAGTGCGCGAGGCGCTCGTTCCACGGTCCGGGCTCGCGCAACTGCCCCGTCACGCTCTCGGCGGTGACGCCGGGCAGCGGGTGCAACGCCACCATGGCCTCGGTGGCGCCGAGAGCGGCGAGGTCCAGCTCGGGGCCGTCCACATCCAGCCGGCGCTTGGACCAGACCTGGTGTGTGTTCTCACCCCGGAAGGTGGTGAACACGCTGACGCTGTAGCCGCTGGCCATGATGGCGGCCCAGTTCGCCAGGGCCGCGGTCCAGGACAGTCGCTCGTGCACGTACTGGGAGATCTGGAAGTGCGGCTGCACCCTCAGGGTCACCGCGGTGACGATGCCGACGGCACCCAGGCCCACCACGGAGGCGGCGAAGTCCTGGTCGTGTTCCCGCACGATTTCGACCTGCCCTGAGGCGCGCAGGATCTCCAGCGCCACGACCGAGGACGCCAACGACCCGTTGCGCACGCCGGAGCCGTGGGTGCCGGTCTGGATGGCGCCGGCGACCGAGATGTGCGGCAGGGACGCGAGGTTCGGCAGGGCCAGGTCGTGTTCGGCGAGGTATGCGCCCACCTGGGCGTAAGTGCTTCCCGCGCCCACCCGCACGCTCACCGCTGCGCCGTCGTCACCGAACTGGAGCGACGGTTCGATGTCCAGCCGGTCGAGGGCGATCAGGGTGCCGACGCTGTCGGCGATCGTGGAGAAGGAATGCCGGGAGCCCAGGGCCTTGATCTGCCCGGCCCCGGCGTCGACCGCCGCGACGATTCGGGAGACCTCTTCGGTCGTCGTCGGGTGCCTGATGTCGTCCGTTGAATACTCGACGTTGCCGGCCCAGTTCTTCATTGAAACCATTTCTGTTGGAGAGAGCGTGGGGGTTTTCACCCCTGCGAAAGAGCGTACCGCCCGGGTTCGACGAGTACGGCGAGACCGTCGGCGAGGAGCCCGGCCAGGGCCCTGTCGCGCTGCACGGCATCCGGCCACACGGTGTCGATCTCAGTGGCGGTCACCGGATGGTGCGTGGCCCGCAGTTCGGCCATGATCAGTCCGCGCACCTGCCGGTCGCTGCCCTCGAACTTCTTCTGCACGGCCTTCTTCGGTCCCGCGTAGGCCGGGTAGCCGGCCGCACGCCAGCCGCAGGCATCCCGGATCGGGCAGTTCTCGCACCGCGGGCTGCGGCTGGTGCACACGATGGCGCCCAGCTCCATGATGGCCGCGTTGAAGACCGCCGCCGCGACGGGCTCGGCGGGCAACAACGCCGACATCGACTCGAGGTCCTTGCTGCGGCTGGGCGGTGCGGGTTCGGCCTGCCCGGCCACAGCCCTGGCGATCACCCGGCGGGTATTGGTGTCGACCACCGGATGCCGGTGGCCATAGGCGAAGACCGCCACCGCCCTGGCCGTGTAATCACCGATTCCGGTGAGGGCCAGCAGGTCGTCCACGTCCTCCGGCACGATGCCGCCGTGCCGTTCCACGATCTGCACGGCAGCGGCGTGCAGCCACAGTGCTCGGCGCGGGTAGCCCAGGCTCGCCCAGGCCCGAACGGCCTCGCCGGGCGGTACGGAGGCCAGGTCGGCGGGTGTCGGCCAGCGTTCGAGCCATTCCTCAAGACGCGGGATGACCCGGCTCACCGGGGTCTGTTGCAGCATGAACTCGCTTACCAGGGTGCCCCAGGCGCTGAAACCGTCGCGCCGCCAGGGCAGGTCGCGGGCGTTGTCGTTGAACCAGGCACTGATGCTGTGGCTGAGGGCGGGGCCGGCGGGCGCTGCGCCGACAATGGCACCGTCGACGGGGGCAGCGCTGTGGACTGTGACGTTCATCGGTTCTAACCTAGGCTCGATTCATGAAGCTCGTTTCCACTCCCCGCGTCGAGTACCTGCGTACCCTCTCGTCCGAGATCCTCAATCTGAACGGCCGGGGCCGGGTGATCGTGGCGGTGGACGGCGCCGACGCGGCCGCCCGCACGGCGTTCGCCGACGATCTGGCCGCGGTGCTCGACGAAGCCGACAAGCCCACCTACCGGGCGTCGCTGCGCTATTTCCAGCGATCCAGGGAAGACGTCGGCCGGTTCGGCGCCGACTCCCCGGAGCGCTTCTTCCGGCACGGTTTCGACTATTCCGCGCTGCGCCGGGTCTTGCTCGAACCGTTCCGGCTCGGCGGCAGCACCGGCTTCGTCACCCAGGTCTTCGACCCCGACCGCGACAGCTGGATCGAACCGACCTGGACCACGGCTCCGGCGGACGCGTTCCTGGTCATCGACGGCGAGTTCATCAACCGCAGTGAGCTGAGGGACGCCTGGAACTACCGCATCCTGCTGGAGAGCGAGGCGACCTCGGAGGCGGACTACCTCTACCAGAAGGAGGAACACCCCCGGCAGGTGGCGTCGGCCGTGATCGACCTCAGTGAACGGCACCGCCCCCAGCGGGTGTTCAGCGACTCCTGCTGAACCGTGCCAGCACGTCGGCGGGGCTGAGGAACGTCCCGCGTTCCTCCACCTCGTGCACCAGGGCGGTCAGCCGGCCGTTCACCGGGGCCGGAACGCCGGCGGCAGCGGCCTCACGCACCACTACGCCGTTGAGGTGGTCCACCTCGGTGCGTTGGCCGCGGGTGATGCTTTGCAGGGTGGAGCCCAGATTGGGCACCCTGCCCATGCGGGCACGCATCCGCAGCGGCACCACCTGGCCCGCCCACGCCGGCAGCAGCGAGAAGATCCGCAACCGGCGGTCGCCGAGCGCCTGCATGGCACCGAACCGGATGCCGCGGCGTTTGCCCACCCGCACGGCCTCGCGCATGCTCAGCGTCAGCACCCGGCGCAGGCCCCGGTGGGCGACGACGGCCTGCACGCTCAGCCCGGTGATCGCGGGCAGCGCGTTGAGCATGTTCACGACAAGTTTGGTCCACTGGGCGCCGACGAAATTGTCGATGGCCTGGCAGGGCGCCGCCTCGGCGAGCACGGCCTGCCAGCGCCGGGTGGCCGCGTCGGCCGGCCCCGTGCCTCGGCCGAGATAGGTGGGCGCGACGGTGGTGACCGTGACCAGGCCGGGTTCGGTGTAGTTGGCCGCGATGATCGAGAGGGCGCCGAAGCAGTCAGAGCGGGGGAGCAGCCGCCGGGCGGTCTCGACCCCGTCGAGGCCGTTCTGCACCACGATCACCGCGGCGCCGTCGAGCACGGCGGCGTTGTCGGCGATCGCGGCCTCGGCATCCTGCGCCTTGGTGCAGACCAGGGCGAGATCGGGCGTCTCGACCAGCCGTTCGAGGGCGGCGGGATGCGCCGTTCCCGGGCCGAACCCGCCCACGAGCCGGATGCCGCGCTCGCGGATCACGGCCAGCCCGGCGCCGCGCGCGGTGACGGTCACCTCGTGGCCGGCCGCGCTGAGCAGAGTGGCGAAGGTTCCGCCCAGGGCGCCAGCGCCGATCACAGCAATTCGCATGACCTCAGCCTAGAAGCCCCGGCCGGGCCACCTTGACTACCCGCGAACGAGGAGGGCGTCCGAGCGAACCGGTGCGGGCTGCGGTGCCTGATCGACCCGACGACCTGACGGCAGCGCCAGCGCGATCACCGCCGCGACGGCGAGCACCCCGGCGCCGACCAACACGGCGGGCACCGCGGCATCCACGTACCCGGTGGGGGTCAGCGTGCCGCCGTTGCCGGTGAACACGGCGGTGAGCACCGCGACGCCCAGCGCCACACCGATCTCGCGGAAGGTGGAGTTGGTGCCGGACGCCTTGGCATGGTCGTCGGGAACCATATTGGCCAGCACGGCGGTGGAGCTCGGCGCGAAGACCAGTCCCATTCCGAGCCCGGCCAGGATGAACGCGCCGACCAGCTCGCCGTATTCGACGTCGGCCGACATCTGGAGGGCGAGCCAGACCATCGCGATCGCGAGCAGGGCCAGCCCCAGCACGATCGGCAGCCGCGTTCCGGTTCTCGGGCTGAGCATCCCGGTCAACGGGGCCACGATCATGGGAGCCAGCGTCCACGGCATCGTCATCACACCGGCTTCGAGCGGACTGTGGCCCTGCACGATCTGCAGGAACTGGATGAGGATGAAGATCGACCCGAAGATGCCGAAGCTGAAGGTGATCCCGACCAGGTTCGCGACCGTGAAGCTGCGGTCCCGAAACAACCGCAACGGCAGCAGGGGTGCGGATGCCCGACCCTCCCACCAGACGAAGGCCAGCAGGAGCGCTCCGCCGCCGATGAGCGCCGCGAGCACCTCGGTGCTGCTCCAGCCGGCTTCGTTGCCCCGCACGATTCCGTAGACGATTCCGAAGACCCCGCCGCCGGCCAGCACCAGGCCCACCACATCGGCGCGCAGCCGGGCGCCGAAGCTATTGGGCAACGCCACCAGCACCAGGGGGACCGACAGCAGGCCGAGCGGAACGTTCAGCCAGAAAATGGCTTCCCAGTTCCACCCTTCCACCACGGCGCCACCGATGAGCGGGCCGAGGGCCACACCGAGGCCGGCGATGCCGCCCCAGATGCCGATGGCCGCTGGCCGGAAGCGGTCGGCGACCGACCCGACGAGCAGGGTGAGGGAGAGTGGCATGAGCGCGGCGGCGCCCACGCCCTGTAGCGCACGGGCGGAGATCAGCATCCACGGTTCGACGCTCATGGCACAGAGCGCCGATGCGGCGGTGAACACCGCGATGCCGGCCAGGAACACGGTCCGGCGCCCGAAGCGGTCGCCGATTGCAACGGCCATCAACATGAACGTGGCAAAGCTGAGGGAGTAAGCGTTCACCACCCACTGGAGTTCTTCGATTGTCGCCGAGAGGTCGGTGTTGATCACCGGCAGGGCGCTGGTGACCACGAGGTTGTCGAGGGTGGCCATGAACATGGGCAGTGACGCGGCGACGACGGCAAGCCAGACGGGAACCCGGCCGAGGCGCTTGCCGGGCGGGGTGAGGGTGGCGGTCATGGGAGGTCCCTTCGGGAACGGAGCCAGCGAATGTTGTAATTGAATGATTACAAAACAGGAGACTAGTAATCGACTGATAACCTGTCAAGTGTGAACGAGACATCCGGCACCGCAGCCGCCCAGCCCACCGAGCGCATTCCCGCCGCGGAACGACGCGAGCAGATCCTGGCCGCGGCCAGCGTGGTCTTCGGTGAGCGCGGCTATTCCGGTGCGACAACCGACCAGGTGGCCAAGGTGGCCGGCATCAGCCAGCCCTACGTGGTGCGCATGTTCGGCACCAAGGAGAACCTGTTCCTCGAGGTGCTGGCCAGGGCGCTCGAGCGCCTGGTCGCCGGCTTCAGGCAGATCATCGCCGAACCACGCGAGCACGGCGAGGACGAGATGGAGCTGCTGGCCGCACGGCTCGGCGGCGCCTACGTGGACCTCATTGAAGATCGCGGCATACTGCTCTCGCTCATGCAGGCCTTCATCAGCGGGCACAACCCGGTCGTCGGCGCCAAGGCCAGGGCCGGGTTCCTCGAGATCTACCGGATGCTGCGCGACGAGGCCGGCTTCCCGCCGGACGCCATCCGCGGGTTCCTGGCCGACGGGATGCTGTTCAACACGCTCCTGGCCATCCGGCTGCCCGACATCTTCGACGAGGACCCCGACGCCGAGGAACTCATGCGGTGCACGTTCCGTGGCAAGCTCGACCTGGTGCTCGGCGCCACAGCCGCCGAAGCCGCAGCAGATGCCTGACCCCAGCTAAGAAGGATTTCCAGTGAACGCCCCACGCCGCAAGCCCGGCGGCACGACCAGTGGCCTCGTGCTGATCGACAAGCCCCAGGGCTGGACCAGCCACGACGCCGTCGCGCGCACCCGCCGCCTGGCGAACACCCGCAAGGTCGGCCACGCCGGCACCCTGGACCCGATGGCGACGGGCCTGCTGATCCTCGGCATCAACAGCTCCACCCGGCTGCTCACCTACGTGGTCGGCCTCGATAAGGAATACCTGGCCACCATCCGGCTGGGCGCCGCGACGACCACCGACGACGCCGAGGGGGAGGAGCTCACCCGCGCGCCCGCCGAGGTCGTCGACGCCGTGACCGCTGAGGCAATCGCCGCGGGCATCCAGGGCCTGACCGGGGATATCAGTCAGCGACCCAGCGCTGTGAGCGCCATCAAGGTGGACGGCAAACGCGCCTACGCCAGGGTGCGTGCCGGCGAGGACGTCGAACTGCCCTCCCGTCCCGTCACCGTGAGCGAGTTCGAACTGCTCTCCAGCACCCCGGTCGACGGGTTCCGCGACCTCGAGGTGCGCGTCGTGTGCTCCTCAGGCACCTACATCCGGGCGCTGGCCCGCGACCTCGGCGCGGGCCTCGGCGTCGGCGGCCACCTCACCAGCCTCCGCCGTACCCGCATCGGCCCGTTCGGCATCGACGCCGCCGACCCGCTCGACCGGCTCGATGTGGCCCGCGCCCTGATCGGCCCGGCGGATGCCGCGAGCCGGCTGTTCGGCCGGCTCGATCTGAGCGAGCAGCAGGCCATCGACCTCGGCCACGGCAAGCGCATCGACGCGCCCGTCGGCACCGGAGACGCCGGACCGATCGCCGCCATCAGCCCGAACGGCAGCCTCATCGGCCTCGTCGAGTACCGCGCCGGCCAGGCCAAGTCGATCGTCAATTTCCCGCCAGACGAACCCGCCGACGGCCCCGCCGTCAGCCCCGCCGTCACGGAGGACGCCTCGTGATCGAGTGGTTCACCTACCTGCAGCTGGCGATCGCCACCGCTGCCGGCCTGCTCTGCCTGGGCCTGGGGCTGGCCGGCCGCAAGCCCACCGACGTCAGCATGGGGGCGACCCTGCTCGTCGAGGTGCTCCTGATCGTGCAGCTCGTGGTGGCCCTGGTTGCGCCGCTCACCGGCAACCAGGCCACCGGCAGCCTGCTGGAGTTCTACACCTACCTGGTCAGCGCCATCCTGCTGCCGATCGCTGGGGGAGTGTGGGCGCTCATCGAACGCAGCCGGTGGAGCACGGTGATCCTCGGGGTGGTCTGCCTGTCGGTGGCTGTCATGCTCTACCGGATGCTGCAGATCTGGACAGTGCAGGGCGTCTGAGCCGTGCGGCACGACCGGCACCGTTCGGCCCGGAGATGCTGCGATAATTACTGAGCGATGAATGATCTCAAGACCGACTCCGGAGACAACGCCACCGGTACGACGACTCCCGGCCGGGTGACCGGCATCGGGCGGGTGCTGATCATGGTCTACGGCATCCTCGCCCTCGCCGCGACCGGCCGGTCCTTTGTACAGATCGTCGGGAAGTTCGACGAGGCCCCGCTGGCGTACACCCTCTCGGCCCTCGCCGCGGTGGTCTACATCGTCGCGACCATCGCCCTGATCAAGCGCGGACGCGCCTGGTATCGGATCGCCTGGGTCACCATCGGCTTCGAACTGCTCGGTGTTCTCGTGATCGGCACCCTCAGCCTGGTCGACCCGCAACTGTTCCCGCACGACACAGTCTGGTCGGTGTACGGCCGCGGCTACCTGTTCATCCCGTTGGTGCTGCCGATCCTGGGCATGTGGTGGCTGGCCCGCCACGCGCCGGAGCGCACCGACCGGAACGGCGTCCCGGCATGACCGGCGCCCAGGCTACGCCCACAAACGTTCCCTCAAACGTGCCCACCACCGCGGGCATGAAGGTGTTCCCCGGTCGCGGCGCCGTCCCGGCCGACTGGCCGGCCTCCGCGGTGAGCATCGGAAAGTTCGACGGTGTGCACGCCGGCCACCGCGCCGTGATCGCAGAGCTCAAGACCCTCGCCGACCGGGAAGGCCTGGCCGCCGTCGTCGTCACCTTCGACAGGCACCCGCTCTCCCTGCTGAACCCCGACAAGTGTCCCGCCGAGCTGGTCAGCGTGCAGCAGAAGCTCGACCTGCTCGGTGGCACCGGCCTCGACGCCACCGTGGTGCTCGCGTTCGACAGGGCGCTTTCGTCACTGCCGCCGGAGGACTTCGTTCGTGACATCCTCGTGAATACCCTGCACGCCCGCCACGTGATGGTGGGCCGGGACTTCAGGTTCGGCGCGCGCGGTGCCGGCGACGCCGACCTGCTCACCGAGCTCGGTGGCCGGTACGGTTTCGACGTGCGCCTGATCGACGACGTCACGCCGCAGGGGGAGCGCCGGGTCTCGTCGACGTGGATCCGCGAGCTGCTCTCCGACGGTGACGTGCGGGCGGCAACCCGGTTGCTCGGGCACACCCCCACGATGCGTGGAATGGTTGTGCACGGTGCGGCCAGGGGTCGCGAACTCGGCTATCCCACCGCGAACCTCGCGCCGGAGGCGGAGGGGCTGGTCCCCGCGGACGGCGTGTACGCCGGCTGGCTCACCGACAACGGGGTGCGCTATCCCGCCGCCATCTCCATCGGCAACAACCCCACCTTCGACGGCGTGCCGCAGAAGCAGGTCGAGGCGTACGTGCTCGACCAGGAGATCGACCTGTACGACCATGTCGTCGAGGTCGCTTTTGTCGAGCACATCCGCGGCATGGTCGCGTTCACCGGCATCGAGCCGCTGATCAGGCAGATCGAGGATGACGTCGTGAAGACCCGCGCGATCCTGCGGCTCCCGGCCGACTAGCTGTACTGCCCAGGCAGGTTAGTTAACCGCGTGATCGGTGGCTTGCCTCCGATGGCGGTGTGGTGCCTGTGGTGATTGTATTCGTGGAGCCATGC
>NZ_SOFX01000023.1:0-14529 GCF_004402745.1 Cryobacterium sp. TMN-39-2
CGGTGGAGCAGGCGGCGAGGCCGGCGACGAGCAGGCCTGCGGTGGTGAGGCCGAGTGCGGTCTTGGTGAAGCTGCGCATGATGAAGTCCTTTGCTGTGGAGTGTGGGGGCTTGCTTGGTATGCAGGTGGTTCGGCCCCACCCCGGAAAAGGTTTGGTCTTAACGAAAAATCGCGCCTGTCCGTGAGACAGGCGCGACTTTCGCGAGCGGGAGTAGCGGTTACGGCTCCAGGCGGGTCGGCCCGCGGAACAGGTAGGTGACCTCGCGGATGGATGCCTGGTGCAGCATCAGCATCAGCACGCGGGCCAGGCCCATGCCGAAGCCACCGTGGGACGGTACCCCGTAACGGAAGAAGTCCAGGTAACCCGCGATCTCGGCCGGGTCGAGACCCTTCTCCACGGCCTGCTCGACGAGGACGTCGATGCGGTGCTCACGCTGCGCGCCGGTGGAGATCTCGGTGCCGTTGAAGATCAGGTCGTAGCTGTTGGTCAGGCTCGCGTCGCCCTCGTGGCGCATGTGATAGAACGGGCGGATGCTCGACGCGTAGTCGGTGAGGAACACGAACTCGTGCCCGTAGGTCTCGGCGACGTACGCCGCGATCTGGCGCTCGCCCTCGGGGTCCATGTCGTCGTCTTCACGGGGAACCTCGTAGCCGCGGCTCTTGACGATCTCCTTGGCCTCGGCCAGCGGGATGCGTGGGAACGGCGTGCTCGGCACGGTGACCTCGACGCCGAACAGCGCGAGCACCTCCTCGCCGTGCTTGGCCTTCACCGCGGTGAACGCGGCCACGAGCAGGTCCTCGTGCAGTTGCATGACGTCTTCGTGGCTGTCGATCCAACTGATCTCCGAGTCAACGCTGGTGAACTCGGTGGCGTGCCGACTGGTGAACGACGGGTCGGCCCGGAACGCCGGCCCCACCTCGAAGATCTTGCCGAAACCTGCGGACTGCGCCATCTGCTTGAAGAACTGCGGGCTCTGCGCCAGGTAGGCCTTGCGGTCGAAGTACTCCACCTCGAACAGCTCGGCGCGGGACTCGCTCGCGCTGGCCATCAGCTTCGGGGTGTGCAGCTCGATGAAGTCGTGCTCGATCCAGTACGTGCGCAGGGCGTGCTCGAACGTGGTCTGGATGCGGAAGATGAGGCTCGCCTTGGGCTGGCGCAGGTCGAGGAAGCGCCAGTCCATACGCTTGTCCAGGCTGGAGTCTGCCGCGATCGGGGTCTCCGGGATGGCGAGGGTGACGACCTCGAGGGACGCCAGCTTGATCTCGATGCCGCCGAGCTTGACGCGCTCGTCGTGCTTGAGCTGCCCGGTCACGGTGACGAAGCTGCCCTGGGACAGGCCGGAGATGGTGGTCGCCGGCTCGTCGTCGACGACGACACCCTCGGCATCCGTGGTGCGTGGATTGACCAGCTGCACGGCGCCGGATTCGTCGCGCAAGACGACGAATTGCACCTTCTTCTGGTCTCGGACGGTTTCAACCCATCCGGACACGGAAACGAGACCGTCGTCGAGGGCAGCAAGGTTCTTGATCAGTACGCGCGCATTCACCCCCTGAGTTTAGCCGCACAGCTCTCGGCGAATTCGCGGGTGACCTCTCCGTAGACTGGAGCGTGTGGTAGCTAGCCAGGTACATCTCGTGCGGCACGGTGAGGTTTTTAACCCCGAGCGCGTGCTTTACGGCAGACTTCCCGGCTTTCGGCTGTCCGATTTGGGGCAGCGGATGGCCGAGGCGGCTGCCGCAGACCTCGTCGAGCGTGGGCGCCCCGTGGGGCGGATCATCGCCTCGCCGCTGCAGCGCACCCAGGAGTCGGCAGCCCCGATCATGGCGGCCTTCGGCCTGCCCATCCACCTCGACGAGCGCATCATCGAGCCCGCCAACCGCTTCGAGGGC
This sequence comes from Cryobacterium sp. TMN-39-2, assembly GCF_004402745.1. Taxonomy (NCBI): domain Bacteria; kingdom Bacillati; phylum Actinomycetota; class Actinomycetes; order Micrococcales; family Microbacteriaceae; genus Cryobacterium; species Cryobacterium sp. TMN-39-2. Next base: position 1,891 of record NZ_SOFX01000023.1, read on the forward strand.
AAGCGGATGCGCGGCCCCGGCGGCGCCCTGCGCGACCCGCGCACCTGGCCCAGCCTGATCAACCCTGCCCGGCCCAGTTGGGGCGAGCCTTTCGCGTCCATCTCTGCTCGGATGCTCGCCGCCATCGACGATGCCTTCCATTCGGTCGACGACGGTGACGTCGTTCTGGTCAGCCACCAGCTGCCGATCTGGATGGTGCACCGCACCCTGGCCCACGAACGCCTCGCCCACGACCCGCGCAAACGCCGCTGTGACCTGTCCAGCATCACCACGCTGTCGTTGCACGACAATGTGCCCGCCGAGGTCGGCTATGCGAGTCCCGCCGCCGCCCTTCTGGTGCCGGCCAACGATGTAGGTGCAGTGTGAGTCGCCGACCACGCCTGATTCCTGCCGCCCTGATCGGCCTCGTCAGCCTCGGCCTCGTGCTGACCGGGTGCACCAGCGACGACCCGCTCGCCGCGCAGTACCGTGAAGGCAGCGGCAAGGGCTACATCGCCGGCGACGGCAGCGTCACCGAAATCGCCGCCGAAGATCGCGGCGAGTCCGTCGTCTTCGACGGCACCCTCGAGGACGGCTCCACGGTCAGCTCCGACGACTACACAGGCGAGGTCCTCGTGGTCAACTTCTGGTACGCCAGCTGCGCCCCCTGCCGCGCCGAGGCCCCGGACCTCAAGACGATCAGCGAGGAATTCGCCGGTCAGGGCGCCAGCTTCCTCGGTGTGAACGTGCGCGACCAGGCGCCCAGCGCCATCGCCTTCAACGAAAGCTACGAGATCAGCTACCCATCGGTGATGGATGTCGACGACGGCGGCCTGCAGCTCGCCTTCAGCGGCAGCATCCCCCCGAACGCCGTGCCCACCACCCTGGTGCTGGACTCCTCTGGTCGGGTCGCCGCGCGCATCCTCGGCCAGGTCAACTCGCCGTCCATCCTGGAAACCCTGATCAAGGACACGATTGCCGAGGACGGCTAGGCGTGGGCAATCCCTTCGGCGAGATCGTCTTCAGCGGGCAACTGTTCCTGGCGATCCCGATCGCCGTGCTGGCCGGGCTCGTCTCGTTCGCGTCCCCGTGCATCCTGCCGCTCGTGCCCGGCTACCTGGCCTACATCGGCGGGTTCGCCGACGGGAGTAGCGGGTCGAAGCTCTCCGCGCGCCGGGGACGCAACCGGCTGCTGCTGGGCGTGGCCCTGTTCATCCTCGGCTTCACCCTGGTCTTCGTGCTCACCGGCGTGGTGTTCGGCGTCGCCGGGTTCTGGCTCAACCAGTACCGTGACCTGATCACCCGCGTCGCCGGCGCCGTCGTGATCCTGCTCGGCCTGGTCTTCGTCGGTCAGTTCGGCGCGATGCAGCGCACCATCAAGACCTCCTGGCGGCCGCGGATGGGCCTGGCCGGCGCTCCGGTGCTCGGCGCGGTCTTCGCGGTCGGCTGGACCCCGTGCACCGGCCCCACGCTCACGGCCATCAACTCGCTCAGCCTGAGCACCGGCTCACCGTGGCAGGGCGGCCTGCTGGCGCTGTTCTACGCGCTCGGCCTGGGCATCCCGTTTCTGCTGATCGCCCTGGGCCTGAACTGGGCCACCGGGGCCGTAGCCTTTCTCAAGCGTCATATCCGAGCGATCAACCTGTTCGGCGGCGTGCTCCTGATCGTTATCGGGGTGCTCATGGTGAGCGGCGTGTGGAATGCCTGGCTCCTGAACCTGCAAGGGGTGATTGGCAGCTATGTCCCGGCCATCTGACCACATCGACTCCGCCCCGGCGCCCACCGGCGACGGGATCACCCAGCCCAAACTCGGTTTTGTCGGCACCCTGCGTTGGTTCTGGCGTCAGCTCACCAGCATGCGCACCGCGCTGTTCCTGCTGCTGCTGCTCGCCATCGCGGCGGTGCCCGGCTCGCTGGTGCCCCAGCGCAGCTCCGACCCGAACGGCGTCACCCAGTACTTCACCGACAACCCCGACCTGGCGCCGGTGCTCGACAAGATCCAGGCGTTCGACGTGTACTCCTCCGCCTGGTTCTCCTCCATCTACCTGCTGCTGTTCGTCTCGCTGATCGGCTGCGTCATCCCGCGCACCAAGCACCACCTGCAGGCCCTGCGCGCCAAACCGCCCAAGACCCCCGCGCGCCTCGGCCGGCTGGCCGGCTTCACCACCCGCACGGCCCCGGCCGGCACGGATGCCGCCACCGCCGTCGCCTCCGCCCGCACCGTCCTCAAGCAGGGTCGCTACCGGGTGGCGCTGTTCGAGAGCCCCACTGAGTTCTCGGTCTCGGCCGAGCGCGGCTACCTGCGTGAGACCGGCAACCTGGTCTTCCACTCCGCCCTGGTCGGTCTCCTCGTGGTGGTCGGCTTCGGCAGCGGCTTCGGCTTCAGCGGCCAACGAGTGCTCGTGGAGGGCCAGACCTTCGTCAACACGCTGCTGGCCTACGACTCGTTCAACCCCGGCCGGTTCTTCGACGACACCGAACTGGACCCGTACACGCTCACCCTCGACGACTTCACGGTGAGCTACGAGACCGCGAACCTCGAGGCGTTCGGCCAGCCCGTCGACTTCACCGCCGGCGTCACGCTCACCCCGCGCGGCGGCGACGCCGAGCCCGGCGCGGTGCGGGTCAACGACCCGCTGCGCACCGGCGGCACCAGCGTCTACCTGCTCGGCAACGGCTACGCGCCCACCATCACGGTGAAGGACCCTGAGGGCACAGTGGTGTTCACCGACTCCGTGCCGTTCCTGCCGCAGGACGCCAACCTCACCTCGCTGGGCATCGTGAAGGTGCCGGACGGCCTCGCCGAGCAGGTGGGCCTGGTCGGCTTCTTCTACCCGACCCAAGACGAGAGCAGCACCGGCTCGTACTTCTCCAGCTTCCCCGACCTTGAGTACCCGGTGCTCACCCTCAATGTGTACGCGGGTGACCTGGGCCTGGACGAGGGTGTGCCCACCTCGGTGTACTCCCTCGACACCGACTCCATGGAGCCGCTGGCCACCCGCACGAGCGACATCCAGCCGCTCGAACTCAAGCCAGGCGAAACCCAGGAGCTGCCCAACGGGCTGGGCTCGGTGACCTTCGAGAACGCCACCCCGGATGCCGCGGCGGGAGACTTCTCAGGCTCGGTGCCGCGGTTCGCGTCGTTCGATATCCACCACGACCCCACCCAGGGCTGGGTGCTGCTGTTCGCGGTGCTCGTGCTCGGTGGGCTGCTCACCTCGCTGTTCGTGCCGCGCCGTCGGCTCTGGGTGAAGGCCATTGACCAGGCGGATGGCTCGGTGCGGCTCGAATACGCCGGCCTCGCCCGCGGGGAGGACCCGGCCCTGGAGTCGGCCGTCACCGCCCTCGCCGACCGGCACATCGCCCTGCTGGAACGCTCGGCCCCGGTCGTTTCACCCGTCGAACCCGCTTAGGCTGTACTGGTGAATCTGAACGAGCTCTCGATCCTCAGCCTGTACTCGGCCATGGCCGTCTACGCGTTGGCGTTCATCGCCTTCTCGATCGACCTGGCCAAGCGCAGCTCTGCGGTGGACGCGGCCGATGTCGAGTCCGCCAAGGCCCGAGCGGGCGAGGCCACCTCGGTGGGTTCCGCCGGCGGAACCAGCACCCTCACCCGCATCAGCGCCCGGATGGTCAACGATGCGGCGACGCCGTACGGCCGCTCCGCCAGCCTGCGGGTGGGCGTCTCGCTGACCGTGCTCGCCTGGGGCCTGCAGCTCGTGGCCACGGTGTTGCGCGGCATCGCCGCCGAGCGGGTGCCGTGGGCCAACATGTACGAGTTCGCGATGACCGGAACTCTCCTCATCGTCACGGTGTACCTGATCCTGCTGACCCGCATCGATCTGCGATTCCTGGGCACCTTCGTCACCGGACTTGTCCTGATCCTGCTCGGCATAGCCCAGCAGTATTACGTGGAAGTGGCCCCGCTGCCGCCGGCTCTGCAGTCGGTGTGGTTGGTCATCCACGTGTTCGTGGCGTCTCTCGCCACAGGGTTCTTCGCCCTCGGCTTCGCGCTCTCGTTCGTGCAGCTGCTGCAGGCCCGCCGCGAGGACCGGGTGGATACCGACAAGCCCGGCCGGCTCAAGTTCCTGAAGACCCTGCCGTCGGCGGTCACCCTGGAGAACCTGGCCTACCGCACCAACATCATCGGTTTCATCCTGTGGACCTTCACCCTCATGGCCGGCTCGATCTGGGCCGAACGGGCCTGGGGCCGGTACTGGGGTTGGGACACCAAAGAGGTCTGGACCTTCATCATCTGGGTGATCTACGCCGGGTACATCCACGCGCGGGCCACCCGGGGCTGGCGCGGATCGCGGTCGGCCTGGCTGGCGATCATCGGCTTCGCCGCCGTGATGTTCAACTTCGGCGTCGTGAACGTGTTCTTCAAGGGCCTGCACGCCTACTCCGGCCTGTAACCCGCGGCGAGGGTCGCGCCCGCTCGGTCCGCGCCCGATCGCCGGATCCGCAATGGGCGGGTGCCACGCCGTTATGCGGGTGGCGCGCCACCCGCACAACGGCGCCTAACCCGCAGAGCTCTAGGCGGGCCCTGCGTCGCGCCTCCTGATTACTCGGCGAGCAGGGCGTGCACGCGGGTGATGCGGGCGAGCCACCAGTCGCGCCGCTCAGGGCTGGCCGCGTAGGTGTCGAGAAGGTCGGCATCCGGCACCACCCGGCGCACCGGGATGCTGCCATCAACGGGCAGCAGCGGTTCATGGGTGACGTCGGCGGCCAGCAACGACGCGGTGGCCAGGCCGCAGTCGTAGTCGAGCTCGGGCAGCGCCGCCGCCAGGAACGCGCCCATCGAGATGCCGATCGAGGTGTCGAGGGCGCTGGAGACGATCAGCGGCAGGCCGGTCTCGGCCTGGATCGCGAGCACAGCGCGGATGCCGCCGAGCGGCTGCACCTTGACCACCAGGAGGTCGGCAGCGCCTGAGCGGGACACCAGCAGGGGATCGGACTCCTTGCGCACGCTCTCGTCGGCGGCAATCGGCAGGTCGAGGTAGTCGGTGCGGCGGCGGATCTCGGCCAACTCGTCGATCGACGCGCACGGCTGTTCGACGTACTCGAGGTCGAACTCGGCCAGGGCGTGGATCGCGTGCTCGGCCTCGTCGAGGTTCCAGAGCCCGTTGGCATCCACCCGGATGCGTCCCTCCGCGCCGAGTGCCTTGCGTACCGCGCGCACCCGCTCCACGTCTTCGGCGAGGGTCTGGCCGGGGTCGGCGACCTTCACCTTGGCGGTGCGGCAGCCGGGGAACCGGGCCAGAAGTGCCGGCACGTCGGCGGCGTCGATGGCCGGCACCGTCGCGTTCACCGGAACCCGGTCTCGTCGAAGGGCCGGGCTCTCTTCCCAACCGAACTCCAGCGCAGCCCGCAGCCAGGCCGACGCCTCTTCATCGTCGTACTCCACGAAGGGGGAGAACTCGGTCCAGCCGGCCGGCCCCTCGATCAATACGGCTTCACGGCTGGTGAGGCCGCGGAAGCCGGTGACGAGGGGGAGGTCGACCACGCGGGCGGTGGCGAGCACGTCGTGCAGTGAAGGGAGCATGGCTCTAGTGTGCCAGCATCCGCGGGTCCGCCCCTGAGCCGTTCATTCGGTGGAATCGGCGACGAACGTCTCCTCGGGAGTGAGCGTCACGTCCGGACCGTTGGGCTGCACGTCCACGATGGCGATCGCGGTGCCCGGAGAGATGAGCAGATAGGCATCCTGATAGCGCCCGGCGCCGCTGTTGACCCGCAGCCAGGTGGGCACGCCGGCCGCCGCCGCGTCGGAGATCTCGGCTCGGAGTGATTCGAGTGTGCGGTCGCCGAGCGTGTACGGCTTACCGCCGTAGACGATGTCGATGCGGGTCACGAATCATCCTTACCGTTCGACGTGGATCCCAGGCGGTGCGGCTCCGGCACGATCTGCAGGCCGCCCGATGAATTCGCGGTCAGCATCAGCGCCTCGATCCAGTCGCGGTTGAGGCTGGGCGAACGACCGCCGAAATACTTGTAGGCCAAGGGGATGCTGGGATGCATCCAGATGGTGCTCCGTCCGTCACCGCCCTGCGGGTCGTCTCGCCAGGTGAAATAGAAGCACTCGCCCCGGCGTAGCTTGGCACCGATCACTACCTGGATGTGCGCGAGCACGCGATCATCGAAATCCGCCGTGAGGCTCGAATCGTACGTCAGCTTGCCCATTGCACCACTCCGTTGATAGGGGTAGGTGTTACGCTACGCCGGTTTTCGCTTCTAGTCCCTGAGATATCGCTCGAGTCGTGGCACCTTTAGGAGGGCCAAGGCTCGCTTCTCGATCTGTCGGACCCGCTCCCGCGTCACCCCCTGGATGACCGCGATCTGGTCGAGCGTGCGAGGTTCCTCACCGGTGAGACCGAAGCGGGCTGTGAGGATGGACCGCTCCCGGTCGGGCAGGGCATCGAGATAAAACGTGATGTCGGCAGCCCGCAGTGTGATGGTGGCGCACTCATCGGGCTGGGGCAGGTCGTCATCGATGATCAGCTCGGCGATGTCGCCGATGCCGTCGCCGACCGGTGCGTGCAGCGAGATGGGCTCGTTGTCGTACTGCAGCAGGCGGGACACGTCCCGCACCGCGATCTGCGACAGCTCGGCGATCTCCTTGAGCGTCGGTTCCCTGTCGAGGGTGCTGGTGAGGTCGCGGCGGATGCGCTTGATCTTGTTGAGCTTCTCGGCGGTGTGCACCGGGATGCGGATCATGCGAGACTTGTCGGCCATGCCGCGGTGGATGGCCTGCCGGATCCACCAGGTGGCGTAGGTGGAGAACTTGAATCCGGTCATGAAGTCGTACTTCTCCACCGCCCGCACCAGGCCGATGTTGCCGTCCTGCACGAGGTCCATGATCGGGACGCCGCGGCCGGAGTAGTGCTTGGCGATGCTCACCACGAGACGCAGGTTGGCCTCGATGAAGTGGTTCTTCGCCCGCCGGCCCTCGAACACCAGGCAGGTGAGTTCGCGCTTGAACTCGGGGGTCACCGGGGTGCCTTCGGCTTCCGCCCGGTTCATCTTCTCCTCGGCGAACAGGCCCACCTCGATCTTGCGGGCCAGATCCACCTCGTCCTCGGCCGAGAGCAGGGGGCCCTTGCCGATGCGGCGCAGGTAGTCGCCGAAGGCATCCGTGGATGCCCGGCTGTAGCGGGAGGTGGCCGCGGCGCTGGCGGCGGCCGACGGCGAATACGACGACGGGGTCGACTCCGGCGGCGCTGCCGGGGTTTGAGTTGTGGCGCGAGCGCTCGCACGGGTGGTGGGCGGCTGGACGATGGTTGTCATGCGAGAACCCCCCGGGGGAGAAGACTGGCTGTGGCACGGTCAAAGGAAGTGAAGTAGGCGCGTTCCCGCGGACGACCGAGGTTGGTCACCTCGAAGGCGCTGCCAACGATCTGGATGAAGCCGAGTAGGGCGGTCGGGTCGTCATGCTCGATGCCATGGTCTGCGACGCGCCACTCCGTGGGGGAGAGTTCGGTGATCTCGACGTCGCCGAGGCCGAGGGCCGTGTCGTCGACGGTGCTGCCGGGTATGGGTGTCGGGTTCAGGACAGGAGCGGTGTAGGTTTCGGCGCTGGTGACGGGTGCGTATTCGGGTAACGCGGTGTCGGGTGCCGAGGGGCTGTTGTGAAACATGACCACCTCCAGGTCGTTCGGGTGACATAAGTACACAACTCGGCGTCAAGCCCGTTCAAGGGGTTGACGGGGAAGCCGCCGAGGAGGTACACCTGAATAGCCCTCATGTCTGGTGTGAGCGGTCCCAGCTGTATATCGGTCCATGTCAGGACCCGGCGACCAACCCGGCAGCCTGAGCCTGCCGCGTAGTCTGGTGCCATGCCCGAACTGGTTTCAGAGATCTTCGACCCGACCCAGTGGCGTTCGGTGGATGGCTTCGGCGCTCTTGCCGACATCACCTATCACCACGACCTCACCGGCCGCATCGCCCGCGTGGCCTTCAACCGGCCGGAGGTGCGCAACGCCTTCAGGCCGCAAACCGTCGACGAACTCTACGCCGCCCTCGAGGACGCCCGCACCAATCCGCACATCGGCGTGGTGCTGCTCACCGGCAACGGCCCGAGCGCGCGCGACGGTGGCTGGGCGTTCTGCTCCGGCGGCGACCAGCGCATCCGCGGCAGGGACGGCTATAAGTACGGTGAGGGCGAGACCGCCAGCGGCATCGACAAGGCCAGGGGCGGCCGGCTGCACATCCTCGAGGTGCAGCGTCTGATCCGTTTCATGCCCAAGGTCGTCATCGCCGTGATCCCCGGCTGGGCGGCGGGCGGCGGGCACTCCCTGCACGTGGTCTGCGACCTCAGCATCGCCAGCGCCGAGCACGGCAAGTTCAAGCAGACGGATGCCGATGTCGGCTCCTTCGACGGCGGCTACGGCAGCGCATATTTCGCCCGCCAGGTGGGCCAGAAGGCGGCCAGGGAGGTCTTCTTCCTCGCCCGCGAGTACTCGGCCCAACGGGCTCTCGAGATGGGCGCGATCAACGCCGTCGTCCCGCACGCCGAGCTGGAGAACGAGGCGCTGGACTGGGCGCGCACAATTCTGACCAAGTCGCCCACGGCCATCCGGATGCTCAAGTTCGCCTTCAACGCCGTGGACGACGGCATGGTCGGGCAGCAGGTCTTCGCGGGTGAGGCCACCCGCCTGGCCTACGGCACCGACGAGGCCGTCGAGGGCCGGGACTCGTTCCTTGAGAAGCGCGAACCGGACTGGTCGCCGTACCCCTGGCAGTTCTAGGGGATGCGGTGAGGCCCGTCCGCGCCGTTCCCGCCGGGGATCCGCTGCACCTGCTGACCGAGTTGCGCCTGGCGCTCTCCGCCACGGGTGACGCGCTGCTACCGGTGCCGGTGCCGTCGCCTACGGCCGACAACGGAACCGGGGCCGACCGGGCCGGGCTCGGACCGGTGCCGCGCCGAGTGACCGTGGTGATCGAAACATCGGGCTCGACGGCCGCGCCCAAACGGGTGATGCTCAGCACCGACGCGTTGCTCGCCTCCGCGGCAGCGTCGAGCGTGGCCCTCGGCGGCGACGGCCAATGGTTACTCGCCCTGCCCGCCCACTACATCGCCGGCGTGCAGGTGCTCGTGCGGTCGATCGTGGCCGGCACCGAACCCGTTCTGCTGCCGCCCGGCCACTTCGATCCCGTCGTCTTCGCCGAGTACGCCCGCCGCCTCGTCGAACCGTTGCGGTTCACCTCGCTGGTTCCCGTGCAGCTGGCCCGGCTGCTGGATGCCGCCGACGCCGACCCGGCGATCCTGACCGTGCTGCGGCGCTTCACCGGCATCCTCGTGGGCGGCCAGGCCGTGGCCCCGGCACTGATCGACCGGGCCGAACGGCAGAAGATCCGCGTGTTGCGCACCTACGGTTCGTCCGAGACCGCCGGCGGCTGCGTGTACGACGGCGTCCCGATCGGCAACACCTTGGTGCGTGCCGTCGACGGGCAGCTCGAGATCAGCGGAGCGGTACTCGCCGACGGGTACCTCGGCGATGAGGATCGCACCGGCGACAGATTCCGGGACGACCACGGCGTGCGCTGGTACCGCACGGGCGACCTGGGTGCGGTCGCCGTCGACGGCACCGTGAGCGTCACCGGCCGGGCCGACAACGTGATCGTCTCCGGCGGTGAGAAAGTGTCGCTCGATGCCGTCGAGGCCCTCGTGCGCAGCCTTCCTGGGCTGGGCGATGCCGTCGTGGTGCGCGCCGCCGACCCGGTCTGGGGGCAGACACCGGTGGTGGTGCTGGTAGCCGCTGCGCCGCCGGCGTTGGAAGCCGTGCGCGCCGCCGCGGCCTCGGCTCTGGGCCGCGCCGCCCGCCCCTCTCGCATCGTGACCGTCGAGACCCTCCCGCTCCTGGCCTCGGGAAAGCCGGACCGGCAGGCGTTGGAAGCGTTCATCGCACGCTGAGGGCCCGGCCCGCGGGACTGCCCGACGGCCCGGCGGTGACCCGGCGGAGACCCGGATGCGGCCGGTAACATGAGGGCGTGGCACATGGAGCGCGGCCGAACGAGCCGAAACAACAGAAGTCCCGTCAGACCAGCCAGAACGGCGCCCGGAACACGGCGCCGACCGGGCCCAAGTACCCGGCGAAGTCGGGCAACCCGGCCCGGAAGAACTCTGCGAGGACCGGACCCGCACGCAGCGGGCCGGCAACTGCCGGCGACTGGATCTCCGGCGCGCGCCTCCGCACCTTGCCGCTGGCCGTCGCGCCGGTGGCGCTGGGAACCGGAGCCGCTGTCGTGGCCGGTGGCGCCGGCGAGTTCCACTGGGTGCGGGCACTGCTCGCGCTGGTGGTGGCGGTGAGCCTGCAGATCGGTGTGAACTACGCGAACGACTATTCCGACGGCATCCGCGGCACCGACAACCACCGGGTCGGCCCGGCTCGCCTCACCGGTGGGGGAGCCGCCAAGCCCCGCGCCGTGCTCACCGTGGCGCTGGCCTTCTTCGGCATCGCCGCCGTCGCCGGCCTGGTGCTCGTGGTGGTGAGCCAGTACTGGTGGTTGCTCGCCGTGGGCGCCCTGGCCATCGTGGCGGCCTGGTTCTACACCGGCGGTAAGAAGCCGTACGGCTACCTGGGCCTGGGCGAACTGTTCGTGTTCGTCTTCTTCGGCCTGGTGGCCACGGTCGGCACCACCTACGTGCAGGTGGGCACCGTCAACCTGGAGAGCTGGCTGAGCGCCGTCGCCATCGGCCTGATCGCCTGCGCGGTGCTGATGGTGAACAACCTGCGCGACATCAAGCCGGACAAGGCAGCCGGCAAGCGCACCCTCGCCGTGTGGATCGGCGCCAGGGCATCCCGCGTGGTGTTCTGCGTGTTCCTGCTGGTGCCCTTCGCCATAGCGGGCTTCTTCGCGCTGTTCTACCCGCTGGCCTGGCTCACCTTCTTCGTGCTGCTCCTGGTGCTGCCGGCCTGCCTGATCGTGGCGACCGCGAAGACCGCGAAGGAACTGATCCTGGTGCTCAAGCTCACCAGCTTGGCGGCGCTGCTCTACGGCATCACGCTCGGGCTGGCCTTCGCCCTGTAACGGCACAACTGCTGCCCGCAGCGGCAACAGATAGCGTCGAGCCGCCCGCTCAGCGGATGACTACGAGCAGACGACTACGAGCGGACGACTACGGCGCGGGCGGGGTGCGGCCGACGTTGGTCTGAGAAGCCGCGGCGCGGTCGACAGCGGCGTCCTCCGACTCGGCATCCGGGTGCACGGGCTCCTTGTCGCGGTGCCGCACCTCGTAAAGACCGCGGGCCACCGTTTCGCGCCGGGCGCGAAGGAAAATGTAGGACAGGCACAGGCCGATCACCGCGGCGAGCAGCGCCGCCAACCAGCCCTCGATGCCCAGCAGTGACAGCACCACGAAGGGCACGACGAACATCAGGACGCGGAGCACGGTGAAGACCAACCAGGCCGGAACAGCTTTCATACTTGCAGCTTAAACCGTGCCGCTGAGAGTACTCACCGATCTCTCGGCTGACCGGCCTACAATTAGCAGCATGTTCCGCCTGTTGTTCGGCCTCGGAGTCGTCGTCGTCATTCTCACCGTGTATGCGGTCGTGGATTGCGCGCTGTTCGACCGCAATCGTATACGTGGCGTGCCCCGGTGGGCCTGGATCCTGATGATCATCCTGCTGCCGGTGATCGGCGCCGTGCTGTGGCTGGTGATCGGTCGCGGCCGCCGCAGCACCGCCGCGAACACCGGCGGCCGGGTCACCCGGTCGATGGCCCCCGACGACGACCCCGACTTCCTGCGCGGCCTGGACCGCGTGAAGGACCAGGACCAGCGCATCCGCGATCTCGAGCAGGAACTGGCCGACTTCGACAAGATGGACCCGCCTGCCGACGACACACCCCATCCCGGCACCGCCGGAGTCGACCCCAAGAAGACCGAACCCGGTGAGGGTGACCAGCCGGGCCGACGGGATGCCTGAGACCACCGACGTTTCCGGCTCGACCACCCTGCCTGACACCGCACTCGTGCGTCCGGTCGCGCCGAGCGGCAGCCCCGCCACCGACTTCAGCGTGGCATTGCTGGCCGAGTTCGTGAGCCTCGGTGTGCGCGACATCGTGCTCAGCCCGGGGTCACGGTCCCAGGCGCTGGCGCTGGCAGCCACCGAATTCGAACGGCTCGGCCTGCTGCGCCTGCACGTGCGCATCGACGAGCGCGGGGCGGGCTTTCTCGCGCTCGGGCTCGCCATCGAGAGCGGTCGCCCCGCTCTGGTGGTCTGCACCTCCGGCACCGCTGTGGCCAACCTGCATCCCGCGGTGCTCGAGGCACACCATTCCGTGGTGCCCATGATCCTTCTCACCGCCGACAGGCCGGCCGAGCTGCGGGGCATCCGTTCGAACCAGACCACCGTGCAGCCGGGGATCTTTGCGGAGGCCGTGCGTCTCTGCGAGGACGTGGCAGCCCCCGACGGAACCGTGGGGGAGTCTGGCACCGCGATCGCCCTGGCCCGGCTGGCCTACGCGACGGCGCTGGGCACCCAGACGAACAACCCCGGCCCCGTGCAGCTGAACCTGGCGTTCCGTGAGCCGCTGTCCGCCGCCGTCGAGCTCGAGGCCGTCGCCGCTGCTGCGTCCCTGCCGGGCCGGCCGGATGCGGCGGCGCCCGCCGATCCGCCGCATCCGGTGCCGCCGGGTCCCCGCACCGTCGTCGTCGCC
>NZ_SOFX01000001.1:0-16239 GCF_004402745.1 Cryobacterium sp. TMN-39-2
CTGCGGCGGGCCGGCCGGCACGGCCGGTTCAGCGTCGGCGACGGCGGGCGCGGCGGCGCGGCGGGCACGGTCCGTCGCGGCCTGCTGGATCTGGCCGCGCTGGTTGCGCACCTCGACTCCGCCGGAGTCGCTCGGGGCGGTGTAGCTCAGCTTCTCCTGGCCGGATTCGGCCGGAGGGGTCAGGCCCTTGGCGGCGACGATCGGCGCGTCGACGGCACCGGCCGGCTGGGACACCTCGACCTCGAGGTTGAACAGGAACCCGACGGTCTCTTCGCGGATCTGGCCCATCATCTGCTGGAACATGGCGAAGCCCTCACGCTGGTACTCGACCAGCGGGTCGCGCTGCGCCATCGCGCGCAGGCCGATGCCGTCCTTGAGGTAGTCCATCTCGTAGAGGTGCTCGCGCCAGCGCCGGTCGATGACCGAGAGCACCACGCGGCGTTCGAGTTCGCGCATCGCGGGTGAACCGAGCGATTCCTCACGGCGGGCGTAGGCGACCTTGGCGTCGGAGATGATCTCCCGGCGCATGAAGTCACGGTTGATCTTGCCCTTGTTGCCCGCTTCGGAGATGACCTCGTCGATGGTGAGGCCGACGGGGTAGAGGGTCTTCAGCTCGGTCCACAGGGCGTCGAAGTCCCAGTCGTCGCCGTTGCCTTCGCCGGTGTGGACCTCGAGCACCTCGTCGATGACGTCTTCGAGGAACCGCTGGGTGCGTTCGTGCAGGTCGTCACCCTCGAGGATGTGCCGTCGGTCGCTGTAGATCGCTTCGCGCTGGCGGTTGAGCACGTCGTCGTACTTGAGGACGTTCTTGCGGATCTCGGCGTTGCGGCCCTCGACCTGCGACTGGGCGCTGCGGATCGCACGGCTGACCACCTTGGACTCGATGGCCATGTCGTCGGGAACACCCTGGCGGCCCATCAGGCTTTCGGCGGCGCCGGCGTTGAAGAGGCGCATCAGGTCGTCGGTGAGCGAGAGGTAGAACCGGCTCTCGCCCGGGTCGCCCTGGCGACCGCTGCGGCCGCGCAGCTGGTTGTCGATGCGGCGGGACTCGTGGCGTTCGGTGCCGAGCACGTACAGTCCGCCGGCGGCGATGACCTTGTCGGCCTCCTCGGAGACCTCGGCCTTGACGGCGGCGAAGACGTCGTCCCACTCTTTTTCGTATTCGTCCGGTGTCTCGACCGGGCTCAGGCCCTTCGCGTTCATCGCGGCGACGGCGAGGAATTCGGCGTTGCCGCCGAGCATCACGTCGGTGCCACGGCCGGCCATGTTGGTGGCGACGGTGACCGAGCCCAGGCGGCCGGCCTGGGCGACGATCGCGGCCTCGCGAGCGTGGTTCTTGGCGTTGAGGACCTCGTGGCGCACGCCCTTCTTCGCCAGCAGGCGGGAGAGGTATTCGCTCTTCTCGACGCTCGTGGTGCCGACCAGGACCGGCTGTCCGTTGGCATGGCGCTCGACGATGTCCTCGACGACCTGGCCGAACTTGGCCTCTTCGTTCTTGTAGATCAGGTCGGACTGGTCGATGCGCTGCATCGGCTTGTTGGTGGGGATCGCGACGACGCCGAGCTTGTAGGTGCTCATGAATTCGGCGGCCTCGGTCTCGGCGGTTCCGGTCATGCCGGAGATCTTCGAGTACAGGCGGAAGTAGTTCTGCAGGGTCACGGTGGCCAGGGTCTGGTTCTCGGCCTTGACCGCGACGCCTTCCTTGGCCTCGATCGCCTGGTGGATGCCCTCGTTGTAGCGGCGGCCCATCAGGATGCGGCCGGTGTGCTCGTCGACGATGAGCACCTCGCCGTTCATCACAACGTAGTCCTTGTCCTTCTTGAACAGGGCGTTGGCCTTGATGGCGTTGTTCAGGAACGAGATCAGCGGGGTGTTCGCGGATTCGTAGAGGTTGTCGATGCCGAGGTAGTCCTCGACCTTTTCGATGCCGGGTTCGAGCACTCCGACGGTGCGCTTCTTCTCGTCGACTTCGAAGTCCTCGTCGACGACGAGGCGCTTGGCGAGGCTGGCGAACTCGGTGAACCAGCGGTTCGCCTCCCCCGATGCGGGTCCGGAGATGATCAGCGGGGTGCGGGCCTCGTCGATGAGGATCGAGTCGACCTCGTCGACGATCGCGAAGTAGTGACCGCGCTGCACCATGTCGCTGGCCTGCCAGGCCATGTTGTCGCGCAGGTAGTCGAAGCCGAACTCGTTGTTGGTGCCGTAGGTGATGTCGCAGGCGTACATCTCGCGACGCTGCGCGGGGGTCTGTCCGGAGACGATGCATCCGGTGGTCATGCCCAGGGCGCGGAACACGCGGCCCATCAGTTCGCTCTGGTAGCTGGCCAGGTAGTCGTTGACCGTGATGACGTGCACACCACGGCTGGTGATGGCGTTGAGGTAGGCCGCCGTGGTGGCGACCAGGGTCTTGCCCTCACCGGTCTTCATCTCGGCGATGTTGCCCAGGTGCAGGGCCGCGCCGCCCATGAGCTGGACGTCGAAGTGCCGCAGGCCCAGGGTGCGGGTGGAGGCCTCTCGTACGGCGGCGAACGCCTCGGGCAGCAAGTCGTCCAGCGACTCACCGCCCGAGTAACGCTCACGCAACTGCACGGTCTCGTTCTTCAGCTCCTCATCACTGAGGGTGCTGAAGTCGTCTTCCAGCGCATTGATGGCCTTTGCGTAGCTCTCGAGTCGACGCAGAATGCGCCCCTCGCCAACACGAAGAACTTTTTCCAGTATTCCGGCCACGAATGCACTCCACTAGTCGTCACGGCGTGCGAACACGCCTGTCGTCCGGTCGGACGCACGTAGCGCCGACCTAGCCGGCAACTATAGCAATGCTAGTTGGTCAGGAGCTGGACCCGCTGGACACTGACGCCAGCTCTCTCGCTGCGTCGGAGTTCGGGTCCAGTTCGATGACACCGTAATCCCAGCCCTTGCGCCGGTAGACGACGCTGGGTCGGTTGGATTCGGCATCCTGGAACAGGTAGAAGTCGTGACCGACGAGCTCCATGAAGTACAGGGCGTCGTCCACGGTCATGGGCGCGGCAGAGAAGACCTTGCGACGTATGACCACCGGGCTGTAGACCTCCTCGGCTTCTTCGGTCTCGCCGGCCTCGTCGGAGACGACCTGGATCGCCCCGGTGCGCACGCGCTCCAGGGTCTCGACGTCGGCCGGGACGATGTCGATCACCGCGAAACCTGACGACGACGCCTCATGCAGCGAGGTGGGCCGGTGCGCGCCCCCACGGTGCACCTTCCGGCGGTCCTTGGCTCGACGCACCCGTTCCAGGAGCCTGCCGAGGGCGATGTCGAAGGCCGCGTACTTGTCGCTGCCCTCGGCTTCGGCCCGGACGATGGGCCCCTTGCCGATGAGCGTGAGTTCGACGCGGTCGTTACCGGCGGCGCCGCTCTTCTCGGTGTGACGACTGACCTTGATTTCCAGGGCGAGGGCCTTGTCGGCGAGGCCGGCGATCTTCTCGGCCTTCTCCGTCGCATATTCCCGGAAGCGATCAGTGATCCCCAGGTTGCGTCCAACGATGTTAGTTTCCATGACGACCTCCAGATCTGGCGAACCGCCCCTGATCCGGGCGATTGGTACGCGCCTTTGGCACAACCGTAGTCGTGCCAGCTGGATAAGTCACAGCTTTTGTCAATCAGTTTCCCGTGAACGATGAATGTCGGGATGGTGCCGTCGTGTTTCCGCGACGGTCGCCGCTCCGACCACCTCACCGCCGGCCTGCCGGAGGGCGCGCCGGGCCTCCAGGAGGGTGGCGCCTGTGGTCACGATGTCGTCGACGAGCAGGATCCGGCTGCCGGCAAGCGGCCTGGTCGCCACCAGCGTGCCGCTGCGGTTGTCCATCCGCTGCTGCCGGCCCAACCCGACCTGGTCCGCGACGCCGGCACGCGGCCGCAGGAGCGCGCTCCCGCGGAGGCCGGCCCGGCTGAGGAGCAGGTCGACGGGGTGGAACCCGCGCGCCCGCCAGGCCCGGCGGGAGGACGGCACGGTGACCAGCACGATGCCACTGGAGACCTGGGTGGGCTCTGCGGCGACCAATGCCGCCCCCACGGCCAGGCGAAGCGCCACGGCGAGCGCCGGAGCGGCATCCGTTCGACCGCCGTCCTTGTACGCCACCAGCACCCTGCCCACCACGCCGGTGTACTCCAACGCGGACCAGACCGTGAGGTCCTCCCGGTAGACCGCCCTCGGCTGGGCACGCAGCGCGCTCAGGCAGGCGGCGCACAGCGCCCGGTCCGGCGTGCCGCAGCCGCTGCACTGGGTGGGCATCAGCACTGCCCAGGCATCGAGGACGGCGGCACGGGTTGCCGCGCGCACCGTCTGCATCACCCCTCGGTCGCTGGTCATCCGGTCAGACTCGCGCGTCGGGGTGATCCCTGCGGCCTGACGCGCTCACCTGTGTACTGTCGGCGGCCGCGGCGGCTGGGGAGGAGGGCCGGCTCAGCCGCCGGTGCCCTGCTGGGTGGCCACGAGGGTGACCGCGTCGATACGTTCCTGCCAGCCGATGCCGCGCTGCACCAGGAGTGACCCCTCCACGGACAGCGCCCGCAGGTCGCGCAACAGGTTGCTGCCCGTGATCGAGCGGATTCCCGTCGACGACTCGAGCTGCTCGCTGGTGCCGCCGATCTCGTGGGAGACGACGCGACTTTCTCCGTCTGGCTGCAGGCTCAGGTACGCCACCGTTGCCTGGTCGACCCAGGTCGCATCCATCGGGATTCCGGCGTCGGTGGCCAGCTGCACGGGGTCGCCCAGGCCGACCGGAGCCCCGTTCTCCCGCAGCACACCGGCCACCACGAGGCGCAGCTCGCCGGCCGCGCTCAGCAGCGCGATCACCCGGGTGCCGTCGCGGGAGACCTTGAGCGCGGTGATCGCCGAGGAGTCCAGCCAGGGCGTCGGAATGGCCTGCGCCGCTCCCTGAGTGTTGTACACGAAGAGCTCGTTGGGCCGGTCTCCCGGCACCGACCAGACATAGCCGGAGCCGTCGATGGACGGGGCGATGAGGTTCTGCCGCGGATCGAGCAGCCTGGCATCCTCGCCCACCCTGACTCCGTAGACCCCGGTGGCGGTGAGGGCGGCGGCCGCCGTCTGCGACGGCGACAGCGTGACCGCGCTGGGTGCGAGGGCGGCGACGGACTCCGACAGCCCCGGCAACAGGTTGATCGTCTTGCCGGTCGCGGCAAGGAACCCGAACTCGCCATCGCGCAGCACGAGGGCCCGCGCATCCACCCGGGGGTTCACCACGGGTTCGTTCGCGCCGAGAGCGGCGATGTCCTGAGAGTTCCGGTTGATCGTGACAGTGACCGTGAGCCCGCTGGGCAGGCTGTTCTCCAGCTGGCTCTTCATCCGCTGCAGGGTCAGCCTGTCGGCGTTCAACGCCTCGCTGTTCAGATCCACCTTGGCGTCCCTGGCCACCACGGTGACGGCGTCGGCGGTGAGGGCGGTGCCCTCGGGGAACGCCGACGTCACCGCGCCGGCGAGCCACTCACTGGGTCCGCTGAGCACGCCGTTGACGATCTTGGTCGGCAGGGATGTCCCGCGCGGGTACCACCGCACGTCGGGCACCAGGAATTGGAAGTCCGGGTCGAAGAAATAGAGCGACTGGGCGCTGAAGACGTCCTCGAAGGTGTTCTGGTCGAGAACGGTGCCGTTGGGCGCCGCACTGATCCGCCACTCGCCGTTCACCTGCGCGAACTGGTAGCGCAGTTGCACGTTCGCCGACGCGGCGTCGCCGTGGTACTCACCGATCGCGTTGACCTCGGCCACCGGTCGCACGGACACGAGCATGGTGCTGTCGTCGACGGGCACAACGATGCGCCCAGACCCGTCTTCAACGGTGACACCGGTGTCGGACTTCCAGGTGTCGCTGAAATCCGCCGTCAGGAACTCCCTGGCGATCTCGTAGTTGTTGTCCGGGCTGGTGGCGGCACCGATGAATCCGGTCAGGATCTCCTCCATCGAGGCCCCGTCCCGTGGCCGGTCCGGCAGGAAGACCGGGGCCGGGTTTTCCCCGGCCACCACGTCCTGGCCGGTCTGCACTGCCCCGGTGCGCGGAATGCTCGAGCAGCCGCCGAGCAGGAGGGCCATCGCGGTGACGACGGCGACGAGCCTGGCCGGGCTACGCATGGTGGTCTCTTCTCGGTTCGGCGTGGGGCGACACGAATCCGGCGGTGTCGGCATCCGCCGGCGGCAGCGGGTTGGGCGACACCGTCAGCGCGACGCCGGTTGTGCGGGGCAGGGTCAGTCTGAAGCAGGACCCGGCGCCGGGACTGGACCAGACCTGCAGCCAGCCGCGGTGGGCGGCGGCATCCTCGAGGGAGATGGCCAGGCCGAGCCCGGTGCCGCCGATCGTGCGTTTGCGGGACGGGTCAGCCCGCCAGAACCTGTCGAACACGTGGGTGATCTCGGCCTGGGTCATGCCCATTCCGTAGTCCCGTACCGACAGCGCCACCGCCGATTCGTTGCTGTCCACCGACACGACGATCGGTTTGCCCTCGCCGTGCTCGATGGCGTTGCCGATGAGGTTGTTGACGATGCGGCGCACCCGTCGTGGGTCCATCTCCGCGGCCAGATGCCCGCCGGGCGCGGCCAGCCTGATCTCGCTCCCCTTGGAATCTCCGAGCGAGCGCATGCCGTCGATGACGTCCTCCGCCAGATGCACAAGATTGGTGGGTTCGGATTCGAGCTCGACGGACCCGGCGTCATAGCGGCTGATCTCGAGCAGGTCCGCCAGGAGCAGCTCGAAGCGTTCCACCTGGGTGTGCAGCAGCTCCGCGGTGCGTTCGGTGGCCGGCGGGAAGCTGGCCCGCTGGTCGTAGAGGAGGTCTCCGGCCAGGCGGATCGTGGTGAGAGGGGTGCGGAGCTCGTGCGAGACGTCGGACACAAAACGTTGCTGCACCTCGGACAGGTCGGCCAGTTCCTTGATCTGGCTCTGCAGGCTGTCGGCCATGCCGTTGAACGAACGGGCCAGCGTCGCGATCACGTCCTCGCCCTTTTCGGGGATCCGCACGCCCAGGTCACCGGAGGCGAGTTTCTGGCTGGTCTGGGCCGCCACCTGGATCGGGGCGACCACGAAGCGCACCACGATCCAGGTGACCGCTCCGATCAACACCATCAGGGCCAGGCCGGCGCCGCCCAGGGTCCGCTGCACGAACAGCAGCGTCGATTCGGCGTCGGCGAGGCTGTACCCGATGTACAGCTCGTAGCGCCCGGCGACGGGGACCGTGATCTGGGAGCCGACGACGATTCCGGGCACCGACGAACCGTCGTCGGAGGCCAGAGTCACCGATTGCCAGAACTGCCCGTCGGCGTCGTCCTGCACGGCCTCCCGGATTTCCGGCGAGATGACCGCGGTGGATGATCCGAACGTCGAGGAGTCCTGGGGTGCCACGGTCGACGATTCCTGCCCCGGCACCCTGAAGACGGCGACCAACCGGCTCGACGACGCGGCGGAGATCGACGTGCGGGCTGACTCCAACAGCGTCTGCACCTGCACCCGGTCGACGGCATCCGAGGAGTCCAGGATTCCCTGGGCGGCGCTGGTGGCCCGGTTGGAGTCCACCAGAATCTGGGTCAGCCGCGACTGGAACAGGTCGTTGCCGACACTGACCGACATGTACACGCCGACCAGTCCAATGGCGGCGCCCGACGCCAGAACCGTGATGGCGACGGTGCGGAACTGCAGGGAGGAGCGCCAGCTGCGCCGCAACTGCTGGGCCAGGCGGCGCCACGATCCCCACGATCGCCAGTCCAGCCTCAACACGTCCAACCGCGCAGCCACCGGGCCCCTAGCTGGCGGCGCCGGCGCGGTAGCCGACTCCGCGCACGGTCATCACGATGCGCGGGTTGTCAGGGTCGTCTTCGACCTTGGCGCGCAGACGCTGAACGTGCACATTGACCAGCCGGGTGTCGGCCTTGTAGTGATAGCCCCAGACCTGTTCGAGGAGCATCTCACGGGTGAAGACCTGGGCTGGTTTGGAGGCCAACGCCAGCAGCAGGTCGAATTCCAGCGGAGTCAGGTTGATGCTCTGCTCTCCGCGCTTGACCTCGTGGCCGGCGGCGTCGACGACGAGGTCGCCGATCTGCAGACTGGCGGGCGTCTCCACCGGGACCGGTCGCAGCCGGGTACGAATCCGGGCGACGAGCTCCTTGGGGTTGAACGGTTTGACCATGTAGTCGTCCGCGCCGGATTCCAGCCCCTTGACCACATCGGTGGTGTCCGACTTCGCCGTCAGCATGATGATGGGGGTGCCGGACTCGGCCCGGATCAGGCTGCACACCTCGATGCCGTCCAGCCCGGGCAGCATGAGGTCGAGGAGCACCAGGTCGGGCACGACGCTGTGAAACGCGTCAAGGGCCTGCGCCCCGTCCGCACAGAAGTGCGGCTCGAAGCCCTCGCCCTGCAGGACGATGCCGATCATCTCAGCGAGTGCGGGGTCATCGTCGACAACCAAAATGCGTGAGTTCATTGATCCGTTTTCCGCCCGGTCACCGGGCAATAACGCGCACGACACGGGCAATCTCTGGCACAAGAATAGTCGACACGGCTCCGAGATATCGCGCAGGCCACACAGTGCAGTCCGGGTATGCCAGCATGGAGGCGTGACGGACCCAGACTGGCACCCACCGACCACCTCCCCCGGCGTACCTCGCTACGGCGAATACGCCCCGACAGGCGCGCCCGGCACCCCTCCGGCGGCACCGTCCGGCGGCTACCGGCCCAGTGCGCCGCCGGCCTGGGCCCCGCCGCCCAAGCCCGGTCTGATTCCGCTGCGCCCGCTGGGCTTCGGTACCCTGCTCGGCGCTCCCTTCCAGGTTCTGCGGCGCAATCCCAAGGCCACCTTCGGCAGCGCACTGATCGTGCAGGGCGCCACGCTCCTGATTACCCTGGTCGTCGTCGGCCTGGTGAGTTTTTTCGCCCTCAGCCGGGTCGCCTCGGCGCCGGTCGATGAACAGGATGCCGTCGAGGCCGGCGCGATCCTCACCATCGTGCTGTCCGCCCTGATACCTGTCGCCCTGGCCATCGTCGCGTCGGCACTTCTGCAGGGCGTGATCGTGCTCGAGGTGTCCCGGGCAACCCTGGGTGAGAAGCTGCGCCTGGGCGCGCTGTGGCGCCAGGTGGGTCGGCGGGTGTGGCCACTGGTCGGCTGGACCCTGCTGCTCAGCGCGGCGCTGCTGGTCGGCGTGCTGCTCATCGGTGGACTGGTCTTCGTGTGCGTCCTCCTGGGCGGCGGGTGGATCGCAGCGGCCGTGATCGTCGGTGTCTTCGGCGGACTGGGGCTCGTCGCCCTGGGAGCCTGGGTGAGCACCAAGACCGCCGTCGTCCCGAGCCTGATCGTGCTGGAACGGTTGGGCATCCGGCAGGCGATCCGGCGTTCCTGGTCGTTGACGGGCGGCTTCTTCTGGCGCACCCTGGGTGTTCTGCTGCTGATCACGGTGATCGTGAACGTCGTCGCGCAGATCGTGACCACCCCGCTGTCGCTGTTGTTCAGCGTGGTGCTCAGCCTGATCGACCCGAACGCCGCCTTCGACGCCTACATTCCCGCCATCGTGCTGTACGTCCTCACGCTCCTGATCGCCCTGGTCCTGGGCGCCGTGACCGCCGTCGTGCAGTCGGCCGCCGTCGCCCTGATCTACATCGACCTGCGGATGCGCAAGGAGGGCCTTGACCTGGAGCTGCAGAGGTTCGTCGAAGCGGCCCCCGGCACCAAGGCCAGCGATCCCTACCTCACCCGCACCGCGCCCGCTGCCGCCGACACTGCGACCCGCCCCGACCCGGGGTCGCCCTGGGCATGATCGCGGGGTGGGGGCCGGTTCTGCCGTGGATTGGGATCCCGGTGGATCCCGGCGCGCCCGACGCGCAGCAGTGGCTGCGCGATGAGCTCGCCAAGGCTCCCTACCAGGCGGCCCAGCCCACCTGGTTCGACAGGCTCTCCCAGGCGATCTTCGACTGGTTCTCTTCGCTGTCCTTCGTCGGCGACGGCAGCGGGGGCTGGATCCCGCTGGTCGCGACGCTGATCGGGATCGCCCTGCTGGTGGCCGCCGTGCTCGTTTTCGGGCTGCCCCGGCGGGCACGTCGCCGCCGGACGGCCCCGGGACTGTTCGCCGCCGATGATCGCCGCACCGCGGATCAACTGCGTAAATCGGCCGCCGCCGCCGCATCGGCCGGCGACTGGACCCTCGCCAGCGAGGAGGCCTTCCGGGCCATCGCCCAGGGGCTGGCGGAACGCACCATCCTGCGGCCGACACCGGGAACGACGGCGCACCGCGTCGCCGAACTGGCCGGCGACGCCTTCCCCGACGAACGGGCCCGGCTGATCAGCGGCGCGAGCGTATTCGAGAGCGTGCGTTACCTCGGCGGCACCGGTACCGAGCAGGGTTACTCCGCTCTGGTCGACCTCGACGCCGATCTGCGGGCCGCCCGTCCCCGCTCGACGGCGCCGGTGGCTCCGTGAGCGCCGTCACCACCGCGAGTCCGGTGTCGAGCACGCCCACGATTCGCCTCGCGCTGCAGAGGTCCGTGTTCTGGGTCTTCGCGGGGGTCGGCGCCCTGCTCGTGGCCGTCATCGCCTTCATCCTCACCGGGGCCGGGGGCGCCGCCGGCCCGCGGCTGGGGGCCGACAACCCCGCTCCGACCGGCGGCATGGCCGTCGTCGAGGTGCTCCGCCAGCAGGGGGTGACCGTCGTGCCCGTGAACACCCTCGACGAGGCCGGCGATGCGACGGCCGCGGCCGGGAATGCCACCCTGTTCCTGTCCGACGAGTCCGGCTACCTCAGCACCGACCAGCTCGATCGGCTCGGTGATCTGGCCGGCCGCACCGTTGTCGTTGACCCCGACTTCCGTGCCCTGCAGGCCTTGGCCCCCGAGGTCGGGTTCGGCGGCGTGTCTGGCGCGGACTCCCTCGACGCCGAGTGCCCGGTTCCGGCCGCCGAGCGCGCCGAAACGATCTCACCCGGCGGCAAGACACTCGGCCTGACCGCGGGCACCGCCGGCTATACGGGCTGCTTCCCCGGCGAGAACGACACCTTCTCGGTGATCGAACGGGTCACGGATGACCGCACCGTCACCCTGGTTGCCGACACCGCGGTGTTCGCCAACGACGAGATCGCCACCTACGGCAATGCCGCGCTGGCCCTCAACCTTCTCGGCGCCACCGACACCCTGGTCTGGTATCTGCCGACCCTGGCCGACGTGCCCGTCACCGGCCCGCCCTCGCTCGGCGCGCTCACGCCCGGCTGGGTGACGCCGGTGCTGCTCCTGCTGGTGGGCGTCGCCGTCACCGCCATGGTGTGGCGCGGCCGCCGGTTCGGCCCCCTGGTCGCCGAGAACCTGCCCGTCGTCGTGCGGGCCAGCGAGACCATGGAAGGGCGCGCGCGGCTGTACGCCCGCGGCAGCGCCCGGCTGCGGGCGGTCGACGCGATCCGGATCGGTGCGGTGGCCCGGATGGCCCAGGCCGCGGGATTGCCCCGGACCGCGCCCCTCGACCAGGTGATCCGCACTGTCGCGGCGCTCACCGCCCTGCCGCCGGAGCGCGTGCACGCCGTGCTCGTCGGTGAGGTGCCGGGCAGCGACGCCGCCATGATGGCGCTGTCGGACGCCATCGACGAACTGGAACGCGCCACCGCCCTCGCCGCCCGCCCGCCCGGCGCCGGGCCCTCCCCCACCGCTCGCCCGTCAACCGGAAGAATGGAACCATGACCAGCCACGCCCCGACATCCGCCGAGACCAGCCCAGCCGACGCCTCGACCGACAGCCTGCGCCGCGCCCTCGCGCAGGTGCGCACCGAGGTCGGCAAGGCCGTCGTCGGGCAGGACGGCGCCGTCACCGGACTGATCATCGCCCTGCTCTCCCGCGGTCACGTGCTGCTGGAAGGCGTACCCGGTGTGGCCAAGACCCTGCTGGTGCGGTCCCTGAGCCACGCGCTCAGCCTGGACACCAAGCGGGTGCAGTTCACCCCCGACCTGATGCCGGGCGACGTGACCGGTTCGCTCATCTACGACGCGAAGGCCGGCGAGTTCGAGTTCCGCAACGGGCCCGTCTTCACGAACATCCTGCTCGCCGACGAGATCAACCGCACACCACCGAAGACCCAGTCCGCCCTGCTGGAGGCGATGGAGGAGCGCCAGGTCAGCGTGGACGGGCTCTCGCTTCCGCTGCCGGAACCGTTCATCGTGGCCGCGACCATGAACCCGATCGAATACGAAGGCACGTACACGCTCCCCGAGGCCCAGCTGGACAGGTTCCTGCTCAAGCTCGTGCTCGACATCCCCGAGCGTGACGTCGAGCTGGAGGTGTTGCGCCGGCACGCCACCGGGTTCAGCCCACGCGACCTCACCGCCGCGGGCGTCACCCCGGTGCTCGGTGCCGCCGAACTCGCCGCGGCCCAGGCATCCGTCGCCGCCGTCGGTGCGAGCCCCGACGTGCTGGCGTACATCGTCGACCTGGCCAGGGCCACCCGGAACAGCCCGTCGGCCAAGCTGGGCGTGAGCCCCCGTGGCACCACCGCCCTCCTCGCCGCGGCCAAGGCCTGGGCGTGGCTGAGCGGTTACGCGTCGATCACCCCCGATCATGTGCAGGCCATGGTGCTGCCGGTGTGGCGACACCGAATCCAGCTGCGCCCGGAGGCGGAACTCGAAGGCATCACCGTCGACACGATCCTGCATGGCGTGCTGCAGCAGGTCCAGGTTCCGATCTAATCGATGACACGCATCCGATGACACTGACCGGCCGCTTCGTCCTCCTCGTCGCCCTCGGCGTCGTGCCCATCGTGCTGCTCGGCGACACGTCCACGCGGGCACTGGCGGTCCTGGCCGGCTGGCTGCTGCTCGCCCTGACACTCGGGAGCATCGACCTGGCCCTCGCCGCGTCGCCGCGGCGGCTGACCCTGGCCCGGGTGTTGCCGTCCAGGGTGCGCCTGGGTGAGGAGGTGACCAGCGAGCTCTATCTGCGCAACGATGGTCCCCGCCGGCTTCGCGGCATCGTCCGCGACGGGTGGCAGCCGTCGGCCGGCGCGGGCAACAACCGCACGGCGGTGACGCTGCCGCCCGGGGAACGACGCCTGGTCGAGCTGACTCTCGTGCCCACCCGGCGCGGAGAACGCACCGCGTCCCACGTGACGGTGCGCTCGATGGGCCCGCTGGGCCTCTGGGCCAGGCAGGCCACCCTCATCGCGCCCGCCCAGATCAGGGTGCTGCCGCCCTTTCACTCGCGCAAACACCTGCCGAGCCGGATCAGCCGGCTCAAGGAGCTCGACGGACGCACCAGCGTGCTCGTGCGCGGCCAGGGTACCGAATTCGACTCCCTGCGCGAATACGTGCGCGGCGACGACGTGAGGTCTATCGACTGGCGTGCCACCGCCCGCCGCAACGACGTCGTGGTGCGCACCTGGCGGCCCGAACGTGACCGACGCATTGTGATCGTCATCGACACCGGCCGCACCTCCGCCGCCCGGGTCGCCGACGAACCACGGCTGGACACCGCCTTCGAGGCGGCGCTGCTTCTGGCCGCACTGGCGTCCAGGGCCGGAGACAGGGTGGACTTCCTGGCCTGGGACCGCCGGGTGCGGGCCCGGGTGCAGGGCGCGTCGGGAGCCGAACTGCTCAGCCGCATGGTCGACGGCATGGCGCTGATCGAACCCGAGCTCATCGAGATGGACTGGACGGCCCTTCCCGGCCAGATCCGTGGCATCACCGGCCAGCATGCGCTGGTGGTGTTGCTCACCCCGATGGATGCCCCCGGCGCGTCGACGGGGCTGCTATCGGTGCTCGGTCAACTCACCTCGCGGCACACCGTGCTGGTGGCATCGGTGACGGACCCGACGGTCGCCAGTCTGACCCGCAGCCGAGGGACCCGCGAAGACGTGTACAGGGCCGCGTCGGCGGAACGCACCTTGCTGGACGCCACTCGGGTGGCCGCGGCTGTGCGGCAGCTCGGCGCAGACGTGGTCACCGGTGCCCCCGACGAGCTGCCGCCGGCCCTGGCCGACCGCTACATCGCCCTCAAGGCGGCGGGCCGGCTCTAGTCGGCGACGCTCAGCCGGCGAAGACCCGGGCGCTGCCGGCCTCGAACTCGGCCAGGTCACCGGTCTCGCCCGCGCGCACGGCGCGCCCGCCGAGCACCAGCATGTAGGCGAGAAAGGCCAGCAGGGCCGCAGCGCCGATGCCGATCTTCACCGGCCAGGGCCATGGCGCCGGGGTCACAAAGCCCTCGATGATGCCGGACACCAGCAGCACAAAAACCAGTCCGATCGCCACCGTGAACAGCGCGCGGGCATCCTCGGCCAGGGCCTGACCGCGGGTGCGGGCACCCGGCGCGATCCAGGCCCAGAAGATGCGAAGGCCCGCTGCTGCCGCCACGAAGATCGCGGTCAGTTCCAGCAAGCCGTGCGGGGCGATGTAGAGGAAGAACGTGTCGCCCTCGTCGTAGGCGAACATCACCGCAGCGGTGACGCCGAGGTTCTGGGCATTCTGCAGGACGATGTACGGCACGTAGACGCCCAGGATGCCGAACGCGACACACTGCGCCGCGATCCAGGCATTGTTGGTCCACACCCGTCCGGCGAAGGACGCCGCGGGGTTCTCGGAGTAGTAGGAGACGAAGCTCTGGTTGGCGAGTTGCTCCAGCTCGGCGGGAGACCCGAAGTTGGCCAGCACGTCGGGGTTGTTGGTGGCCCAGACCGCGTAGAGGCCCGCGACGACAAACGTCACCACGGCCACCGCCAGGGTGAGCCAGCGCAACCTGTGCAGCGCGGCCGGCAGCTGGGTGAGGAAGAACCGCGGCAACTGCGAGAGCACGTTGGTGCCCGCGCCCGTGAAGCGCAGCCGGGCCCTGGACAGGAGCACCGAGAGCCTGTCGCCCTGCATCGTCGAACCGGCGGCGGTCTTGATGACCGAGAGCTGGGTGGCGCCGGCCTGGTAGGCCTGGATCAGTTCGTCCGACTGGGCACCGCTGAGTTGCCGCCGGCGGCCGAGTGCGGCCAGGCGGTCCCATTCGGCGCGGTGCGCCGCTGAATACGCGTCAAGATCCATCTGATTCAATAGTAGACATGGCGGAGCCCTGGAAAGCAGCCGATCACGGTGAAGATTCCCTGATCGAGCACGAGCTGGTGACCGGTGAGGCCGTTGCCCTCGATGTTCGCCCGGCGAGCGTGATCCTGCGAGGTGCGGGAACGATGATCGATTGGGTGGCCTACGTCGGCTTCTTCCTGCTCATGGCGCTAGTGGTTTCGGGTTTGTTCGGCGACGGAATCGACGAGGCTTTGGCCCAGGCGCTGGCCATCTCGGGCCTGGTCTTCTCGCTGCTGATCGTGCCGATGCTGGTCGAGACCCTCTCGCACGGACGGTCGTTGGGCCGCTGGGCGGTCGGCGCGCGCATCGTGCGGGATGACGGCGGCGCCACCGGGCTGCGGCATTCCTTCATTCGGGCGCTGATGGGCGTGATCGAGATCTTCCTCACCTTCGGCGGACTCGCGGTCACCTGCGCCTTGCTCAACTCCCGTTCCAAACGACTCGGTGACCTCCTGGCCGGCACCTACAGCCAACACGAGCGGGTGCCGCGGTTCAGTGAACCCACCTTTGTGCTGCCGCCGGTCCTGGCGTCCTGGGCCGCGACGGTGGACGTCGCCCGCCTGCCCGATCGACTGTCTCGCCGGGTGGCGCAGTTCCTGCGGCAGGCCCACCAGCTCTCCCCCGACACCCGGGTGCGGCTGGCGGAGGGCCTCGCCGCGGAGGTGGCGCCGTTCGTGTCGCCCCTCCCGGCGGTACCGCCGGAATACCTTCTCATCGGCGTGGCAGAAGTACGGCGTAACCGCGAGTACAACGGCCACCTGCTTGAGCGCGGCCGGCTTGAGAAGCTCTCTCCGGTCCTCACCGGCCGCCCGCACGACTTCCCCGAGCGCTAACCCCTCCCTCCCCTTCGCCCGCGAGCTGTGGCTGTCGAGCCCTGGTGAGCCGCCCTGCGGGTCGTGACCGTCCTCGTCGGTCGAGGCCTGTCGAGACCCGGTGAGCCGCCCCCAGGGGCGTGACCGTCCGTCGGTCGAGCCTGTCAAGACCCGGTGAGGCCGGCTCTGGGGCTCGTGAGGGGGCTCGACCGGGGAGGGTGGGGTTAAACGCAGAAAAGCCACCCCGGTGGGGTGGCTTTCCTGTTTTTTCTAAGTTAAGTCCGGCGGTGTCCTACTCTCCCACAGGGTCCCCCCTGCAGTACCATCGGCGCAAAGAGTCTTAGCTTCCGGGTTCGGAATGTGACC
>NZ_SOFX01000005.1:0-17607 GCF_004402745.1 Cryobacterium sp. TMN-39-2
AGTCCGCTGCTTCACCCCGCTGCAACGCAGGGCGATCACCGCCCGAGACGGCGGCTGCATCATCCCGGGCTGCACCTGCCCACCGCAATGGACCGAAGTCCACCACGTGCAGCCGTGGCAAAACGGCGGCGCCACCAACGTCAGCAACGGGGTTTTGCTGTGTTGGTATCACCACCACAACATCGACACCTCCGGGTGGCACATCCGCATGGTCCTGGGCATGCCCGAAGTCAAAGCCCCCCACTGGATCGACCCCACCGGAACCTGGCGAAAACCACCCCAACACCGCGCCCACGACCCGAAGACCCGACGACAGGACGAGTAGCCACCGCCCGGGGGTCCGCCGGTCGCGTGAGCCTGTCGGCACGCGTGCAATTACCGCCCGCCAACCGGCCTTCGTTAGGGTCGAAGGAGAAGCATGACTGTGACCACGAAGGTGCTTCGGAAAATGGAATCACCATGACGACCTCCGAAAACTCGGCCGGCACCATCGGCGAAAGGATGGCCGGCGCTGATATCGAGGCCGATCTCCAGAGCATTTTGCAGGCGGTTCCGGAGCCTGGTGCCGAGAGTGAGGCGCACGCCGTGCTCGGGCGGGTCTTTCAGGGCGTACTTTTCGACATGGACGGCACCCTGGTCGACTCGACCAAGGCCGTGAACCGGTCCTGGCAGCAGTGGGCCGACGAAATGGGTCTTGGTGCGCTCTTCGCCGGCGTGCAGCATGGCCGTCCGGGCCGCGAAATGATCGCCGATCTGGTCCCGGCTCACCAGGTCCAGACGTCGTTCGCCCGGGTCAATGAGCTCGAACTCAGCGACACCGACGACATCACCATCCTGCCCGGAGCTGCTGAGCTGATGGCCGTCATCCCCGAAGAACGCCGAGCGATCGTGACGTCCTGTCCTCGGGAGCTGTGCCACACCCGTCTCGCATCCGCCGGATTCACGGCCCCGGCCACGGTGGTGACCGTCGAAGACACCGTCAAGGGAAAGCCGGCGCCCGACCCGTTCCTCGAGGCCGCCGACAGGCTCGGCCTCGACGCCCGCCAGTGCGTGGTCGTCGAAGACGCTCCCGCCGGACTCGCCGCGGGTCGCGCAGCCGGCTGCGCAACGATCGGCGTTGTCGGCACTCATTCGGCCGACGAGCTGGACGCCGACCTCGTTGTGTCCAGCCTCGACCGCCTGAGCATCGAACTGCACGATCACGGCGTGGTCTTTGTTCTCCAGACCCAGCCGAGGGAGTAGACAGGACACATGACAGGGCGAGAGCAGACCGAGATCGAGCGTAAGTACGACGTCGAGGGGCTGCGGCCCGTTCCGTCGCTGCAGGGGCTCGACGGCATCACCGCCGACCCGGCCGAGGTGCCTTGTGTGCTCACGGCCGTGTACTACGACACTGCCGATCATGACCTGGCCCGCCACCGCATCGTTCTGCGCCGCCGTGAGGGTGGCGGCGATGCCGGCTGGCACCTCAAGATGCCGGCTGTCGAGGGGCGCACGGAGGTGCACTGGCCACTGGACATCGGCGACGCTGACGGTTCTGAACACATCCCCGCCGAGGTGCTTGAGCCGGTGCGCGCGATTGTGCGCGACCGGCCGCTCACCCCGCTGGCCCGGGTCAGCACTGTGCGCACCACGGTGCGACTCACCGACACCGATGGCCACGCCCTCGCCGAGATCGCCGACGACCTCGTCTCCGCCTCCGATGTGCGCGGTGGAACGTACCGCAAGTGGCGCGAATGGGAGCTCGAGCTTCTGGATGGCGCCCCCGACACCCGCAAGAAGCGCACCAGACTGCTCGATTCCGTCGAACAGGTGTTGCTCACCGCCGGAGCCACCCCGTCCACGAGTGCGGCCAAGATCGCTCGTGCCGTGGGCGTGGAGTCCCTGACCGAGCTCGACGGCGCCGAGGTGCTGCCGGGACTGCTCCCCGCCCCCGCCCTGCAGCAGCCGGACTCCGCTGGTGCCGTCGTTGTCGGAGCGCTCCGCGACCTGACCGCGACCCTCGTCGACGCCGATCCCCGGGCGCGAGCGGCTGCCCCGGACGCGATCCATCACATGCGCACCACGGTGCGCCGCCTGCGCAGCGTCCTCGCGGTCTACGCGAGATTGTTTGAAAAGGCCCCGGTGAAGGAGCTGCGCTTCGAGCTCAAGCACCTCGGAGTCGAGCTGGGCCGAGCCCGCGACGCCGAAGTGCGCGCCGCCCGGTTGGTCGAAGAACTCGCCGGCGTCGCCGAATACCCCACCGAGGATGCGCGAACCCGGCTCGTCGGTGGAGCCCGCCGGGACTACGCGGAGGGCCTCGCAGCGGTGCGCGAGTATCTCCTGAGTACGCGTTACTACCGGCTTCTTGATGCCCTCGAGAGCTTCACGGCCTGGCCGCCGATCACCCCGAAGGCGGACCGTCCCGCCGCCGCCGAGATCAAGCGGGACCTCGGCAGGGCCGTCGCCGCGCTGGAGCAGCTCACCGCCACGGTGTCCGACGCGGATGAGCCGGAGCCGGCGTTGCACGAGGTGCGCAAGGCCGCCCGACGGCTGCGCTACGCCGCTGCCGCCGTGGCGTCAGCCGACCCCGTGGCCGAGGCGACGGCGACGAAGCCACCCACAAAGAAGTCGGCCGCCAAGAAGTCGGCCAGGACGGCAGCGAAGAAAACGGCCGCGAAGCGCGCCCACACTGCCGCCCGATTCGCGAAGCTCCGTCGGCGCTACGCGCACGTCGCCCGGGCGGCCAAACCGCTGGTGAAGCGGCTCGGCGACCGGCACGACAGGCTGCTCTACATCGAGGAGCTCGGCCAGGCCGCGGAGGCGGCCCACGAAAGCGGTGAGAATACCCTGGTCTACGGCATGCTCGTCGCCCGGGCCGAGCGCAGCGACGCCACGGTCCCCGTTGTCCTCGACGACACCGCCCGATCGGTGCAGCAGCTCAAGCGACTCGTCGGCGGGCTCTGAGCCAGCAGGGACAGAGCGAGCCGGATTACCAGCGCTCCGCCGAGGACGCTGTGATGATCTGCAGCAGGGCTGCGCGCAGCTCGTCGGCGTTCTCGAGCGGGGGAAACACGTCGGCCTCGAGGGTGCGGGCCTGCTGCCACGCGGCGGTGCCCGCGTCGGTGCGGGTCACCAGGTGGCGCCGGGCGTCGCGCTCGTCCCGGATGCGTGCCACCAGACCCTCCCGCTCCAGCCTGTCCAGGGTGCGCGACATGGTCTGAGTCTGCACCCGTGCCTGCCGGGCCAGTTCGGTCTGACTGCGGGCTCCGTCGCCGAGCAGGTGCAACACAATCAGGCCGGCATGGGTGAGGCCGAGGGAAGCGAGGGCTTCGACCCAGGCATGCTCCACCAGCCGGGCAGCCGTGGAAAGCAGTCGACCGTTCGGCCACTGGGCCATGGCATCGGGAGTGGTCACCCCCTCAATGTACTGCTACCGTGGGTTAGTCAGCTAGCTGACCAATTCGCCGCGACGGAGGAGAACCCCATGTCCACATCTCGCGATCTGCTCCGCCAGAGCACCGTCCTGATCAGTGCGATCCTCGCCCTCGTCGGATCGTTCATCGGCTCGGGCGCCGCGGGCGGCACGCCCATCCAGAACGCCTCCGGGGGAGCGCTGGCCGCCGATGCCACTCCGATCGCCCCGGGCGGACCGGCCTTCGCCATCTGGACGCCGATCTACGCCGGGCTGGTGCTCTACGCCATCTGGCAGTTCCTGCCGAGGCAGAAGACCGACCCCCGCCAGCGCCGCCTCGGCTACCCAGTGGCCGCCTCGCTGCTGCTGAACGCGGCCTGGATCCTCAGCGTGCAGTTCGACCTGCTCTGGCTGAGCGTTCCGGTGATAGTCCTGCTTCTGGCCGTGCTGGTCTGGGCGTTCCTCATCATCCTTGACACCCGCCCGCGGTCCCTGCTGGAGACCGTTCTGGTCGACGGCACCATGGGCCTCTACCTCGGTTGGGTCTGCGTGGCCACCGCCGCCAACATCACGGCAGCCCTCGTCGCCGCCGGCTTCGACGGGTTCGGCCTGGCCGCCGATGCCTGGGGTGTCCTGATCATCGCGGTGGCCGGGCTCGTCGGCGTGCTCCTGGCCGTGGTCGGCCGCGGCAGGCTCACCCCCACCCTCGCCCTCTGTTGGGGCCTTGGCTGGGTGGCGTTCGCGAGGCTCACCGGCGACCTGCTCTCCACTCCCACCGCGATCACCGCGATCGTGGCGGTCGTCGTGGTGCTCGTCGTCACGCTGTTCCTCCGCATCCGCGCGCCGCGCCGGCTGAACACCACCGCATCGGCCACCGCATGACCGGGGCACGCCGCCGCTGGTTGGGCCTGGTCTTCATCAGCATCGCCGTCGCGCTGATCATCGTCGATTCCACCATCGTCAACGTCGCGATCCCCTCGATCATCGACGACCTCGACATCACCTCCACCCAGGTGCAGTGGGTGCAGGAGAGCTACACCCTCGTATTCGCCGCCCTCCTGCTGGTCTTCGGCACCCTCGCCGACCGCTACGGGCGCCGGCGCATCCTTCTCACCGGAGTAGTGATCTTCGCCCTGGCGTCGGTGCTGGCCGCGATGGCCCAGACCGGCGACCTGCTCATCGCCGCCAGGCTGGTGCAGGGCATCGGCGGCGCCATGGTGCTGCCCACCACCCTGTCGCTGATCAACGCCACCTTCCGCGGTCGGGACCGCGGCATCGCCTTCGCCATCTGGGGCTCCACGATCGGCGGTATGGTCGCCGTCGGCCCGCTGCTGGGCGGTTGGCTCACCACCTACTTCTCCTGGCGCTGGGCGTTCGGCATCAACGTGCCGCTGGGCATCCTCATCGTTGCCGGGATCCTGGTCTTCGTATCCGAATCGCGCGACGCCGGCGAACCACGCCGGATCGACGGTGTCGGCGCGGTTCTCTCGGTGATCACCAGCGCCACCCTGGTGTTCGGCCTCATCGAGGGCCGCACGTACGGCTGGTGGCTCACCGAGACGGCACCGACCCTGGGCGATTGGACCTGGCCGTTCAACCTGTCGATCATCCCGGTTGCCTTCCTCGTCACCCTGGTGTCAGGCACCGCCTTCATCCGGTGGGGCCTCCGACGGCAACGGCAGGGCAAATCCACCCTGCTGGCGTTCTCGCTCTTCCGCATCCCGTCGTTCCGCAACGGCAACATCGCCGCGCTGATCGTGTCGCTCGGCGAATTCGGCATCATCCTCTCACTGCCGCTCTGGCTGCAGAACGTGCTCGGCTACGACGCCCTGCAGACCGGGTTCGTACTGCTGGCCCTGGCCATCGGATCGTTCGTGGCCAGCGGCGTCGCTGGGGCCTTGGGCAACCGGGTCTCGCCGCTCACCATCGTGCGGGTGGGCATCGTCGCCGAGATCCTCGGGGTGGCGGGCCTCGGCACCGTCATCACGGTGGATGCGACGTGGCTGTCGATCGTGCCGTTCCTGTTCGTCTACGGCATGGGCGTCGGCCTGGCCACGGCCCAACTCACCGGCGTCGTGCTCGGCGACGTGCCGGTCGACCAGAGCGGCCAAGGCTCCGGAACCTCGAGCACGGCCAGGCAGATCGGCTCGGCGCTGGGCATCGCCGTGCTCGGCACCGTGCTGTTCACCTCGGTCGGGCTGTCCCTGGACGCCAGGCTCGCCGAACTCGAGGTGCCGGCGGCGACGAGCGCGCAGATCGTCGATGTCGTCGTCGACAGCGCGGGAGCAGCCATCCCGTCGCTGGATGCCCAGAGCCCGGCAGTGGCCGACGCGGCCCGCGAGGCATTCAGCGAAGGCACCCGCTACTCGGCGTACGCGGCCGCCGGGTTCCTGGTTGTGGGGCTTCTCGCCAGCCTGCGGCTGACGGGCAGGCCCCTCGAACGCGAAGAACTGCCGGTCACGGCGGAGGTCGCCGGGTAGTCCGGTCCCGGGGCGGCTGCGGTTTCTGTACCGAGAGCTCCCCGCCGAGTCGGCCACCGAACGGCCGGCCGTGGTCGGCGTATTCCTCCCGGAAGAACCCCATGCGCCAGCTACCCATCTCGAGGCGGGCGCCGGTGCGCAGAATCTGGCCCGACGACGGGTCATCCGTCCGGGCACCGCCGCCCACTGGGCCGAGTGCCACGAGGAGATACTCGTCGTTCTCGTCGTGCCGGATCTCGGCGTGCAACGCGTCCAGCCCCCCCAGACGCAGGTCTGCGTCTTCAGCGCTGCCGATCCGGGTCACGCCGGGCAAAAGGTCGAATTCCCGCGGCGGCTGGCCATTCCAGTACTCCGACCCCACCACGAAGATCAGGCGCGGCCGGCCGGCTCCGGGGGCGTAGTGCGTGGTTGTGACACGCCGCCGGATGCGCCGGGCCAGGGTGGGCACCAGCGGGAACGGGGTCGGGGGAGGCAGCGGCAGTGTCCGCTCCGGTGCGGCGGGCTGCCGCCAGCGCCGCAGCAACGGGCTTACCGCGGCGGTGCTGCCCACTACGAGGTGCGGAGACTTCGTGACCAGACGCTGGGCAAGCGGCGCCTGCACGGCGCCCATCCGCGCGATCACCCCGTCGGGCCCGCTCACCGAGACCACGAGTCCGCGTTCGGCCAGATCGGCGGCGAGGGTGCGGAGGGCCGGCAGCGACGACATCCGAGCACGCACGAATCGTTCGGGATCGCTGAGGAACACCTCGATCTCCAGGCCGTTCGCACGGATGGTGCCGTGGGCCTGGTCCTCGGCCGGTTCACCGTCGGCCGGGTCGATCGAGAAGACCAGATCGATATCGAGCCGGGTGCTGCCCATGGGTCTAGTCGGCCGGATTCTCGCTCGTGGTCACCCTCAGGGTGCCATTGAGCTTCCAGATTGCCCGTGGCGCGTCTGGCCCGATATCGCGGGGAACCTCGACCGTCATGTCGATGAAGCTGTAGTCGATGACGGCACTCTTACCGGTCAGGTACGACCACATTTCCTTGCCCAGGTCGGTCCAGTCCTGGATGCTGTGTGCGTCTGGTCCAGAGGCCGGCGCGGGGTCATTCTGCAGATCGGTCATGAGGCAGGTCCTATTCGCTCGTCGTTGAGGATAGGGGAAACGATAGCCGGGGCCGGCGGCGCGTAACTGGGTATCTGCCTAAATCACGGCGCACCTGGCAGCACATGTGAAAACAGCCCGCCCGCCGGAGGCGAGCGAGCTGTTTTCGGTGACGCGGGTTCTACTCGGCGTCGAGGTCAGTCTCGAGGATCTTGACGAGGCCTTCGAGGGCCTCATCCGCTCCGTCGCCCTCTGCGCGCAGCACGACGACCTGGCCGTTTGCGGCACCCAGGCTCATGAGCGACAGGATGCTCGACGCGTCCATGGCGTCGTCGGCCGGGTCGCCCTCGAGCGCGATGGTGACCTCGATCGGCAGTGCGCCGACGGCCTCAGCGAAGATCGCTGCGGGACGGGCGTGCAGGCCGACGCGGCTGGCGATGGTGGCGGTACGTTCTGACATGGTTCCTCCTGAAACTGTACGGATTACAACTGTATTGCCCGCGCGATGTGCACACGCCATGAGGCGGCAGCACATCGCGCGGTTGACGCGTGGGGCTTAGAGCCCCAGTTCGTCGAGAATGGGCAGCTCGGCGCGAACCCGGGCACGCGCCTCGAGGGCGCTCGGGGCAGCCAGGGCGATGCCGGCGAGGCGCTGGGCCTCTTCGACGGTGACCTTCGCCAGCACTGCAGCGACAGCGGCGAGGGCGCGAGCGGTCATCGACAGGGTGTTCACGCCCAGGCCGACGAGCACCACGGCCAGAGCCGGGTCGGCCGCGGCCTCGCCGCAGACACCGACGGGCTTGTTGTTGCCCTCGGCGACGGAGCCGGCCACGGTGAGCTGGATCAGGCGCAGCACGGCGGGCTGCCACGGCGTGTTCAGCGCGGCGAGCGGGCCGAGCTGGCGGTCGGCGGCCATGGCGTACTGGGTGAGGTCGTTGGTGCCGAGGCTCGCGAAGTTCACCTCGCCGAGGATGGTCTCGGCCGTCAACGCGGCGGAGGGAACCTCGACCATGACACCCGGGTTCTTCAGCCCGGCCTCGCCGCACATGCGGGCGAAGTCTGCGGCCTCTTCGGCGGTGGAGATCATCGGGGCCATGACCCAGACATCCGCTTCGGTGCCCTCTGCGGCGGTCGCCACGGCGGCCAGCTGGCGCTTGAGCACGCCGGGCGAGGTGAAGTCGGTGCGGTAGCCGCGCACGCCGAGAGCCGGGTTCGGCTCGGATGCGTCGGTGAGGAAGGGGAGCGGCTTGTCGGCGCCGGCGTCGAGCGTGCGTACGACGACCTTCTTGCCGGGGAACGCGTCGAAGACGCCGCGGTACGCGGTGACCTGCTCGTCGAGGGTGGGTTCTTCGTCGCGGTCGAGGAAGCAGAACTCGGTGCGCAGCAGGCCAACGCCCTGGGCGCCGGCGGCGGCGGCCTTGACGGCATCCGCTGCCCCGCCAACGTTGGCAAGCAGCGGCACGAGGTGACCGTCGGCCATGACGCCCTCGCCGGAGAACACCGCGAGGGTGGCGGCGTTGGCGGCCCAAGCCGTGGCGGCCTCGAGCTGGTCGGCGTCGGGGTCGACGCTGATGCTGCCGGCGGCGCCGTCGACGTAGACCTGGGTGCCGTCAGCGATGGCTTCCACACCGACCGCGGCGACGACGGCCGGCAGGCCGAGGGCGCGGGCGATGATCGCGGTGTGCGACTGCGGTCCGCCGCCGGAGGTGACCAAGGCCAGCACGACGG
Organism: Cryobacterium sp. TMN-39-2; assembly: GCF_004402745.1. Lineage (NCBI taxonomy): Bacteria > Bacillati > Actinomycetota > Actinomycetes > Micrococcales > Microbacteriaceae > Cryobacterium > Cryobacterium sp. TMN-39-2. Next base: position 8,688 of record NZ_SOFX01000005.1, read on the forward strand.
CCGGGTTCAGCGTGGCCGTGTCGGCCGGCGCCAGGTCGTCGGCGACGAGGATGAATGGTTCGTCGGAGGCGGGGATGCCCGGTGCGGGCACCCCACGCAGTTCCGCGACGATCCGGGAGCGCACGTCGAGGACGTCCGTGGCCCGCTCGGCCATGTAGCCGCCGAGGTTGTGCAGCATTTCGGCCACGGATGCCGCGGACTCCCAGATTGCCCGCTCAGCGGAGGTGCCGGTGTTGATCAACTTCACGGCGCCCTTGATGAGCATGGGGTCCGCGGCCATCAGTGCCGTGGCCTCGAGAACCGACTTACCCGCTCCGGTGGCGCTGACCGAGCGCTGCTTGAGCTCGGCCTGCACCGCCTTCGCGGCTGCGCGCAGTGTGACGGCGGCATCCTCTGCCGTCGTCGACGAGGCCAGCTGTTCTCCTGCTGGCGGCTCGCTCACGGCTTTGGGCATCTGCCGGACGGATCCTACGATTCGTCCGGGGCTGACCCCTACTCCTGTGAAACTCTGCACGGAACTTCCTCTATTCTTCGGCGTTAATGGTGCCCACTAATGTTAGGCGGTCACCAGGGTGTTGTTCTGCTGGATGGACCCCGAAGTCGGGGTCTTTCGGACGTAGCGCTTGAGCACGATTACCGCTATGGCCGAGATGACGGTGCCGATCAGGATCGCCAGGATGAAGCCCAAAACGTTCTCGATGGCGAAGAACACGAAGATTCCACCGTGCGGCGCCTTCGACGTGACACCCCAGGCCATGGTCAGCGCACCGGTGGTGGCCGCGCCGAGCATGCTCGCCGGGATCACACGCAGCGGGTCGGCCGCGGCGAACGGGATCGCGCCCTCGGAGATGAACGACGCACCCAGCAGCCAGGCTGCCTTGCCGTTGTCGCGTTCGACCGGGCTGAACAGTTTGCGGTCGAGCACGGTGGCCAGGGCCATCGCGAGCGGCGGCACCATGCCGGCGGCCATGACCGCGGCCATGATCTGCCACGGCGCCTGGTTGGCCAGCGTTGCGGCACCCAGGCCGGCGACGGCGAAGGAGTAGGCCACCTTGTTGACCGGGCCACCGAGGTCGAACGCCATCATCAGGCCGAGGATCATGCCGAGGATGACAACCGACGCGCCGGTCATGCCGCTGAGCCAGTCGTTCAGGGCGACGGTCAGCCAGGCGATCGGTCCACCGAGCACCAGGAACATCAGTCCGGAGGCGAAGATCGAGGCCAGCAGCGGGATGATCACGACGGGCATCAGGCTACGGAGCCAGCGCGGCACGTCGAACGAGCCGATCCAGGCCGCAGCGATACCGGCGAGCAGGCCACCGACGATGCCGCCGAGGAAGCCGGCACCCATGAAGCCCGAGACCGCACCGGCGACGAAGCCGGGAGCGATGCCGGGGCGGTCGGCGATGCCGTAGGCGATGTATCCGGCCAGGGCCGGAACCAGGAAGCCCATTGACAGGGCACCGATCTTGAAGAAGACCGCGCCCAGGTAGATGGCCAGGCCTCCCTCGGGCAGGTTCCACAGGCTGTTCTGCAGCACCACGTCGTCGGCGACGTCGGTGACGTCGTAGCCGCCGAGCAGGAAGCCCAGGGCGATGAGCAGGCCTCCACCGGCGACGAACGGGATCATGTAGCTGACACCGGTGAGCAGGGCACGCTTGATCTTCTGGCCCATGTGCTCGTTCTCGGACACCGAGTCGGATGCCGCGGCGCCGCCACCGCTGACGCGGCGGGCGTTCGGGTTGTCCACGGCGGCGAGAGCCTCCTGGATCATCTTCTTCGGGTCGTCGATGGCGCGCTTGACGGGGGACTGCACGAGGGGCTTGCCGGCGAACCGGCCCTTGTCGCGCACATCGACGTCAACGGCGAAGATGACGGCGTCGGCGGAGTCGATGACCGAGGCGGCCAGCGGGGTCGCTCCGGCGGAACCCTGGGTCTCGACCTGCAGGTCGATGCCCATCTCCTTGGCGGCCGCGACGAGCGCGTCCGCTGCCATGTAGGTGTGGGCGATGCCGGTGGGGCAGGCGGTGACGGCGACGAGACGGCGGGCCCCGTTGGCCGGGGTGCCCTCGGTGCCGGCTCCGGTGGGCGCCGCGGTGACGCGCGGGGCGGCGGAGGTGGAGTGCGCTCCGGCTGTGGTCGCCGCGGTGACCGGTGCGACGATGTCGGTGACCAGGGTCACGATCTCCTCGGGGGTCTTCGCGGCGCGGAGGGCTGCGGTGAAGTCGGCCTTCATCAGCGACCGGGCCAGCTTCGACAGGATCTTCAGGTGGTCCTGGTCGGCGCCTTCGGGGGCGGCGATCATGAAGATCAGGTCGGCGGGTCCGTCGGCCGAGCCGAAGTCGACCGGCTGGGACAGACGGGCAACGGCCAGCGTCGGCTCGGTGACCGCGCTCGAACGGCAGTGCGGGATGGCGAGTCCGCCGGGGATGCCGGTGGAGGTCTTGGCTTCGCGGGCGAGGGCGTCGGCGTACAGCCCGTCGATCTCGGTGGCTCGGCCGGCTCCGACGACGAGCTCGGCGAGGTGCCGAATCACGGTCGCCGGCGCGGCACCGAGGTTCTGGTCCAAAGCAACGAGCTCTGGGGTAATCAGTGCACTCACTGGTCATCCTCCTTTGGATGTGTAGCAAATGCCGTCACTGTGACGGCGCTGGGGTCGGTTTGGGTCACGGCCGGCACGGTTGAGCCGGGCAAGGATGCGGCAGCGGCGCCGTGGGCGACGGCCTGACGCAGGCAGTCCGGGGCGGATGCTCCGGCCAAGTCGCTGAGCAGGAAACCTGCCAGCGAAGAATCTCCGGCGCCGACGGTCGAAACCGCGACGATCGGGGGACGAGTGGCAAGCCAGTAGCCCTCCGCGGTGACCAGCAGGGCGCCCTGGGAACCGAGGGTGGCCAGCACGGCGCCGACTCCCGCGGTGATCAGGGTCTGCGCGGCGCGTGCGGCCAGGTGCGGGTCGGCCTCGAGGCTGTCCGGGTCTGAGATGCCGGTGAGCTCGGCGAGTTCGTCGGCGTTGGGCTTGAGCAGGTCGGGGCCGGCGCTGATGGCCGCGGCCAGGGGGGCACCTGAGGAGTCGATGGCGACTTTGGGAGCCGCGGCGCCGAAGCGGGTCTTGAGCTCCCGGGTGAGGTCGGCGTAGAAGGTGTCCGGCACCCCGGGTGGCAGCGAACCGGCCAGCACCAGCCAGCTGGCGCCCTCGGCCTTCTCGAGGACGAGCTCCACCAGGGCGGACTGCTGCTCGTTGGTCAACACCGGACCGGGTTCGTTCACCTTGGTGGTGGTGCCGTCCGGTTCGGTGATCGCGATGTTGCTTCGCAGGGTCGCGCCGATCGGCAGGCCGAGGTGCGGGATGCCCTGAGCGGTCAGCGCGAGCAGCACCGGGTCATCCGCGTCGCCGGGCAGGATCGCGAGGCTCTCGATGCCCGAGGCTGCCAGGGCGCGGCAGATGTTGACACCCTTGCCGCCGGGTTCCTGATGGGCGTCCCGGGCGCGCTGTACGTCGCCGCGCGCGAGCGGGCCGGCGAGTTCGATGGTGCGGTCCAGGCTGGGGTTGGGGGTGAGTGTGACGATCATGCGATTACGACCTCGACATCCGCCGCGGCCAGGGCTGCGGCAAGTTCAGCGGAAGGGGGAGCATCGGTGATGAGCGCGTCGATGTCGCTCAGAGCAGCGAACCTGACCAGGGTTTCCTGGTCGAGCTTTGAGGAGTCGGCCAGCGCGACAACGCGGCGGGCGGAACGCACGATCGCGGTCTTCACGGCGGCCTCGACCGAGTCGGGGGTGCTGAAGCCGAAGTCGGCGGCCACGCCGTTGGCGCCGACGAAGGCGATGTCGGGGCGCATGGCGTCGAGCATCTGGGTGGTGCGGGTGCCCACGATGGCCCGGGTGAGGCCGCGCACCCGGCCGCCGAGGATCTGCAGCGAGATGGCCTCGTTGCCCGCCAGCTTGTAGGCGATGGGGAGGGCGTTGGTGATCACCAGGAGCTGGTCGCCGGGGTTGGCCGGCGTCCACTCGAGAAGCCGGTCGGCCAGCAGTTCGGTGGTGGTGCCGGAGTCCAGGATGATCGACCCCGTTGTGCTCGCGGGGATCATGGCCAGGGCGGCGTCGGCGATGCGGGCCTTCTCGTCGTGGCGCTGGGTCTGGCGCTCTTCGAGGCTGGCCTCGGACATGCTCAGCCGGTCGATGGCCACGGCGCCACCGTGCACGCGGCGCAGGTGCCGGCTCAGTTCGAGGGCGGAGAGGTCGCGGCGCACGGTCTCCGGGGTGATGTCGAAGCGCACGGCCAGTTCGTTCACGGTGACCCGGCTGCGGTCGGACACCATCTCGGCGATCATCGACTGACGCTCTTCGGCGAACATCGGGCCTCCTCGACGGTGAGAACGCGGCCCGGGGGAGTCGCGCAAAAGTTTGTATTCCTGACTTTAGACCCGTTTGTTTTTGCTTGTCAACACAAACACAGATAAACAAAGATCCCTGAATGCGAGCCGACAGTTCCCGGGGTGAGTTGCGGACTTCCCGCCTTCGCAGACGAAATGAAGGCGGGATGCCCGTGCCGACCTCGACCGGCCGTTCTGGGTCATCGGCTCAGGCTCGCGCCGGACGACCTCGTCGAGCGCGGTGTACTGGTTCTCGGCTGCGTTGGAGGGCTATTCGGGTCGCAGGGGGTTACAGCGCGCCAGAGCCGCACTCCCGCTCCTTCGCACGCGCTCGGAATCGCCGCGGGAATCGATGCTCCGGGTGATCATCGTGCTCGCCGGGCTTCCGGAACCCGAATGCAATGACAACGTGTTCGACGAGAACGGCCGGTTCCTGGTCAGGGGTGACCTGGTCTACCCCGAGTACCCGCTGTTGCAGTTCACCGACGACGACCTGCTGGACCCGGCCGCCCTGGTGGCGCGGATCACGCGGCGGTTGCGGGCCCGGGGATGGTGAGACTTATTGGTAGTGCGACAGGCCGCTCAGCTCGCCGCCGTCGGTGAGGAACTCGGCTCCGGTGGAGAAGCTCGACTCGTCACTGGCCAGGAACAGCACCAGGTTCGCCACCTCGGTGGCCTGGCCGATGCGGTGCAGCGCCACGTGGTTCTGCGGCACATCGAGCCCGGCGGTCATCGGGGTGGCGATGGCGCCCGGATGCACCGAGTTGACCCGCACGTTGTACTTGCCGAGGTCCAGCGCGACGGACTTGGTGAGCCCGCGCACCCCGAACTTCGCCGCCACGTAGCCGGGGAGCGCCTCGTAGCCCTGCAGGCCGGCGGTCGAGGACACGTTGATGATCGAGCCCGCCTTCGACCGGATGATCATCGGCACCGCCGCCTTGATGCCGAGGAACACCCCGGTGAGGTTGACCGCGATGATGGTGTTCCAGGACTCCAGGGTGTACTCCTCGATGGGACCGAAGTTCACGATCCCGGCGTTGTTCACGAGCACGTCGAGCCCGCCGAAGTCGTCCACCGCGACGGCGACGGCGGCGTCCCAGTGCTGGGCGCGGGTCACGTCGAGGTGCACGTACCGGCAGGCCTCGCCCAGTTCGGCGACGAGGGCCTTGCCGTCCTCATCGAGCAGGTCCCCGATGACCACTTGCGCGCCCTCCTCGACGAGGCGACGGGCCATCGCGGCACCGAGTCCCCGCGCTCCACCACTGATGAGTGCGACCTTGCCGCTGACACGTGCCATGGTGTTTCCTCCATTCGAGTCGACCTTCGACAAACGAGTTCGACGGGGAATGTACACGCGCGGGGCTCTGGCCAGTACTGTCGGTGGCCGACGGTAGCGTGAGTGATATGAAGATCCTGCACACGAGTGACTGGCACATCGGGCGCACCTTCCACACCCACTCGACCCTTGACCACTTGGCGCTCGTGCTCGACGCCCTCGTGGACATCGTGCGCGAACGCGGGGTCGACGTGGTCGCCGTGGCCGGTGACATCTTCGATTCGGCCACACCGTCCGCCGACAGTTACACCCTGCTCAGCGGCACCCTGGCGCGCCTGCACGCCACCGGCGCCCGGGTGGTGATGACCAGCGGCAACCACGACTCGGCCACCCGGCTCGGCTTCCAGTCGGAGTGGGCGGGGCTCGCCGGCATCCACGTGGTCACCGGGTTCGACCAGTACCGCACCCCGATCTCGATCGACGACGAACACGGCCCCGTGCACTTCTACGGCATCCCCTTCCTCGAACCCGCCCTGGTGCGCCACCACTACCCCGACGAGCTCCTCAAGACCCACGAACAGGTGCTGGGCCTGGCCATGCGGCAGGTGCGCGCCGACCTCGCCGACCGCGGCGGCCGCTCGGTGGTGCTCGCGCACTGCTTCGCAGCGGGAGTCGCCGCCAGCGATGTGGAGCGCGACATCAGCGCCGGCGGCCTGGACCTCGTTCCGGTGAGCGTCTTCGACGGCCCCGACTACGTCGCGCTGGGCCACATCCACGGTCGCGCGCAGATCACCGACAGGGTGCGCTACTCGGGAGCCCCGCTGCACTACTCCTTCGCCGAGGCCGACAAGCCCCGCGGCGGCTGGCTCGTCGATCTCGATGCGAACGGACTGGCCGAGACCGAGTGGGTCGACCTGCCGATTCCCCGGCGCCTGCGGGTGGTCACGGGGGAGCTCGAGTCCCTTGCTCACGACGACGCCTTCACCTCGTTCGAGAACGACTGGATCGCCGCGGTGCTGACGGACCGGGTGCGGCCGCTGGACGGCATGCGCACCCTGCAGAAGCGCTTTCCGCACTGTGTGGCCCTCGAGCACCGCCCGACCATCACGCAGGCGACCGAGGAATCCACCTATTCCGACCGGGTCAAGCACAAGAGCGACCCCGAAATCGTGGCCGGCTTCCTGGAGTTCGTGCGCAACGGTGTGGGCCTGAGCGCCTTCGAGCGTGAGCTGGTCGCCGAGGTCCTGGGCGATACCACCGAGGCCACCGTATGAAGATCACCCGGCTGCGCATCGCCGGCTTCGGCCCGTACAAGACCGAGCAGGAGGTGGACTTCACCCGCTTCGACGCCGACGGAATCTTCCTGATCACCGGCAAGACCGGCGCGGGCAAGTCCAGCATCCTGGACGCCATCTGCTTCGCCCTGTACGGCTCGGTGCCCCGGTTCGACGGCAGCGAACTGCGGCTGCGCAGCGACCACTGCGACCCGGCCGACCCGAGCTTCGTCGAGCTCGAGTTCACCCTCAAGGGCGACACCTACAGGGTCTACCGCACCCCGCGCTTTGAGAAGGCCAAGAAGCGTGGCGTGGGCACCACCACGGCGCAGCCGGATGCGCGCCTCGAGCGGCTCAGCGCCGGCACCGACGGCACCGGCGACTGGGTGGGCATCGCCGCCCGCCCGGTGGATGTGGGCACCGAGCTCAGCCGGATCCTGCCGTTGAAGCAAGACCAGTTCCTGCAGGTGATCCTGCTGGCCCAGAACCGGTTCCAGCGCTTCCTGCTGGCCAAGACCGACGACAGACTCACCGTGCTCCGCACCCTGTTCGGCACCCTTCGGTTCCAGCAGCTGGAGACCGAGCTGCTCACCCGGCGCAAGGTGCTCGACGACGAGCTGACGCTGGTGCGGCACGAGATCGACGGGATCGTGGCCGCGACCCTGCGCCAGCTGTGGCGCAACGACGACGAAGACACCCGACCCGAGTCCCCGGCCGACCCCGACCTCGGCTGGTTCGACGCGGCGCTCGACACCCTCGATTGCCGGCTGGCGGCCGCCACCCGGCACGCCGAAACCGCCTCCGCGGCCCTGACAGCGGCCACCGCCGAGTACCAGGCCGCCGAGGACCGGCGCCGACGCCAGGACCGCCGGGATGCGGCGGCCCGCACGCTGACCGCTCTCGAGGAGCGCGGGGACGAGATGCTCGGCAGCCGGGAATCCCTGCGCCTGGCCGAGCACGCCGCCAGGGTCTGGCCGCAGGTGCGCGCCCGCATCGACGCCGACGCCTCGGTCGGCACGGCCGAGGCCACAGCGACCGCCGCCCGGGCCGCCTGGAAGCGGCTTGTCGCCGAGGACGACGACGCAGACTCAGCAGATGCCGCCGGCCTCAGCACCCTGATCGACGACAGGCTGCGCCAGCTCGGCAGCCTCGACGACCTGCTCGTCGAGGAACGCAGGCTGCCCGCCCTCGACGAGCAGATCACCGATCTCGAGCGCCGCACGGCCGCCCAGATCGAGGCGCTCGACGCCGCCAGGCTGCTGCTGCTCGCGCTGCCCGAGCGCATCGACGCGGCAACGGATGCCCTCGCCGCGGCGACCCTCGGCGCCGCCCGCGCCCCGGAGGCCGAAGCGACACTGGCCCGGGCCGAGGCTGCACTGGCCGCGGCCGAAGACGTGCGCCGGCTGGAAACCGAACTGGTGGGGGTACACCGCGCCGAACGGGAGGCCGTGGCGGAGAACACCGCGGCCGCCCTGCACTATCAGCAGCTCGTGGACGCCCGGCTCGGCGGTTTCGCCGTTGAGCTCGCCGCCGGTCTCGTCGACGGCGAGCCCTGCGCGGTCTGCGGGGCCACCGAACACCCGGCGCCCATGACCGGCGACGCCGCACCCGTCACCGACGACGACCTCGACGACGCCCGCGACCTGATGAGTCGCCGTCAGGGGGCCGTCGACGCCGCCCGCACTCAGTCCCTGCACGTCGATACCCTGCTCACCACCGCCCGCACCCGCTCCGGCGACGATGATTCCGACACGCTCGATGCGGCACTCCGGCAGGCAGAGGATGCCCTCGCCGTGGCTGCCGACCACCGCGCCAGGCTGCCCGCCCTCGAGGCCGAGCTGGCCCGCCTGCGCGCCGACCAGGCCGAGGCCCAGGCCGCCCTGGCCCCGCTGCAGCTGGCGCGCGACGAAGCCACCGTGCACCTGGCGGAACGCCGGACCGAGCGCGACGGCATCGCCGGACGCGTCCAGGCCCAGCGGGCCGGGTTCGACAGCGTC
>NZ_SOFX01000013.1:0-21597 GCF_004402745.1 Cryobacterium sp. TMN-39-2
CGTTTTCGTTAGCTGACATTGAGTCTCCTGGTCGATAGTTCTACTGGGTGAGCTGGTACACACGCTGATAAGAGACGCCACGCACTACGCCGATATCGCGGATCGTGTAGCCGTCCGTCTCTTGGCGGCGCGCGACAGCGCGCCGGAGCCGCCCGCGGAACAGTATTTATCCGGACACAGAGATATCCGTTCCTCGGGCTAGGCGCTCTGTCTGAGCGTGATACTTGGCATGGCGCTCCGCTGTTTCAATGATGATCGACCAAGGCGAGCCGTCACGCCTCGATAACATCGCCGCGTTTTGCCAGACGTATAGCCACAGGCCGCACATGGCCTCGTCGGCCGCGGCCGGGGACTTCAGATAGTGATTGCAGATCGCAAACGTCGGAACACACAACTGATCGTAAATCAGGCCGAACGCAGCCTGACTGCCCGAAGCCATACTCAGCATCAGCTTCTGCTGATCGGATACCCCGGTCAATGGCGTCACCACACTATGCCGCTTCGAACGCCCACATCGCACATCAGTGCGCTACACAGAGAACCTCCGCTGCTGGAATGCGTCGGCTCACGGCAGCCGAGAAGCAAAAGGTTGTGACCGGTCGATCTACACCCGACGCCGGTTGAGGTGCCAGGCCCGTAGCACGCGCCGCCGGCCCATTCCGGCCCCACTCTTGCCGTAAAAACCACGCCCTTTAGAGGGACGTGACCCGACTGCAGCTGAATTACCGTCGACATGAACGCTGCAGTGTTTCCTCCTGCTGGATACAAAACCGAATTCCCCCAGTTTCCCCTGACGCTGCCGGTATTTGCCGACGGTGCACCGATGCGTGCACTGCCCTGCACACAACTCACCGTACTCCTGGGCCCACCGAGAGCCCTTCCGATCGCGACTGACGTCAACATCAACGGTGACCAGCTCGTCGATGTCGACCAGAGCAACAACTGGCATCTCGATTCAGGTATCCCGGCCGACGAACAGACTGACGAGGCCACCTATGCCAGCGACGACCTCGACCGCAACCATCTCGTCCATCGCTAGGACCCGGTCTGGGGCGGCGCCGCAACCAACCAGGCAAGCTAGGGCCGACACCTTCGCCTACACGAAAGCCGCCCCGCAATCCGGTTATTCAAGCAGTCGAAATCGACGGCAATCTTCCGCCACTTGAACCCTCCCGGAGGCTCCAGAGGCCCACCATGAATATCGCCAGCCTCACCGGACTCGACCTGGCCGATCTGTCCAATCTGTCCAAAGCGGACGCCTGGGAGCAAGTTGCGAACGCTCAATACTCAAAACGAGGCGGCAAGCTAGGCGCGCCGTGACCGTCGAGAACTGCGCACCACTGATGGAGCGCAGCCAGGATTTGACAGAGCGTCGCGTCAGGGTGTCAGCTATGGGCAAGCGCGGGTTTGAGTAAGAAGACACTCGCGTGTAGGAGCGCTCATGACGTTACACAGCCACGTCGTCCTAAGCCACGTCGCCCAATGACCATCATTGCCACTCCGCGCCAGGTTTTTGACCTGGTCGACTCTTTGCTTTCGGACACGTGGCCCGTTCTTGACCAGGACGCCGTTGCTCTCCTCGAGAGGCACTCCTGCGACGTGCTCCTCGCGCATCGGAACCGGGAGCGCGCGGTTCGGGTAGGGCGTTGGCACTGCCCCGAGCTGGACGTGTGGGGTGCGTGGACGGCATGTCCCCCGCACGGGATCGGGCTCAGCGTTTACCTCCTAGATACCACCGCAACGGGCCCAACTACCTCGCCAGGCTACGGCGCCCTCATCAACGAGTTCACCACTCGGCTGGGAGCACCGGAGATCATCGACCGCAATCCCCGCAGCCCGCACACGATGTGGAGTCGAAACCACCTCGCCGTAAGCGTGGACTCATACGCCCAAGAACAACAGTGCCCCCAAATCAAACTATCCATCCAACCAGTTGCAACAGCCCTCCCCCACGAAGTCAACAACGCACCCCACCACCTCGATAACCACCACAGCCACGGCAATTGAAGGCTCGGGATGGATTCGACCCCAGCCAGTGGACATCTACCGGGGTGCCTATTTCCGTGGAAGCCGCTCAGGCCCGGGTACGCCGCCGTTAGCTCTCTTTTAGGGCTGCGGCATCGGCTTTCATCTGGGTGCCCTAGATAGAAGATTCTCTGCAAGCTGGAGTCGTCTTCCGTGGGCTGACGGCTACAGCTCGTTAGGGTATCGGCCTGCCAGCCGGACAAGCCCAGTGTCCTGTGGGATGTGCACCTCGACGTAGATAACGAAGTCGCAGCCCGACGCATTACTCTCAGTCCATGCCACGACTCGCTCCGGGGTCGCCTTCAAGTCCGCGACAAGAACATTGCCGACCGACGTGCCGGCCGCAAGGCAAGCAACCCTGGACTTTTAGTTCAGGCGAGGGCGCTCAAGCGAACCTTTCAATCGTTCCATCTATAACGAGAGCCCGTGATGCACGACACCATCAGCGATGTCATGCAGCTTCGAACTGCTGGCGCGCGCGTAGGTGCGGAGCAAGGAGAAGGCTGCATCAATGGACACCCCGTGGCGCTGCGCCAAAACACCCTTAGCTTGCTCGATGAGTATCCTGCTCTTCAGCGCTTGCTGTAATTGACCGTTCACCGTACCTTGATTACGGATGGTTTGTTGCTGGACGAGGCTGATCGTCGCCACTTGAGCCAAGGCCAACGCCAACGCTGCGTCCTGGTCGCTGAACGGTTCGCGGACGGAACTAAAAAGGTCAAGGCTCCCGAAAGTGTGACCGCGCAGGCGCAAGGGGAAAGAATGCGCCGCATCGAATCCCCGCGACAGGGCAATCGCAACAAACTGAGGCCACCGTCCGGCCTCTTCAGAGAGATCAAAAACCTCTACAGGTTCCCCGGAAGCGAAGCAGTCCAGACACGGGCCTTCATTGTAACCAAGCTGGGCCTCTTCGACCTCGCTCGTACGCTCGTTCGAAGACGCCACAACGTGAAGAACACCACCGCTATCGGCTAAGAGAATTCCGGCGTCTGTCGCCGGCGTGAATTCGGTGCTGGCCTGGACGAGGATGTCCATGGTGTCGACGACGTCGCGGCCCGCACATACTGAGTCAGCGAGGAGCACAAAAACGTCTGCAAGATCAACTTCGCGTTGTGAAGACGCCATGCATCCAGAGAGTATAGTGCGATCACGCCGGCCGTAAAGGGGTTGCGCTCCACAGCCAAAGGCCCTATATCGATCATCGGACTGTGCTGCTGGTTCAGCCTGGCTCATTGACCTGAGCAGTCCCGTTCGTCAGCCCATCGATCCACGACTGGACAGCCGAAGTCCCCACCAGCACGCCCCTGTCCTCACCGAGCCCGTTCACGGGCAACCCGTTGAGGGCCCTATCTGACCGCTATCCGAGCTCAATCGCTAGACGATCGTGCAACAGCCTTGAGCGATCAAAATGACGTCGACGGTCCGTGATCTGCAGCGATCATCCCTATCGACGTCACTTCTTTCGACGTACTTCCCGCGCCTCACCGTTAGAATCCGAAAATGGTGGTCCCCCGAGTTGCGGCAGCGGCGCATATTGCGGGAGCCTTAGTCTTCGGGCTTGCCGGATGTACAGGTCAGGTCTAGCTAGCCACTACGTTCACGAATGCTGCCGAAGACCACGGATATAACTGCACTGACACGGTCCCGCCCTAAGAAGCAGTACGCGAAATGGTCACCTGCCAGTCGACTAACGGTCGTGTTCTGCTAGTCACTTTCGATAACGGCGCAGCACTCAGAGCCAGCGAAAGGGCCTTCACTTCAGGCGGTTCAAAGGACCAACACTCTGCCACCTACGGGAATCGTTGGCTGGTTGTTGGATCGAACGAGTCCGACGTCACGGATCTTGCCGAGACGCCGGAATAAGGCCGTGGCCAACGAGTAAGTAGTAGGCGACGACCCTCCCCAGCGGGATATTCTCCGTCATGCCTGTTCGATAGGGGATCGTTCCGCGGCCAGTGCCCCGTGGCTTACGCTGTGGGCCGGCGTGCGCTATTTCAACTGCCGGTGGCAGGCTGGCGGGCGCGGTTCTAACAGGACCGTCATGCCTTCCTGGTGATACTTCGCGCTTTCCTTGACCTCTCTTCGGGTGCCGTCCGAGACTAGGGTCGGGCCTTACAACCGAGTGGGGCAGAAAGCAGACACACCGTGACCGATGAGGCCCAAGAACAGTTCAAAAACTCTCCCAGTTGGGATAACCCTCAGGTGCATCAAGCGACCGGCGTTATCGTGGCGCAAACCAGCGCCTCCCCCAACGAGGCGCTAGGCCTCCTGATCGGGTATGCGGAATCGACGGATGCCTCTGTAGATCAAGTAGCGGCCGATATCCTCGCCTACAAGATCACGTTCACCTAAGCACTCAACCGCCTATCTGCGGCCACCACAGGTAGGTGCTCTCTGCTTTCACCCCAGCAGGGAGCCTCTGGACAACTATGGGCGCTATGCTCTCTCAAGCTCATCGGCCGCTGCCCGAAAAGCCTGAGCGAGGTTTCTGTGCTCGCCTTCCCCGGAAAGCTGAATCGTAAATTCTCTAGCCGAGTCGAACTCTCGGATCTCCTCACCCAACCAAATATTTCCTGCCCCCACGTCGAAACGCACCGAAGAACTCCCTGAGTTCCCATTCAGCGCGGAATTCCGGGTCCCAACCACATCCAACTCCGCAAACCCAGGAAATCTGAACTGCGTTGTTCGGGGATAGTCATTACTCATGGAGAGAGCATGGCATCTTCAAACCATGCTCATAGGGCGGACCACCTAACGGCCGCTTCGCCATGCCACCGCGTGAGCAACGCCTGCACAGACCTACAGGTCGCCTATCCGCCCGACAGGCAATAGCCGTGCACAATCGTGACGAACGTCAGTCAGCGTTGCGGCTCATCGTCGCTCTCGCCGTCCTCGTCGTGTCGGGGTGGCTCATAATCGTCAGTGGTGCCTTGGGTTACTTCCTTGACGCCGGCTAGCCTCATCCACGAAGGCTCAGAGGAGTGACTGAAACGCCCGATAGGGGATCGTCAAGCGACCACTCCCCCGGCCCCGCCCGGATTGGTGTGACTGTTAACGCTTTGTGGCGGCATCCTGTGATCGCCTTTTGACGCCACCTTCCACGTGCGAACGGTTGCGGGCTGCCATTTCCATCCCGCTAACCTTGCTCGGTGTTGTCGCGTTAGGCGAGGAAGGCTGCGAGGTCAGCTTCGAGTGCAGGCTTCGGTTTCGCTCCAATGATGGTCTGCATGACGGTTCCGCCACGGTAGACCTTCATCGCCGGGATGGAGGTGATGTTGTATTTCGCCGCGGTCTCGGGATTGTCGTCGACGTTCAATTTGACGATCTTGATCTTGTCCGCGTGCTCGGTGGCGATCTGGTCGAGGATGGGCGAGACCGCGCGACACGGGCCGCACCACTCAGCCCAGAAGTCAACGAGGACGGTCTCGCCGGACTTCAGGACGTCGGTGTCGAAGGTGGAGTCGGTCACTGCTCGTACGTTGCTCATTGCTTTGTCCTTTCAGGACTTGTTGTTGTGGGGCGGGATGGAATCAGGCCAGGACTGCGTCGGAGGGGGTCCCGGACGCTTGCCGCAGGAGGTCTTTGCCGATGCCGGACAGGTAGTGCTCGGCGTCCAGGGCGGCGACGGTTCCCGAGGCGGCGGCGGTAATGGCCTGCCGGTACGACGGGTCGATGACGTCTCCTGCGGCAAAGACGCCTGCAAGGTTAGTTTTCGAGGAACGTCCGGCGACGGCGATGGTTCCGTCGGTGGTCAAATCGAGCTGGTGGTGGACGAGGTGAACTCGCGGGTCGTTGCCGATCGCGACGAATAGGCCTTCGACGCGAAGCATCGTTACCGATCCGTCGCCGGTGTCGGTGAGCTGTACACCGACGGCCTTTTCATCACCGAGGACCTCGGAGACGGCCTTATTCCAGATGAACTCGATCTTGTCATTGGCGAACGCGCGCTCCTGCATGATCTTCGATGCGCGGAGGGTTTCCTTACGGTGCACGACGTAAACCTTGCTGGCGAACCGGGTGAGGAACAGGGCCTCTTCCATGGCGGAGTCGCCGCCGCCGACGACGGCGACCTCCTTCTGGCGGAAGAAGAACCCGTCGCACGTCGCGCACCAGCTCACCCCGCGCCCGGAGAGCCGTTCCTCCCCGTCGACTCGCAGCTTCTTGTAGGCCGACCCCGTGGCGAAGATCACTGTAAGGGCTTCTTCGACGTGGCCGGATCCGAGGGTGACCGTTTTGATGTCCCCTGTAAGGTTGACAGAGACGACGTCGTCGAGGAGGATCTCGGCTCCGAACTTCTCTGCCTGCTCCTGCATCTTCTGCATGAGGTCGGGTCCTTGGAGTCCTTCGGGGAAGCCGGGGAAGTTCTCGATCTCGGTGGTCTTCATGAGTTCCCCTCCGGCTTCGACCGAGCTTGCGACGACGAGCGGCGCTAGTCCGGCGCGACCGGCGTAGATCGCCGCAGTGTATCCGGCGGGGCCGGAACCGATGATGATTACTTGACGCATGATGTTCCTTTCGATGTCCGCTTGCGCGGTTCGGGCCATCCAGTGTGAGAGTGGCAGGGGGGGGTTACTTGCCGAAGTGGGTGTGGACGGCGTCGAGGATCTCGGAGGGCTCGGTGCGCGTGGTGTAGTCGGGGTGCACGTCGATCCACTTGATGGTCCCGTCGGCGGCGACGAGGACGGTGGCTGGCATGCTGAGAACAGCGGTCCCGTCCGCATTGACGCTCTCAAAGTCGAGGCCCACGGCGGTGGCCGCGTCAGTCTCTTCGGCGGTAAGAACGTTAAGGATCCCCAGCTGACGGGCGATCTGGTTCGCCGGGTCGGAGAGTACGGGGAAGGACAGGTCGTTCTTCTCTTGCATGGTGAGGCTTCCGTCCGGGGCCTGGGGGCTCAGGGCGATCAGCTTGACACCGAGGTCCTTCAGCGGATCGGTCAGCGCGTCGTTGTAAGTGCGGAGAGCGATGTTGCAGTAAGGGCACCAGGCGCCGCGGTAGAAAATGACGACGGCCGGTTCGCCGCCGGCGGCGGCGGCGGCGAATGATGTCTCCTCGCCGTGGGCGGTGAGCAGCTTTCCCTCGGGAAACGCATCCCCCACGATGGAGACGCCGGCGGGGATGCCCGCTGCTGCCTTCTTGGCATTCTCTGCGGCGAATACGTTGCCGGCGGGCGACTCGGTGGACTCGGCGTTGAAGACAGTTACTTGCTCTTTAATGGACGTGTTGGCGATCGACATGTTGGACCTTTCGATTGAGACCGGCACTCGTTTATACCGGCTGGTACATTCTTAGAGGAGAAAAAATGTACTAACAAGTACAAACCGTGTATTGTTTTCGACATGAACACGAAAGCCACTCTCCGCCGGCCGACGACGAAGAAAGGCCAGGCGACGCGCGACCGGATCGTGGCCGCCGCCGCGACGTTGATGCACGATCGCGGAGTCGCCGGAACGAACTTGGACGACGTCGAGGGCCTGGCTCGGGTGGGCCGGTCACAGCTGTATTACTACTTCCGTGCGAAAGACGATCTTGTCGATGCGGTCATCGAATACCGGTCCCAGGCGGTGTCGTCACCGCCCGCCGAAGCGGGCACGTTGTCGACGTGGGAATTCTGGGCCGCATGGCGCGACAATCAGATCGAGCACAGCGCAGAACACGACTGCGCGGGTGGCTGCCCGCTCGGGTCACTCGCAAGCGAGTTAGCCGACATTTCCGAGGACGCCCGCCTCCTTCTGGCGGCGGGTTTCACCCAGTGGGAAGACACCTTCCGGGAGGGCCTTGACACCATGAAGAGCACAGGCTTACTGCGTGAGGACGCCGACCCGGCTCGACTAGCGCGCGTTATCATAACGTCGCTCGAGGGCGGCCTGCTGATGAGCCAGACGCACCGGGACAAGTCGTTCCTCGAGGTGGCGCTCGACGGGGCCCTCGGATATGTGCGGCACTTCGCCAGATAGCCGTCACCGCCATCAACAGGACGGGAAATTTTCGCGGCGGCGACCACAGAGATGACCCTCCCGTCGGCCACGCAAAAACACCTGACTCTTCGATCCCGCCGCCTCTCCCGGTAGCCCTCGAGGCTGAAGCCGTGGGCACGTTCCGGATCCGATCAGCAGCCGCCCAGGGCATGGCTAGTTGGCGGCGTTGAGGGTGGCCGGGACGTTGGCGTGGGAGTGGATGGCGTCGTACATGCTGTACTCGCTGAATTTGTGCATGTCGAAGTAGTCCGGGATCTCGGAGTCCGTCAGATCTTTGCTCTTGGCCTCGGCTGCACGAGCCGCACGCTTTTGAGGTAATAGAACGAGTAGGTGATGTCTTCTCGTCGCATCGTCCTGCCCTAGCAGCTGTTGATCGTGGTGTTCTTTCCGACAAAGTAGCGTCGCGGCGATGTGTTGCGAGGGATTCCCCGCCGCTGCCATGCCTCAAATTGGGGAATCTTCCCCGAGAGGTTTCCTAACCGCCAGCGGATACGAGAAACCGGCTGCACACGACCAGGGCGAAGCCCCTCTATGGCAACGAGCCGTGGGCGAGGATTGCGGCCCTTAGATCGCGGGAGCGTCGCGCGTTCATCTCGCGCACGGCCATGCTGACCATCGGTTAGCGTGGCGGTTTCCTTCTGCTTACCTTAGGACGGCGAGGGAGCGGAAGGAGCGCCGATGGAGTGCCGAACGACGAAAGACAACGTCGACTCCGCGTCATTCCAAGACGTGAGAGGGAAGCCAAGGTCAGATCCTCCCAGGAAGGTCAGCCCAGTCGCGCCCGCCAATCGGTCGCCAATCTGTGTCAGTGCAAGCAAGATCGACTGGACGGCGTCGATACCATGCGCAGTGCCTGTGACGTCTTCAGCAAGGCCGTGGATGCGGTAGGTGCAGGACCATTCAGCCGAGTCAGTGGCGGCAGCACGTGGAGCATCAACGAAAACGTGGACATCACCCCGAGGGGACGACAAAGTTCTTGAAAGAATGGTAGTCATGTCGCCACTGTACGCGACCGACGCGGAAGCGACCAGGTTCGTCGGCGCGACCCGTTCGAGCGCTCCGGCGACCGCAATGGCAGCCGGCCGCGGACGTGCTGGGGACCTCGATCTGAAGATTCCCAAGCGCCGTGCCGGCTCGTTCTTCCCCGCACTCCTGGGGCGGCGCCGCCGGGTGGATCAGGCGTTGTTCCCGGTGGTGTTGGAGGCCTACGTCCAGGCCTCTCGAGACGAAAAGTCGACGATCTGGGCAAAACGCTCGCTGCTAACACCGAGAGCTCGGCGCGGACAACGTGATGACGAACTCGGTTTGCCCGTCGGCGCTGGTCACGGTCAGTGCCCCGCCGAGCCACTGGCTGAGACGGCGTGCGATGGTCAGCCCCAAGCCAAGGGGTCCGGTGTGTCGCTGGTTTGGATTGTGGATGTCCTGCGCGAATGGTTCGAAGATGGACTCCAGTGCGGATTCGGCGATTCCGCTGCCCTCATCGTGCACCCTGACCTGAACCGAGCCGGCTCCCTGCTCGATGCTGACCAAGACGGTAGTACCGGCGCCGGTGTATGTGGTGGCGTTACTGGTCAGGTTGAGCAGGATCTGTCGCAGCGATGACTCGTCGCCGTGCAGGAGGACCGGCTGCTCCGGAATGTGCAGCCGACAGGTGTGATCGGGGTAGGTGACCCTCGCGTCGGCGGCGACCTCAAGGACCAAACGGCTGACATCCATCTCGGTGGCGGCGAGGTCGGCGCAGCGGATGGCTCTTCACGAGTATCGGCTCGGCTCGGGTTACCTCCGCGATCGGTTCGCATGGGCTCGTGCCTTCATGCGGTTGCCGCACGTGGCCATCGAGCACCACTTCGCGGTGCCGGGGCGGCTGTGATCGACGAGGAAGAGGCGGCACTCGGCGTTGGCGCAGGGGCGCAAACGACCTGGGCGGCGCGCGTTCACACTCGACCAGGCGAGTACGGCTTCCACCGCGAGGCGGTCGTCGGTGGGAGCCTGAAGCTGCCAAGCCACGCCATCTGGCGTCACGTGCGGGATGCGGACGGCGCCCTCCACAATGCGGGTGAGCTCCTCGACAGCCGCGGGCGCGTCGCCGCGGATGACTGTCTGCAACGCGTCGCGGGCCTCACGCAGGCGGCCCAGCTCGCGCGTCGTGCCGAATCCACCCCAGCTTCGCGTCAGCTCGCGCGCGTCAGGGCCTTCGAGGTCGTCTGTTGGGCGGCCGTCGAGGACCGGCGCGCTGTTGAGCACCGCCAACAGCAATTCCTCGTCGCGATCCACCGCTCCCCCGCTTTCTCCGCACCGGACGGCGCGATGAATCCATGATACCGTCTGGCTAACCAGTAAAACAATTCAAAGGAGTTATCTATGGTCCAGGTCCACCACCGCACCGTCTCCGTCGATGGGCTCGACGTGTTCTGGCGAGAGGCCGGGCCGGTCGATGCACCCGTGCTCCTACTGCTGCACGGCTACCCGACGAGCTCACACATGTTCCGCCACCTGATCCCGGCCCTGGCCGACCGCTACCGGGTCATCGCGCCCGACCACATCGGGTTCGGACGCTCGTCCGCACCATCCGTCGACGAGTTCGACTACTCCTTCGCCGCCCTCGCTGGCGTCACGGGCCGGTTCCTCGCCACTATCGGGGTAACCCGGTACACGATCTACGTACAGGACTACGGCGCCCCCATCGGCTGGCGGCTGGCGCTGGCCGACCCCAACTCTGTTGAGGGCGTTATCTCGCAGAACGGCAACGCCTATGAAGAGGGCTTCGTGCCTGGCTTCTGGGATCCCATCTGGGCCGACGCCGCCGAGCGCACGGCCGCGACGCGTGACGCACTGCGCCCAGCCCTCGGCCGCGACGCCGTCCAGTGGCAGTACACCCACGGCGTGCCCGACACGACGACCGTCGATCCCGACGCGTGGGAACACGACCTCGCACTCCTCGCCCGACCCGGCCAGGACGAAGTGCAGTTAACGCTCTTCCGCGACTACGCGACCAACCGAGCCCTATACCCGAACGTGCACGCATGGATTCGCGCCTCACAGGTGCCGGTGCTCGCGATTTGGGGCCGGAACGACGAGATCTTCGCCGCCGCAGGAGCCGAAGCCTTCCTGCGTGACGCCCCGCACGCCCGCATCGAGCTCCTCGACGGCGGCCACTTCCTGCTCGAATCACACCTCGACGAGGTGAGAACCGCGATCACGTCCTGGCTCCCTGCGAGGTAACCCGACGTCCGGCTCGGCACCGTACCGCGCAGCGTGCTGAGCCGGAGCCCGCTAAAGAGATCAATCCACGGTCGCGGCGTCGCCCCGAAGCACGTCTCGGTTGGCGATCGTCTACCGGCCACTCCCCCTGATCGGCAACACGCCCTGTGACTTTCGGCGCTATGTGGCGGCGTTCTGTGATCGCTCTTTGGCGTATCGAACTGGACGGAGACGACCTGGTCGAGGTTGATCCACACGTCGTCGGTGCCACCCGTGGGGCGGGAACGGTCGCGCTCGTAGCTGGTCATGGCAAGTTTGATGAAACGCATAAGGGCGTCCTCTCCAATAGCGGTCCTCGAGCGCTAAGCCGGGCCGCCGCCTGGCCGACGGCTGACGTTAGGTCCTGTGGAGAACTTGCCCGGGTGGGGGAGGAGGCTGCGACCGCGCCCGAGAGAGTGGGCGCGCAGGCACGGGAGCGAACTACGATGACCAGCCAGACAGACAAAAAAGTGCCTGAATCAGCTTCATCCGCGCAGCGGCTCCACAGTGTTTGCGTTTCTGAGGTTGCTATTGCCGTGTCAGTAAACTCCGGGCATGACAGTGACCGAGAACACAACCACCCCGATTGAGCTAGTCGGTCCTCTGGGGCACACCGATCGCGGTCGAGCGATTCGAGGATGGCTGCGGCTGCCCCACCCGCGCCCCGATGTCGAAAAGCACCAGCCCTGGTCCCTGACCGGCACGCTATCGGACGCTGTCCTCACCGAGTTCCAACACTGAAACTCCACCGAGCGTCCAGCCGTTTTCAGCGTGGGCTCACGACGGTTACGCGGCATCGTTGGTGCGGTATGTCTTTCACGCCATGCTCGCCGAACAATAGGTTTGTTGATTACTCCGTCTGCCGCGTGCCTCTACACGCGGTGGCAGTTGCCAAGACTATGGATCTGTTCATCAGGCGTTGCGTCCCTACCGCGTCATGGCGATCGCCGCGAAGCCGACGATCGCGGCGGCCGCGGCGGCGAAACCAAGAAACGCGTACTGGAGTCCCTTGTGACTACGCCCACGTCGAAGCAGTGCTTTGTGCCCCATCTGCTCGGGGCGAATTTTGGTCACAGTGCAGCTTACGCCGTTAGGTCTCGCCCTCTTCATGGGGCAACAGTTCATCCACGCCGACCAGCACCACCACGGGCGGTGTTGTGTTGGACCTTTCAGGCATTGGTTTCTCCGGCTCCACTAGCTCTTACGCCGGGATGGGTTCAACCTTTGGTGCTAATCGGGAAGGAGCCTCCAGCTCCACGAGATGGACATCGAGAGTTAGCGGCACCGCTTAGATGACGTATACACGGGAGCTGCAGATCGCGCACAGCCTCTACGCGGCATCCCCAAGGTACTGCCAGCGGCTTTCCGGGTTGAGGTTACCGGCCGCGACCAGCTCGAGCGCACTTCGGTGGTCGGCCAGGTTGTTGCTGGTCCTCGGATACCGCGGCCACATCCGCTCCCCAGCGGCACTCGCTTCGAACAGCGGCCGGCTCGCCATATGAGGGCGCTTAGGACGGTGACGGGGAGGGGTGTTCACGGTACTGACTTCGGCTTGCCACCACACCCACACCTCCCGCTCCACCCGATACCGCTCCGCACGGATGTTGCCCGGGGCCCGGATATCCCGCGCTGCCGTCCGGCGCAGCGGAAAGCCCCTCGCCGCACGCGATACCGCCCGGGGAGCTGCGCTGATGCTCAGCGCAGCTCTTGGATCACATTTCGTCGCCAGACTTGCATGCCCCGCGTCCCGAACTTCATCGTGACTGCCACCGGGCGACTAACAGCGCTTGTCTCGTAACCTGAGCGCCTCGTACCGCATGGGATACAAGACGCTGACTACCCGCACTGAGCCAACGTGGGTAACCAGATCGATGCGCCAAGTAGCGATCACCGAATGCCGCCACATAGTGCCCAAAGTCACACATGCACGGCATCGAGCACATCCTGACCAACCCGCGCACCCGCGAGGCGAAGGAGATGGCCCGCCTGGCCATGCTCTTCCTGCGGCCCAAGGTGCGCGGAGAATCCGGCGAGGTCGGCTAGTTAGAAGGGCTGCAATCTCGACCGCCGCCCGCTGAAATTGCAGGACGACCTGTCCGGTAGCCGATCAGCTTCTGGGCGAGCCACGGCAACGCCACGTTGCAAGATTCTGGCGAGAGTGATCGACTCCTGGAAAGGAAGGCCGACGAGATCAAAGAATGCCAGCAGAAACCTCGTGGCAGTGATTCACACCCTTGAGCACGCGATTCGTGCAGACCTCGGTACCGCGTAGTCCGAACTGGCCAGACTAGCCAATCGTTTCCCTGAACCTTGCCAAAAGACGGGTGTGGGGGGCGTGGCGCTTGTGCCGTCGATAGCTGTCCCAGCCAAGACAGCTCCGATGGCCAAGATGGCTGTGACACGACGACGTGGGCAAGGGTGCTTCGTCGAAAGCGAGGCTGCGTTCCTAAGAATGAACCGGGGATTTGGGGCGGATGCTATTTCACGCTGCCCGCGGACAAGCCGGAGACGATGTAGCGCTGTAGGAATAGGAACAGGGCAACCACAGGCAGGGCTGCCAGAACCGACCCGGCGGCGAAGACCCCCCAGTTTTGAGACTGGAACCCGGAAATGAGCGTGTAGAGGCCGAGGGCGAGAGTCTGATCATTGGTGTCGGTAAGCAGAACGCTGGCTATGACGAACTCGCTGGTGGTGCCGATGAAGGACAGCAACCCCACCACGGCGAGGATCGGGGTCACTAGCGGAAGCACGATGGTGAAGAAGGTGCGCGCATGGCCCGCCCCGTCGATTTTCGCCGCCTCGTCGATAGAGGTGGGGATCGTGTTGAAGAACCCGTACATCAGAAACGTGTTCACGCCCAACGCGCCGCCAAGGTACACCAAGATGAGACCGGGGGACGTGCCAAGCCCGATCGCCGGGAACACGTCAGAGATTCCTACCATGAGCAGGAAGATCGCGACAACGGCGAGGAACTGCGGGAACATCTGCACCAGCAGCAAAGTCAAGAGTCCCACCCGGCGTCCGGTGAACCGCATTCGCGAGAATGCGTACGCCGCCAGCGCCCCAAGGAACACGGTCGCCACACTACTGACGATGCCGATGACCATCGTGTTCAGAAACCACCGGCCGAACGGGGTGGCCGGGTTGGACAGCAGTCGCTCATAGTTGCCGAGGTCGAAAGATTCAAACAGGTGGTTCGAGCCAGTGAGAGTGCCGGTGGGGTTGAAGGAGACCGACACGATGTAGAGCAGTGGGAACAGTGCGAACGCGCACGCGATGACACCGACGAGGTACCGCCAGCCAGTGTCGGCGAACCAGCGGCCGAGGCTTTGCCGGCGGACTGAGTTCTGGTGGGTGGTCATCAGTTGATCTCCTCGAGCGAGCGGGTGCGGCGGAAGCTGACGATCGACACGACCGCGACGATGATGAAGATGAGAATGGCGAAGGCGCTGGCCAGGCCGTAATCGCGACCGCCGCCACCCCCGAACGCGACTTTGTAGACCACCGTGATGAGCAGATCCGTGGCACCGATGTCCAGTGTGGTGTCGGTGAACCGCGGCCAGCCGCGGGTGAGCATGTAGATGACATTGAAGTTGTTGAAATTGAACGCGAATGACGCGATTAGCAACGGCGCAATGGAGACCAGCATCAGCGGGAGTTTGATGGACCGGAAGATCCGCCAAGCACGTGCCCCGTCTACCCGGGCTGCTTCGATCACGTCGTCCGGCAAGGACTGTAACGCACCGGTGCACACGAGGAACATGTATGGGAATCCCAGCCACAGGTTCACCACGAGCACACTGATCCGCGCCAACCAGGGGTCCGCGAGCCACGGGATGTCGGCACCGGCGAAGAAGGTTTGGTTGATGAATCCGAACTCGGTGTTGAGCATGCCTGCCCACACGAGACCGGACAAAAATACCGGAAATGCATAAGGGAGGATCAGGATGGCGCGGAAGATCTTCCGGCCACGCACCCGGGGGTGATTGAACACCAGCGCGAGGAATACTCCGACTGCGAAAGTGAGTGCCACGGACAGGAACGCGAAGGCAAACGTCCACACGATGACCCGCAGCAACGGGTCACGAAGCTGGTCGTTGGTAAAGGCTTGAGCGAAGTTGTCCGCGCCGATGAATACCCGCCACCCCGGGTTCAGTGCGGCGCCGTCGCTGGAGCGGAAGGTGCCCTCGCCGTCGTCAGCATAGGTGCCGCCCGTGGCGGTGTCGGTGAACGTATCTGTCGTCTCGTCATACTCCAAAGCGGACGCGAAGACGTACGCGCTGGAGCCGTCCGGGGTGCGAAGACTGCCGTCGTTGAGGTCGTCAGAGATCGGAACTACCACCGCCAACACGTCTGCTTGACGCTGCACGACGTCCGCGAGAGTGAGCTCTGTCCACCCGTCCGGGGCGGCATCAACGGTTTCGAGCGGTTGCTCGCTTGTGCCGAACAACAGTTCGCCGTCCGGGTCCTCAACAAGCAGTGCCAGCCTGTCGCCTTGCCTGTAGACGTTAACGCCATACTGCGGGGAGTCGGGCACGCGGCCCTGGGCGGTGCGGATGATCTGCTCGATAGCGTCTTGTTTGGTGCTGTTGTGCTGGTCACCGTAGTTCGTGAACGCGATGTATCCGGTGTAGACAACCA
This sequence comes from Cryobacterium sp. TMN-39-2, assembly GCF_004402745.1. Classification (NCBI taxonomy): domain Bacteria; kingdom Bacillati; phylum Actinomycetota; class Actinomycetes; order Micrococcales; family Microbacteriaceae; genus Cryobacterium; species Cryobacterium sp. TMN-39-2. The sequence continues at coordinate 15,883 of NZ_SOFX01000013.1, forward strand.
CGAGCACCTGGAACACCACCAGGAAAATCAGGCCTGGTGCCAGGTACTTCGCCGGCAGCATGTCACGCTTGAGATAGATGATATTCAACACGATCACCACGGCGGCCAGGATGATGCCGATGACCACTTGGTCCAGGGTGATGAGAGTAAATACCGCGAACGCGCCAATCGCGTCCAGCATAGCCAGGAGCACTACCTTGACTGCGAGTGCCCACCATCCAGACGAGTGTCTGGGCTCAGAGGGTCTGCGCGCCGGCCGCTTCGGTCGCTGTCTACCCCTGTCGGACACCGCGTCGGTGAGCGCGCGGGACACAGCCGAGGTCTGCGAGGTGTTCATCGGAAGTACTCCAAATCGATGGTTCGTTGCAAGGGGAGGCAAAACGTTCGCGGGGCGGGGCTAGTTCCGCCCCGCCCCGCCTCATTAGCCGCCGATCTGGGCTTGAATGTTTTCCGCGGCCTTGGTCCACACCTCGGCCGGATTGCCCTCGCCACGGATGAGGGTCAGCTCAGCGTTGCCCCAGTCCGACCACACCGATCCCATTTCCGGAATCGAGGGCATCGGCAGACCGGTCTTTCCGATTTCGCCGAACGCTGCGACATCGGGGTCCTTTGCCGCGACGGTGTCGTAGGCGGAAGTCAGTGCTGGCGGACGCCCGCCCACTTCGAATAGGGCGAGCTGTGCGTCCTCGGTGGAGAGGTAGTTGACGATGAAGTTCGTCGCGGCCAACGCGTTAGTGGACTTGCTGGACAGAAAAAACCCATTCACTCCAACGAACGGTTGGGACTCTCCGCCTCCGGCGCTCGGGATCGGGTCGACGACGTAGTTGATGCCGGCTTCCTTGATGGTTGGAACGTTCCACGGTCCGGTGAGGTAGAAAGGTGATTTCCCATCGATAAAGAATTCCCGCGCCCGATCCCCGTCAATGTTGATGTTGATCACGCCGTCGGCGCTCCACTTTTGGAGCGCCTCAGCGAACCGGACACCGTTCTCGTCGCCCAGGACCAGCTTTGATGGGTCGTAGGTGCCGTCCGCGTTCCGTGCAAATACCTGAGAACCAAACGAGGTTTGCAGCGGGTACAGGTGGTACGGGTCGCCCTGCTCCGGCGACAGCCCCACCAGGAACGGGTATTCAGTCCCCGCAGCTCGCCCGGCCGCGATGAGATCATCGAACGTGGCAACAGGCTCCGCGACGAGGTCCGCGTTGCGAAGCAGCCCGACGTTTTCGATCGAGTACGGCACCCCGTAAACGGCCCCGTCGTAGGTCATCGCCTGGATCGCGGTCTCAGCGAAACCATCCGCCACATCACCGAGCTCGATCGGGGCCACCACACCAGCGGCAACGTACGCGCCGAGCTTGTCGTGCGGGCTCACGATGATATCTGGCCCCTTGCCGGTCGGCACCTGGCTGATGAAGTCCTGATCAACGGTGGAGAAGTCCTTCGTGACCAGCTCCACCTCGATCCCGGTTTCCTTCGTGAATGACGCTGCCGGCTCTTCGAGCGCCGGTTTCCGCTCGACGTCCACCCACACCGTGATCGGTTTGCCAGATCCGCCCGCTTCGGTGGAGCCTTCCCCCCCGCTCGCGGAGCAGCCGGACAGTACCAGCGCCCCGAGCGACACGATCGCGACCCCAGCGGTCCTTGCTTTCCTCGTCAACTTCATCGGTGACCCCTTTTCCTGTGTATCCACTTCGACGACTCGCACGACCGGATTAGTCTTGCAAACGCTTCCAAGATTTGCAGGCCGGACGCAAAACCGCAAGCACCAATTCCCGTGATTGTTGCGCGGAAACGCTTCCACGCTAGTGTGGTGTTATGCAGTCCAATTGGTGGCACAGTGCCGTGATCTATCAGGTGTATCCCCGCTCCTTCGCCGACACAGACGGAGACGGTGTCGGAGACCTGCCTGGCATCACCGCGCACCTTGACGATCTTGTCGACCTGGGCGTGGACGCCGTGTGGGTGTCGCCGTTCTTCACTTCCCCACAACGCGATGCCGGATACGACGTCGCCGACTACTGCGACGTCGACCCGGTCTTCGGCACACTCGACGACGCCGACGCGCTCATCCACGCGGCACACGAACGTGGCATCCGACTGATCGTCGATTTGGTGCCCAATCACTCCTCCAGCGACCATCCGTGGTTCCAGGAGGCGCTCCGTGCTGCACCCGGCAGCGCGGCCCGGGCCCGCTACGTCTTCCGCGACGGGCGGGGCGAGCACGGAGAGTTCCCGCCGAACAATTGGCAGTCGGTGTTCGGCGGCCCGATGTGGACGCGAACGGCCGAAGCGGATGGCACTCCCGGCCAGTGGTACCTGCACATTTTCGACTCCTCGCAGCCCGACTTCGACTGGACCAACCCCGAGGTAAGAGACCTGTTCCTAGGTGTGTTGCGCTTCTGGTTGGACCGGGGTGTCGATGGGTTCCGGGTCGATGTTGCGCACGGCCTGATGAAGGAGCCCGGCCTTCCCGACGTGGCAGAGCCGGAAGCGGTTGCTTTCGGGGCCGGCCCTGCGACCCTCGAACCCGCAGTCAGCGCCCCCGTGCAGGTCCCCTATTGGGGGCAAGACACCGTCCACGAGATCTACCGGGAATGGCGTGCACTGCTGGAAAGCTACCCGGGCGAACGAATTCTCATTGCCGAAGCGTGGGTCGATCCGCTCCCCCGCCTCGCCGACTGGGTACGGCCGGACGAAATGCACCAAGCGTTCAACTTCGCCTACCTCGAGACCCCGTGGGCAGCACGCCCCCTGCGGGAGATCATCGACGCCTCACTAGCCACTTTCGGAAGCGTCGGCGCGCCCAGTACCTGGGTTCTTTCTAACCATGATGTCGTCCGCCACGCCACCCGTCTGGCGCTGACCTTCGACAATCCCCAAGGCCATGGCATTGGGCTGGCCACCCCCAACTTGCCAGAGCCCGCTTCGGCCTTGCAGCGGGCGCGAGCCGCGACCGCGCTCATGCTCGCCCTTCCCGGCTCGGCGTACCTCTACCAAGGCGAGGAACTCGGGCTACCCGAAGCGATCGAACTGCCCGACCATGCCCGCCAGGACCCGACCTGGTTTCGCAGCGACAATCAACGCTACGGCCGAGACGGCTGCCGCGTTCCGCTCCCGTGGACCGCTCACGGCGCAACCTACGGCTTCAGTGCGAGCAAGCACAGCTGGCTCCCCCAACCTGAGCGGTGGCGCGATCTCGCTCGAGACCTGCAACGCGTCAGCGACGACTCCACCCTGAGCCTTTACCGGCACCTACTCGCGGTGCGTAAAGACCTACAGTTGGGTTCCGGTACCGTTCGTTGGCTGGACTCACCCCGGCCTGACGTCCTGGTGTTCCAAAATGGACTTGCCGTCATCATCGCCAACACCGGTGACCTACCAATCACGCTCCCCGAAGGCGACATCCTCGCCTGCAGCGCACCCGTCGAGGATGCAACACTGCCTGAGCACGCCACCGCCTGGTTACGCCTAAGCAACACTGTCTCGCTACCCTTGCCCTAACCGAGTCCCGATCGACAAAGGAGTTCCCGTGGCCGACATCGCCGACGTCGCTCGCTACGCCGGAGTGTCCATCTCTACTGTCTCCAGGGCCCTAAATGGCAAGAGTGCCTCGGACCACACCCGCAAGAAGGTTATCGCCGCCGCCGCAGAGCTCGGATACGTCGTCTCTTCCAGCGCCGCCAGCCTCGCTCGCGGCCGAATGAACACCATCGGTTACATGGTCCCCTTCTTCGACCGCTGGTACTTCACGTCTATCCTCAAGGGCATCGAAGCAGAACTACTCGAGCACGGCTTCGACCTCACCCTCTACGACCTTCAGGGCGTCGATCAGCAACGCGAACGCATCTTCGCCACCTCGCTCCGGCGCGCCAGCGTCGACGGCCTCATCGCCGCCAGCATCGAGCTCGCCCCACACGAGATCCAAACTCTTCAAGACCTCGGCAAACCCGTTGTCAGCATCGGCGGCACGATCGAGGGCGTGTCCACCATCGACCTCGACAACCTCGCCATCGCCCGCCACGCCACCGAACACCTCATCAGCCTCGGCCACACCCGGATTGGGCACATCGGAAATGGCAACACCCTCGGCTCAGCCTTCCACCTCGGCGACACTCGATACCAAGGCTGGGAAAGCGCCTTCCAGACCGCCGGGCTCACCGCCGACCCTGCTCTTTACCGCGAATCCGATTTCGACATTGCCTCGGGCTACGCCGCAGCGAAATCCCTCCTCGCCATCAACCAACCAACGGCCATCTTCGCAGCCTGCGACGAAATCGCTATCGGCGCTGTCCTGGCCGCGCGTGACCTGGGATTCCATGTCCCCCGGGATCTGTCCATCATTGGCATCGACGACCATGAACTCGCCGAGTTCTTCGGCCTGACCACGATCGCGCAAACCCCCGATCAGCAGGGCCGACTCGCCGCCGGCATGCTCCTCAATCTGCTCAATCAACCCAACACGTCCGCTCAACACCTTCGTCACCAAACAAGCTTGGTTCTCCGCTCGTCTACCGCTAGACCCACCGCAGGCCCCTAACCACGTAGCGCCAGTCTTGCACCATGATCCCCGACCGCAACGCCGCCATCGCGCCAGACCTGTTAGACCAGGACTTCATTGCTCCGGCGCAATGTCGTGCGTTCAACCAAGGTCGCGATCGCCGAGCCCGACGCAGATCCGACGATCAGATCGCCCTCCCAATGGCCGGCGACCAGTCGGTCGTTGGCCTCTTTGGGCCGTTCGCTCAACATCACCTTGTCGCGGATTTTACCCGTCGCGTTCAGCTGTGTTCCCCGCGGTTTCCGGGCTGACCGGTCCCGACGCAGGTGCCGGTGCAGGCGCACTCCGACGTAACCGCGGCTCTGAACGTAGAGGCTTTGATAGATCGACTCGTGCGATACCTGCAGCTCGGCCTGGCCGGCAAACACGACCGCGAGGTCGTCACTGATCTGCTGCGGACTCCAGTTCTTCCGCAACCGTTCTTCAACGACAGCTGCAAGCTGCCGGTCGTCGAGCTTGCTCGGCTTGGGCCGGCCCGCTCTGATCACGCATCGTTTCTGCGCGGCATAGGGCCGGTAGCTGCGCGTTGTCGGGTGGGAGTTGCGACGCAGCTCCCGGCTGATCGTCGACGCGGAGCGCCCCAGATCCCGTGCGATCGCGCGAACGCCGGCGCCGCCCAGCCGCAGATCCGCGATGCGCAGACGCTCTTCCTGGCCCAAGTAGCGCCCTGACGACGCCACGGCTGGGACGGGTATTCGCCCGCCGGCGGCCTTGATCCACCCGTATCCCTGTTTGCGATTCACTCCCAAAGATTCACATGCGGCCGCTGCCGACATCCCCTCGCGCACCCGATCCCAGAACAGGTTCTCGCGTTCCTTCATGACCGCTCTCGACGCCATCACCAGCACCTCACTCATACGGTGTTGCTACGACCCATTGAAGCCGCCCTACGGATGGGAGACAGGTCCAGATACGAGACAAGTGAGGTGCGGCTCGTTCACGCGAGTAGGCGATCTTCGACGTCTCGAAACCCATGTGTTTCGACACTATGACGTTTCGAGACACCTCTCACAGGAATGGGACTCAAGGGCGGCTCAGCGGTCCCTCCCGAACAAGCCTTCCGCAAGAAAAACAGTGATGGGTCGACTACTCCGACTGCGAGAGCGCTCGCTCCCAAGCCCTTTGGTTTCGACGGACGTACTGGGCCGCTTCTCGCC
>NZ_SOFX01000030.1:0-29454 GCF_004402745.1 Cryobacterium sp. TMN-39-2
GGATGCGGCGGCGCCCGCCGATCCGCCGCATCCGGTGCCGCCGGGTCCCCGCACCGTCGTCGTCGCCGGCGCCGGTGCCGGCCCGGCGGCGGAGGAGCTGGCCCGCCTCGCCGGTTGGCCGCTGATCGCCGAGGTCTCCAGCGGCGCCAGGTTCGGCCCGAACCTCGTCGTGGCCTACCGCGAACTGCTCGGGGACGCCGACTTCGGCGGCCAGGTGCAACGCGTGATCGTGTTCGGCCACCCCACCCTCAGCCGGGAGATCCCGGCGCTCGTGCTGCGTGAAGACGTGGAGACCATCGTCGTGGCCCCGGCCGGCCTCGAGTGGTACAACCCCGGCCACCGGGTAGCGAGTTTCGCGCGCGCCGTTGCCGCCACCGACGAGGCGATCGCCGTGGCGGGAACCCGCGAGGCCAGGGCCTGGGTGGGCCGGTGGGTGATGGCGAGCCGGAGCATCCTGGCCGAGGACACCGAGCTCGACGCCCCGGCCTTCAACACCCACGGCCTGTCCAAGGCCGAGTTCGCGGCGATGAAGGCCCCGGTCACCCGGGCAATGCTCGCCGACGCCGTGTGGCGCGCCTCCTGGCCGCACGACCGCCTGGTGCTGGGCGCGTCCCGGCTGATCCGCGAGCTGGACAGCCGGGTGGCGGGCAAGAAGATCCCCGTGCACGCCAACCGTGGTCTGGCCGGCATCGACGGCACCATTGCCACGGCGCTGGGCATCGCGTTGGCCAGCCAGGCGGGCCCTCAGCCGCTGTCGACGGGCACGACCCGGCTGCTCGTCGGCGACGTGACCCTGATGCACGACGCCGGCTCACTGCTGATTGCGCCCGGTGAGGTGCGACCGCGGCTGCAGGTGATCGTGGGCAACGACGGCGGCGGCACCATCTTCGACGGCCTCGAGGTGGCGACCACCGCCGCCCCGTCTGCCATCGACAGAGTGCTCTTCACCCCGCAGCAAGTGAATCTCGAGGCTCTCGCCACCGCCTACGGCTGGGACTACGCGCAGGCGGCGACCCGCAGCACCCTGGAGAGCGCCCTGACGGCGCCGGTGGCCCGCCCGACCCTGCTCGAGGTCCCCCTGGCCCGCTAACTGGAAGCCGGCCTTTTGTGTTGCCGGTGCGGACACGTGCGCCCGGCTGCGCTCTGCGCGACAGGCGGTGCGGGGCGTTGGCGGGTTTGGTACCGTTGCACTCGTTCCGTGCCAGACGTGCGGGAACGGCCAAGGAGTGCCCCATGCCCGGTAGGACCGTACCACCCGCACCCGCCGCCTCTCCGCCGGCCAGGGTCAAGGCAGACACGCTCGCCCTGTCCGCCATGATCGTCGGCGTCGTCGCATTCCTCTGCGGCTGGATGCCCGTGCTCGGCCTGATCATCGGCAGCGTCGGCGTGATCCTCGGCCTCCTGGCCAGGCGGCGCTCGAACCGTCCGGAGCTCGGCCTGACCGCTCTGATCCTCTCGATCCTGGCGGTATTGACCAACATCGTGGTCGACGTGATCGTGGTCGTCCTCATGGTGACCCAGGCCAACAACCTGCCCGCCTAGGCCGGTCCGCACCGGCCGGGTCGCGGGGAACAGCCGCTAACTGTGCCCGAAGCGGACAAGTGCGCCCGGTGTGCCGGGACCATTTGTCCGGAGCGGGAACAGTTGCGGGCTACGACACGGGGGGCAGATGCCCGAGCGCCCGAGCGGCTGTCAGCCGAAGGCCTCGACAACGGGGCGGAACTTCATCTTGGTTTCGGCCAGCTCACGGTCGGGGTCCGAGTCCAGGACGATGCCGCAGCCGGCGTACGCCGTGATGTTGCCGGTGGGGGACACCTGTGCGCAGCGCAGCGCGATGGCCCACTCGCCGTCGCCGTCCGCGCCGACCCAGCCCACCGGGCCGGCGTAGCGACCGCGGTCGAACGGCTCCAACTCGCGGATGAGCGCGAGAGCGTCCAGCGTGGGGGTGCCGGCGACCGCCGCGGTCGGGTGCATCGCCGCGATCAGGTCGAGGGAGGTGGACCCGTCGCTCAGGGTGCCCTCGACGTCGGTGGCCAGGTGCCACAGGTTGGGCAGCTTCACCGTGAACGGGATCTCACTCGTGGTGAGCACCGAGGTGTGCGGACGCAGCGCGGCGAGCACACTCTGCACGGCGAACTCGTGTTCGTCGCCGTCCTTGCTCGAGGTGGCCAGCGCGAGGGCGGCCTCGAGGTCGGCCGCGGCATCCGCCCCGCGGGAAATGGTGCCGGCCAGCACGCGGGCGTTGACCTCGTTGTGGTCGGCCCGGATCAGGGTCTCCGGGCTGGAACCGACGAGTCCGTCGACGGCGTATGTCCAGCAGTCCGGGTAGCCCAGGGCCAGTTCGGTCAGCAGCAGACGCAGGTCGGATTCGGCGGGCAGCCGGCCGACGAGGTCGCGGGCGAGCACCACTTTGCTCAGCTGCTGGGCGCCGATGTGGTCCACCGCGGCGGCGACGGCCGCCCGGTAGTCGGCCGGCTTGAGGGCGCCGGGCAGCAGGGAGATGCGGTACTCGTCACCGAGCGGGTGCAGCGCCAGCGGAATCTCGGGGGCGGCCTGGCCGGTGGGCCAGATCCGGGTGACCCAGCACTGACCGTCCTCGCGGCCCACGATCAGCTCGGGGACGATGAGTACGCTGGTCTGGCTGGAGGAGTCGTCGAAGGCGAAGGTGCCGAAGGCCAGCAGGCCGGTGCCCGTGCGCGCCAGCGGGTCGGTCACCGTGGCGGCCGCGACGACATCGCGCCAGGCGGCGGCGGCATCCGTCATGCGGGTGGGCCCGGAGAACTCGAGGCGCAGGGCCGTGCCGATGCCGGCGAGGCCCTGGTTGCGGCGCATCCAGAGCAGCGGCTGCCGCTCGTCGAGCAGCAGGATCAGCTGGCGAATGTCGGCAATCGGGGAGGTCTCAACCGTTAGAGCTGGCGCATTCACTTGTCTACCCTAAGCCCGCGCCCGCGGATACCCGGGCCGCGCGTCGCAATCTAGACTGGACCGGTGAGTAGAGCAGATCTAAATAAGCAGCCCGCGCAGGTCGCCGCCATGTTCGATTTGGTCTCGACCCACTACGACCGCACCAACGCGTTGCTCTCGGTGGGCAACGCCTCGTTGTGGCGCGTCGCCACGACCAGGGCCGTCAACCCGCGCCGCGGGGAGCGGATCCTCGACATCGCGGCTGGCACCGGCACCTCCAGCGTGGCCCTCGCGCACACCGGCGCGCACGTGGTGGCTGCCGACTTCTCCGCGGGCATGATCAAGGTGGGCCGCGAACGGCACGCAGACAACCCCAACGTTGAGTTCGTGCAGGCGGATGCCACCCAGCTGCCGTTCAAGGACGGCGAGTTCGACGCCGTCACCATCTCGTTCGGCCTGCGCAACGTGGTGGAGCCCAAGAAGGCCCTCGCGGAGTTCTACAGGGTCACCAAGCCCGGCGGCCGCGTGGTCATCTGCGAGTTCTCCACCCCGCCCGTCGCGCCCATCCGGGTGGGCTACTTCGCCTACCTCAATCATGTGATGCCGCGCATCGTGAAGCTGGCGTCCTCCAACGCCGAGGCCTACGACTACCTGGGCGAGTCCATCGCGGCCTGGCCGAACCAGCCCACCCTCAGCGCCTGGCTGCGCGACGCCGGATACGATGCCGTGGCGTACCGCAACCTCAGTCTCGGTATCGTGGCTCTGCACCGCGGAATCAAGACCGAGCACGCCCCCGCTTCAACCTCCTGAAACTCCCAGATCCGATCGTTAGGCTGACAGAGTGAAATTGACCGCCCCCGTGGCCCGCCGGAGCCCGTCGGTAACGTCGCAGCTGGGCCTGAGCGATCGAATCTTCTCCACCCCCGCCGACCGCGGCCTGGCTGCCAGCATCGACAAAGGCCTCGAAGAGGTGAAGACGACCCTGCTGGGTGAACTCGTCTTCGCCGACGAGATCGCCGCCGTGACCAGCCGGTACCTGCTCGACGCCGGCGGCAAGCGCGTGCGCCCGATGCTCGCGCTGCTCACCTCCCACCTCGGCGACGGCACCATCCCCGACGTGGTCCGCGCGGCCGCCGCCATCGAGATCACCCACCTCGCCTCGCTGTACCACGACGACGTCATGGACGATGCCGAGAAGCGCCGCGGCGTGCCCAGCGCCCAGGTGGTCTGGGGCAACTCCATCGCCATCCTCGCCGGCGACCTGCTCTTCTCCCGCGCCAACCAGCTGATGGGCAGGCTCGGCGAACGCGCGGTGCGCCTGCAGGGCGACACCTTCGAACGCCTGGTGCTCGGCCAGCTGCACGAGACCGTCGGACCCAAGGACGGCGAGGACCCGATCGAGCACTACATCCAGGTGCTCGCCGACAAGACCGGCTCCCTGATCGCCGCCGCCGCCCAGGCCGGGATCATCTTCTCCAACGCTCCCGAGAAATTCGAGGAGCCCGTCGTGCTCTTCGGCGAGCGGATCGGTGTCGCCTTCCAGCTCATCGACGACGTGCTCGACCTGTCGCCGCAGCCCGAGGCGACCGGCAAGGTGCCCGGCACCGATCTGCGCGCCGGGGTCGCCACCCTGCCGCTGCTGCGCCTGCGTGAGCGTGCGGCAACGGATGTGCGCGCCGCCGACCTGGCCGCCCGCCTCGAGGCCGATGTGATGAGCAGCGCCGGCGTGGCTACCGAGGCCGCCGACTCCGCCATCACGGCTCTGCGCGAACACGACGTGACCACCCAGACCCTCGCGGAGGCCCACGGTTGGGCCCGTGATGCCGTTGCCGCCCTTGCCCCCCTGCCGAACGGCTCGGTCAAGAAGGCGCTCACCCGCTTCGCCGAGACCATCGTCGAGCGATCCAGCTAGAAAGGCTTCCATGACCAAGTTGCGATTGGCCATCGTCGGTGCGGGCCCCGCCGGCATCTACGCCGCAGACATCCTCCTGAAGGCCGAGCGAAACTTCGACGTTTCCATCGACCTGTTCGACCACCTGCCGGCCCCCTACGGGCTGGTGCGATACGGCGTGGCGCCGGACCACCCCCGCATCAAGGGCATCATCAACGCGCTCCGCGACGTACTGGACCGCGGCGACATCCGCCTGTTCGGGAACGTGCGCTACGGCACCGACATCACCCTCGATGACCTCAAGAAGCACTACAACGCGGTCATCTTCGCCACCGGCGCCGTGCACGACGCCAACCTGCCCATCCCCGGCATCGAACTCGAGGGCTCCTATGGCGCCGCGAGGTTCGTGAGCTGGTTCGACGGCCACCCCGACGTGCCGCGCACCTGGCCGCTCGAGGCAAAGTCCGTCGCGGTGATCGGCAACGGCAACGTCGCCCTCGACGTCTCCCGCATGCTCGCCAAGCACGCCGACGACCTGCTGCCCACCGAGATCCCGGCCAACGTCTACGACGGACTCAAGGCCTCCCCGGTGACGGATGTGCACGTGTTCGGGCGCCGAGGCCCCACCTCGGTGAAGTTCACCCCGCTGGAGCTGCGCGAACTCGGCGAGCTGCCCGACGTGGACATCATCGTCTACGACGAGGACTTCGACTACGACGACGCCGCCCGCGCGGCGGTGGCCAGCAACAAGCAGGTCTTCGTGATCGACAAGGTGCTCAACCAGTGGCGGAAGCGCGAGACCGGCCAGGCATCGCGTCGGCTGCACCTGCACTTCTTCGCCCGACCGGTGGAGGTCACCGACGACGGCAACGGCCACGTCGGCGGCTTCCGGTACGAGCGCACCGCACCGGATGGCCAGGGCGGTGTGCACGGCACCGGCGAGATCCGCGAGCTGCCGATCCAGGCCATCTACCGGGCGGTCGGCTACTACGGCTCGTCGTTGCCCGGCATCCCGTTCGACAAGAAGCGCGGCGTGATCCCCAACCGCGAGGGCCAAGTGCTTTGGAAGGGTGAGCCCGGCTTCGAGTCCAGCACCGGCAGCCAGCAGATGTACGGCGTCTACGCCACCGGCTGGATCAAGCGCGGACCGGTGGGCCTGATCGGGCACACCAAGTCCGACGCGATGGAGACCGTGCGGCACCTGATCAACGACGTCGGCAACTGGTGGCGGCCAGAAGCGCCCGAGGAGCAGAGCATCGTGGAGCTGCTGGAGTCCCGCGGCGTGGCGTACACCAACCTCGACGGCTGGCACCACCTCGACCAGCACGAGCTGGCGCTCGGCGCCGAGCAGGGCCGTGTGCGCGTCAAGGTCGTCCCGCGCCACGAAATGGTCGAGGTCTCCCGAGCCCAAGTCCCCGCCGAACTGTAGGCAAGCGGCGAGCCGTGAGCAAAGCACCGAAAATCGAACGATTCGGGGGCTTAGCTCACGGCTCGCGTGCTGTGGCCTGGCAGGACGACATCCTGGGCAGTGACTACCAGGCAGCTACCCTGCCGCTGGGCAGCGACGGCGAAGGGGAGGTCGTCGCCACGCTGGTGCGGCACCGCCCGCCCCTGACCGACCTGGTGTCGCCGGCGGCCCCGGCGCACGGCACCGATGTGCTCTACCTGCACGGATGGTCGGACTACTTCTTCCAGACCGGCCTCGCCGAGCACTGGCACGGTCTCGGCGCCCGGTTCTACGCCCTCGATCTGCGGAAGTACGGGCGCAGCCTGCGGGAGCATCAGACACCCGGCTTCGTGGCCGACCTGGCCACCTACGACGCCGACATCGAAGCCGCCCTTGCCGCGATGGGCCACGGCGAAAACGCCGAACGGCCCTCGCGGCGGCGGCTGGTGCTGATGGGGCACTCCACCGGCGGCCTCACCCTGAGCCTGTGGGCCTCCAGGCACCCGGGGCGGGCCCATGCGCTCGTGCTGAACAGCCCGTGGCTGGAGTTTCAGGCCGGCGGTGTGGGCCGGGCCTTCATCACGCCGCTCGTGCAGCTGGGCGCCCGCGTGCAGCCGCTGGGCACCCTGCCCCAGGTGGACCTGGGCTTCTACAGCCGCTCGGTCTCGTCCGAGTTCGACGGCGAGTGGTCCTACGAACCACGCTGGCGCCCGCCGCGCGGTTTCCCACCGCCCCGGGCCTGGCTGAACGCGGTGCTCGAGGGACACGCCGCCGTGGCGGCCGGACTGGGCATCGAGGTGCCTATCCTCACGCTGCTGTCGGCGCGGTCCACGATCCTGCCGCGCTGGAGCGAGCAGATGCGGCACAGCGACAGCGTCCTGGTGGTGAACGACATCGCCAGGGCCGCCGTGCGGCTGGGTGCGACGGTGACGGTGGCGCGCATCGAGGGAGCCCTGCACGACGTCGTCCTCTCCGCCGAGGCGCCGCGCGAAGCGGCCTACGCCGCCCTCACCCGGTGGCTCCGCGCCTACGCGCCCTGACCATCCGCGAACCGTGAGAAAAGCCCCAGATCTCGGAAGATTCTGGGGCTTAAGTCATAGTTCGCGGAAGGGGAACTAGCGGAAGTTGACGAACTGGAGGGCCACGTCGAGGTCCTTGCCCTTGAGCAGGGCCATCGTGGACTGCAGGTCGTCGCGGCTCTTCGAGCTCACGCGCAGTTCGTCGCCCTGAATCTGGCTCTTGACGCCCTTGGGGCCCTCGTCGCGGATGATCTTGTTGATCTTCTTCGCGTTCTCCTGGTCGATTCCGGCCTTCATGCTGGCCTCGATGCGGTACTCCTTGCCCGACGGGTACGGCTCACCGGCGTCGAGGCTGCGCAGCGAGATGCCGCGCTTGATCAGCTTCGACTCGAACACCTCGAGGATCGCCTTGACGCGCTCCTCGGTGTTCGCCTTCATGAGCACCTTTTCGCCGCTCATTTCGATGGATGCCCCGACGTTCTTGAAGTCGTAGCGCTGCGCCACCTCTTTGTGAGCCTGGTTGAGCGCGTTGTCGATCTCCATGGGGTCGACCTTGCTGACGATGTCGAACGTAGAATCTGCCATGAGAGCCATGTTACCGAGAAGGGCCGGATGCCGCCCGACGGCGCTCTGATCAGTCGCCGGGGCGTGCCGAACTCGAGCGCACGATCAGCTCGAACGGCATCGGAGTGTTCAGGGCCGCCTGGTCGTGCTGGCCAGGATGCAGCTGGTCCATCAGGATCTCCACGGCCTTGGCGCCCTGGCCCTGCGGGAACTGCGCGATGGTGCTCAGGCCGAAGAAGTCCGCCAGTTCGTGGTCGTCGATGCCGATCACCGAGACGTCCCGCGGCACGACCAGGCCCAGGTCCCGAGCGGCCAGGATGCTGCCGATGGCCATCTCGTCCGACGCGGCGAAGATCGCCGTCGGACGGTCGTGCGGGCTGCCCAGCAGCTGCTTCGCCGCCTGGTAACCGCCACGGATGGTGAAGTCGGCCGGTTGGAACAGCTCGGGGGCCACGCCGATACCGGCGGCTTCCAGGGCAGCCTCGTAGCCGAAGCGCCGGTTGGTGGGCAGGTGGAAGTCGAGGTCGTAGTCCTTGGTGCCGCCGATGTGGGCGATCCGGGTGTGGCCGAGCGCGAGCAGGTGCTCGGTGGCGAGCCGGGCCACGGCCGCGTCGTCGATGGTGAGGGTGCGCACGCCCGTGATCGGGCCGCCGACGCCCACGAGCGGCTTGCCGAGCGCGTGCAGCCTGGCCACCTCGCTCTCGGTCAGTTCCAGCGAGATCGCGATCACGGCATCCACCCGCTGACGGAGCAGGAAGTGCTCGAAGACGCTGCGGCGCTCGTCGCCGCCGCCGGTGAGGTTGTAGAGGGTGAGGTCGTAGCCGTTGTGTAGCAGTTCCTTCTGAGCGCCCTCGACGACGCTGGAGAAGAACCACCGATTCAGGAACGGCACGACCACGCCGATGTTCTTCATGCGACCCGACGCCAGGCTGGACGCGTTCGACGACACCACGTAGCCCAGCTCCAGGGCCGCGGCCTTGACCTTGAGCCTGGTCGTGGGCGACACGTGGCCGTTGCCGCTCAGGGCGCGCGAAACCGTGGCGGTGGAGACGCCCGCGCGACGGGCGACCTCGTCGATTCCGACCATTCGGGTTCCTAACCGGCGTGCAAGAGGGGGTGTGAAGTGATCATATCCACCGGTTCGGCGCCCGGCCGCCCACCCTGATTTCGCACTTGGGCCCTTCGGCTTGTATTCTGTCTGAGCGTCTCCGGTCACGTGGCTACATATGGCCGGGTATGCACTGGCGAGTTACCCAAGCGGCCAAAGGGATCTGACTGTAAATCAGACGGCGTAGCCTTCGTGAGTTCGAATCTCGCACTCGCCACAGCAAGAATGGGGCAAGACCAGCACTACCAGCACCACCACAACGCGCCGGGCCTCCGGCGCGTTTGTGCGTTAACCCGCCCGTTACCGCTCGGGCGTACCGTGGTCAGATGACCCCTTCCGCCACGACCGAACTGCTCACCCTCGCCCAGGAGACCGCGATGGTGGCCGGAGAGCTCGCCCGTCGCCGGCGGGCGGAAGGCGTGCAGATCGCCGCGTCGAAGTCGTCCCCGGAGGACGTGGTCACGCTCGCGGACCGGGAGACCGAGGCGCTCATCCGCGGCCTGCTCGCGGATGCGCGACCCGACGACGGCTTCTACGGCGAGGAGTCCACCGCCACCGCGGGCACCTCCGGACTGACCTGGGTCGTCGACCCCATCGACGGAACCGTCAACTACCTCTACGGCATCCCCTGTTACGCCGTGAGCATCGCCGTGGTCGAGGGCGACGCCGACCCGGCCAGCTGGAGCGCCCTGGCCGGCGCGGTGCGCAACCCGGCGATCGACGAACTGTTCTCCGCCCGCGCCGGCGATGGCGCGCACCTGAACGGGCGCGCGCTGCAGGTGACGAGCGGGGTGCCGTTGTCGTTGGCCCTGTTCGGTACCGGATTCTCCTACGACTCGGTCCGGCGAACCCGCCAGGCGAAGGTCCTGCACGGTCTGATCAGCCAGGTCCGTGACGTGCGGCGGATGGGCGCGGCCTCACTGGACCTGTGCTCGGTGGCCGCCGGCCGGCTGGACCTCTACTACGAGCGCGGATTGCACCCCTGGGATCACGCCGCCGGGGCCCTCGTCGCCACGGAGGCCGGCGCCCGGGTGGGCGCGTTCGGCGCGGACCGTGAAGGCGTCAGCCTTCTCATCGCGGCCGCGCCCGATCTGTACGCCACCGCCGAGCCGCTGCTCGCGAATCTTTTCGAGCAATTTATGGCCGACGACGACATTTGAGAATCGGAGTGCCGCTGACGGCTCCGCACCCGCTGGATGGCGGGGCAGACGCCCGATCCGCTATCACGCCTGGCCCTCCTTGCGCATCCTCCACAGGGAGGGATACACCCCGTGTTCGGGTGTGATTTGCCGACATCAAATGGCCATCCGGCGCTCCGCAAGCTAGCCTTTATCTATTCGTTACTTTGGCTCACGTCAAAACGCGAGCCTCTAGCCCTGTCCAACGCGCCGAAAGTACCCGTCCTTTGTCACGTCACACCCCGTTGTCGGATGCCCCCGCAGCCGACTCCAGTGACCTCTCACAGAGCGACCTCGGCAGCACCGATTCGACCGAGCCGGCCCTCGCACCGCACCGCACGCTCACGCGTCGCGAACAGCGCGAGCTCGAGCGTCGCGCGGAGCTGGCCGCCGAACCGACGCCGGTAACCGAGCCGGCACCCACCGAAACCGCCGACTTTGTTGCCGTCTCCGACGTGGAACCCCAGCCGGTCACCGAGCTGTCGCCCGCGGCGCACCTCCTGGTTGGTGCCGGACTGGCCGAACCTCACCTCGAGACCGTCGTTCTCAAGGAACGCGATCTGGCGCTGCCTGCCGAGCCGGCCTACGAGCAGATCCCAAGCGACGTTTCCCCGAACACCACGACCACGACGATCATCCTGCCGTCTCGCGCGGCCCTGCGTGCCCAGCTGCGCGCCGTGCAGGCGATCGACGACCAGGCGCCGGCCGGCGAGCCTGCTGCGGCGTCACAGGCCCGCACGGAGCCGAGTGAGCCGGAGCACACGCTGCCCGCCTTCGTTCCTCGCACCCGGGCCCTACCGTCCTCCGCCAAGCCCGGTGTGGCATCGGCACGTTCGGGACACCACCGCATGCGCATGCTGGCCACCAAGGGTGGGTCGATCATCGCGATGACCTTCGTCGCACTGATGGCCGTCGCCACCTCGATCCCCGCCGAGGCGCTGCTGTCCTCCAGCGACGTGCAGGCCGCGGCCCTCGAAGCCAAGAAGCCCACGAGCGGCGCCGACCCCGCCCAGGTCATCAACCTGGCCAACGGCACAGACACCATCACCGTCGAACAGGACAGCTACCAGTCGCAGTCCATCGCCGAGGTCGCGGCGGCGAGCGGCATCCGTATGGAAGACACGTTCAGCAACAACCCGAACGGAACCATCCAGTGGCCGTTCGCGGTCGGCGTGCACGTGGGCGACCAGTTCGGCTACCGCAACTGCGCAGGCTGCTCGGTCAACCACGGCGGCCAGGACTTCAACCCCGGCCTCGGCGCCCCCACCCAGGCAATCGCCGACGGTGTGGTCAGCTTCACCGAGGACGGCGAGGGCAGCCTCGGCGTGCACATGATCATCGATCACATGATCGACGGCAAGCTGGTCTCCAGCGTCTATGCGCACATGATCCACGGCTCGATGCTGCTGAAGACCGGTGACGTCGTCAAGGTCGGCCAGGTCCTCGGCAAGGTCGGCTCCACGGGCATGTCGACGGGCCCGCACCTGCACTTCGAGATCCGCCTCGGTGGTATCAACGGCACCAAGACCGACCCGCTCGCCTGGCTCTACGCCAACACCAACTAGCTCGCGCTTCGCCTGCTCTCGACAGGCTCGATCAACGGCGGTCTCGCGCCCCAGGCATCCCGCGAGAGCGGTCAGGTGGCCGCTTCGCGGGCGTCGAGGCGACCAGGAGCCCGCTTTCGCGAGGTCCGGGTCAGGCTTCTTTTGCGAGAAACGCCTCGAGCAGCGACCGGGGGAGCGGGAACGGTGCGACGCCGTCCGCCCCGTGCTGGGCCGGCCGTGCCTCTCGCGGCGTCACGGGCTCGGACGCTTCGCCCAACGACACGACCTGGTCGTGCAGGCGTTCCATGTCGATGTCGAGCCGGTTGGCCACGTCGGCGGCCCGCTTGAGCTCGCCGACCAGCGCGGTCGGCACCGCGCCGTCGTACTTGTAGAAGATCTTGTGCTCGAGACTCGCCCAGAAATCCATGGCCACGGTGCGGATCTGCACCTCGACGGTGACGGGCTGCACCCGGTCGGACATGAACACCGGGATCGCCGCGATCAGGTGCAGGCTCTTGTAGCCGTTGGGCTTGGGGTTCTTGATGTAGTCCTTGACCTGCAACACGGTGATGTCCCGCTGGCCGGTGAGCATCTCGAGCACCCTGTAGGTGTCCGAGATGAAGCTGCAGGTGATCCGGATGCCCGCGATGTCCTGGATGTTCTCGCGGATGCCCTCGAGGTCCAGCGGGTAACCCTTGCGGTTGGCCTTCTTGAGGATGCCCTCCGGCGACTTGAGCCGGTGGCTGACGTGCTCGATCGGGCTGTAGTCATGGATCGCGCTGAATTCTTCCTTGAGGATGTTGACCTTGGTCATCATCTCGTCGGTCGCGAACTTGTACGACATCATGAACCGGGTGAGCTCGGTCCGGATTTCCCGGAGGTCACTGGGCCATTCGACAACCTGGTCAGTCACGAGCGCTCCCCAATCAACGGCGGCCCAGCGAACGCCGGTGGCCACCTCGAGTCTGCCATCCCCCGCATCGGTACTCGCTGGGAGCGAGCTGCGAGCGGGGGAGTGGCGACTACTCGGTGATGCGAGGTGGTCAGCCCTGCAGCCAGGCCGTGGTGTCACCCGGCAGCGTGCGCCCGGTGAGGGTGGCGCTGGAAAGCAGCACATCGCCGGCGGGCAGCTCGATGGGCTGGTCGCCGGTGTTGGCGACCACCACGACATTCCGGTTGCGGAATACGAGCACGTCCTCGCTGGGCGAGGGCAGCCATTCCACCGAGCCGAAGCCGAGCTCGTTCGCGCGGCGCAGGGCGAGGGCATCGGTGTAGAGCTCGAGGGTCGAGCCCTCCACACCGGCCTGCGCGTCGCGGGCCAGGGTGGCCCACTCGGCGGGCTGGGGCAGCCAGCTCTGTGCGCTCGGCCCGAAGCCGTACGACGGCGCGGCGCCTTCCCACGGGATGGGCACCCGGCAGCCGTCGCGGCCGTAGCGCTCACCGTTGGTGCGGAACCAGGTGGGGTCCTCCCGCGACGAATCGGGCAGGTGGATGACCTCGGGCAGGCCGAGTTCTTCGCCCTGGTAGATGTAGCTCGACCCCGGCAGCGCGAGCATCAGGGCGGATGCGGCGCGGGCGCGACGCAGTCCGACCTCGGTGTCCGGCAGGCCGACGGTGTTCGGGCCGATGCCGTGACCCTGCAGGTTGTCGGCGGTGAGCGCGAGCCTGGACGCGTGGCGCACGACATCGTGGTTGGAGAGCACCCAGGTGCTCGGCGCGCCAACGGAACTGAACGCGGCGAGCGAATCGTCGATCACGCGGCGGAGCGCGGGAGCCTGCCACGGCGTCTCCAGGTAGGCGAAATTGAAGGCCTGGTGCATCTCATCCGGACGCACCCACTGCGCTACCCGCTCGAGCGGGTCAACCCAGGCCTCAGCGGCCAGGATCCGGTCACCGTCGTACTCGTCGAGCACGATGCGCCAGTCGCGGTAGATGTCGTGCACGCCGTCCTGGGCCCAATATGGGGCTCCGGCGACGGGCTCCGCCACAACGCCGGGTTCGAGCGCGGTGGTCGCGCCGCCCATGCTGCCGCCGTCGACGGGCGGGGTGTAGTCGGGCAGGCCCTTGGCCTTGATCATGCCGTGGGCGACATCCACCCTGAATCCGTCGACGCCGCGGTCCAGCCAGAAGCGAAGCACATCCCGGAACTCGGCGCGCACCCACTCGTTGTCCCAGTCGAAGTCGGGCTGGGTGGTGTCGAAGAGGTGGAGGTACCACTGGCCGGGGGTGCCGTCCGGGTCGGTCGTGCGGGTCCAGGCGTTGCCGCCGAACACGGACTCCCAGTTGTTCGGCGGAAGCTCACCGTTCTCGCCCAGGCCGTCGCGGAAGATGTAGTGGCCGCGCTCTTCGCTGCCGGGGCCGGCGGCCAGTGCGGCCTGAAACCACGGGTGGTCGCTCGAGGAGTGGTTCGGCACGATGTCGACGATCACCCGGATGCCCAGGTCGTGCGCGGCGGCCTGCATCTTGTCGTAGTCGGACAGGGTGCCGAACAGGGGATCGACATCGCAGTAGTCGGAGACGTCATAGCCGGCGTCGCGCTGCGGCGACGTGTAGAAGGGTGACAGCCAGATGGCGTCCACCCCCAATTCGGCGAGCTGCGGCAGCCTGGAGCGGATGCCGGCGAGGTCGCCCATGCCGTCGCCGTTCGCGTCAGCGAACGACCGTGGGTAGATCTGATAGATAACGGCGTTACGCCACCACTCTGTGCCTGTCATGACGGACACACTACGGCATTTTGGGATGCATGCAAGCGCTTCCACAAACGTCGCTGGCGAATGTGGCATCAGAGCTGTCGATAACCACACACTGGGTTGCCAATCGAGGAAATGGCAGGTATACATGTAACCGCTTGCACAAAATGTCAATGTTGATTATGAAAGGCACACCAATGATGGTGAAGAAGAATGGCCTGCTGGCCGCCGGCGCAATTGCCGTCGCAGCGTCCCTGGCCCTGGCCGGCTGCTCGGCCGGTTCGAACTCGGGCGACACCTCGTCGGAGGCCGACTCCAGCGCCCTGACAGTGTGGGTGGACGCCGACCGCGCCGCCGTGCTGAAGGACGCCGCCGCGGCCTTCACCAAGGAGTCCGGCGTCGAGGTCAAGCTGGTGCAGAAGGACTTCGCGAAGATCCAGGAAGAGTTCATCGCCCAGGTCCCCACCGGCAAGGGGCCGGACATCACCGTCGCCGCGCACGACTGGCTCGGTAACTTCGTCAGCAACGGCGTTGTGCAGCCCGTCGAGCTCGGCGACACCGCGGCCGACTACCAGCAGGTCGCCGTCACCGCCATGAGCTACGAGGGCACGACCTACGGCGTTCCGTACTCCATCGAGAACATCGCCCTGCTGCGCAACACCGCGCTGGCCCCCACCGCCCCGGCCACCTTCGACGAGATGACCGCCGCCGGCGTCGCCGCGGGAACCGAATTCCCCTACCTGGTACAGATCGGCCCCGAGGCCGACCCGTACCACCTGTACCCGTTCCAGACCTCCTTCGGGGCCCCGGTGTTCGGCACCAATGCCGACGGCAGCTACAACCCCGATGACCTCACCGTCGGCAACGCCGGCGGAGAGGCCTTCGCCACCTGGCTCGCCGCCGAGGGTGCGGCAGGCCGCATGAGCGTGAACCTCACGGGCGACATCGCCAAGGAGAAGTTCTACGCCGGTGCCTCGCCGTTCCTTCTGACCGGACCGTGGAACGTGCCGGACGCCCAGGCTGCCGGCATCGACGTGTCCGTTGACGCCGTGCCGTCGGCCGGTGGCCAGGCTGCCCAGCCCTTCGTGGGCGTGGCGGGCTTCATGGTGAGCGCCAAGACCAAGAACGCCATCGCGGCGAACGAGTTCCTGGTGAACTACATCGGCAGCGAAGACGTGCAGACCGCACTCTACGAGGTCGGTGGACGTCCGCCGGCACTGACCGCCGCGTTCGAGGCCGCCAGTTCCGACCCCATCACCGCCGGATTCGGCGCCGTCGGCGCCACCGCCGTGCCGATGCCCAACATCCCGCAGATGGGCAAGGTCTGGCAGTTCTGGGGCGTCACCGAGGCTGCGATCATCAGCAACCAGGGTGACCCGGTGCAGCTGTGGCAGAAGATGACCGCGGACATCGCCTCCGCCATCGAATAACCAGCACCACCGAGTGCGCCCGGCCCCACCGGGTCGGGCGCACCGCACCATCCGCACGCAGCACCCGCACGATCACCGCCTGGCGGCTAGAGAGCAGACAATGATGACTACCCCCGGAACCGAGCGCGATCGGGCCCAGATCGTCGCCGCCAAGAAATCCCGGCAGGCGGGCCGCATCGCCGAAGCCGCATCCGCGGGCATCAAGGTGCTGCTGGTCAAGGTACTGCTGCTCGGCATCGTCGACGCGATCAGCGTCTACGCGCTCTTCGTGCTCTTCATCAAGCAGGACTGGCTGGTCTTCAGCCTCGTGCTGCTGGTCACCATCGTCGTCAACGGGATTTACTTCCGCGCCAAGGGCCTCCCGGCCAAATACCTCACGCCGGGTCTGATCTTCCTGATCATCTTCCAGATCTTCGTCATCGGCTACTCCGGCTACATCGCCTTCACCAACTACGGCACGGGCCACAACAGCACCAAAGAAGACGCGGTCAACTCGCTGATCCTCTCCTCGCAGGAACGCGTGCCGGACTCACCCAGCTACGCCGTCACCGTGCTCGAACAGGCCGGCGCCTACAGCTTCCTGGTCACCGACCCCGACGGCGAGATCAGCGTCGGCAACCCGGACGCGCCCCTTGAGCGCGTCTCGGATGCCGAGACGGATGCCTCCGGCCAGGCCATCGCCCTGCCCGGCTACACCACGCTGAACTTCTCCGACATCGTGAACAACCAGGAGGCCATCGCCGCTCTCGCGGTCCCCGTCTCCGACGACCCCAACGACGGCAGCCTGCGCACCCCGGACGGCTCCGCCGCCTACCTCTACCTCTCCGACCTCGTCTACGACGAGGCGGCCGGCACCATGACCGACGCCAGCACCGGTGTCGTCTACACCGAAGACCCCTCCCAGGGCTCGTTCATCGCCGAAGACGGCGCCGACCTGCAGCCCGGCTGGAAGGTGGAAGTGGGCCTGGCCAACTTCGCCAAGGCATTCGGCACCGACTCCATCCGCGGTCCGCTGATCAGCGTGACCCTGTGGACCTTCGCCTTCGCGTTCCTGTCGGTGGCCACCACCTTCGCCCTCGGCCTGTTCCTGGCGATCGTGTTCAACGACCTGCGGATGCGCGGCCGCAACGTCTACCGCGTCGTCATGATCCTGCCCTACGCCTTCCCCGCCTTCCTCTCGGCACTGGTCTGGGCGGGCATGCTCAACCCGCAGTTCGGCTTCATCAACCAGGTCCTGTTCGGCGGGGCGGAGATTCCCTGGCTCACCAACGAGTGGCTGGCGAAGTTCAGCATCATCTTCGTGAACCTCTGGCTGGGCTTCCCCTACATGTTCCTGGTCTGCACCGGAGCACTGCAATCCATCCCCGACGAACTGCAGGAAGCGGCCACCGTCGACGGCGCCAAGCCCTGGCAGGTGTTCAGGCTGATCAAGCTGCCGCTGCTGCTCGTCTCGGTCTCCCCGTTGTTGATCGCCTCGTTCGCATTCAACTTCAACAACTTCAACCTCATCTACATGCTCACCAACGGTGGGCCGCGAGACGTGACAGCGGGGGTGAACGTCGGAGCCACCGACATCCTCATCTCGATGGTCTACAAGGTTGCGTTCGTCGGCGCCAACCGGGACTACGGACTCGCGAGCGCCTTCTCGATCCTGATCTTCGTGCTCGTCGCCCTCGTGTCGATCATCAGCTTCAAACAGACCAAGGCGCTAGAGGAGTTGAACTGAGATGACCATCGCCCCGAACATCGCAGCCCCGGACAACCAGGAATACATCCCCGTCAAGCAGCCCTTCAACTTCGGCCGGTGGTTCCGCGCCACCGGCTGGCGCCACCTGGTCGGCGCTGTCATGGTGGTCTTCTCCGCCTTCCCGCTGCTCTACGTGCTCTCCGCGTCGCTGCACCCCGGCGGCACCCTGATCACCGCCAACGGCCTGTTCAGCGAGGTGGACCTGGGCAGTTACGTCACCCTGTTCAACCTGCCGCAGCAGCCGTACGCGGCCTGGTACGGCAACACCCTGCTGATCGGCGGCATCACCTCCGCCGGCACCGTGTTTCTCGGCGCGCTGGCCGCATACTCGTTCTCGCGGATGCGTTTCACCGGCCGCCGGGCGGGCCTGCTGATGCTGGTGCTCGTGCAGATGTTCCCGCAGCTGCTCGCCGTGGTGGCGATCTTCCTGCTGCTCAACGGCATCTCCGACATCTTCCCGGCCATCGGCCTGGACACCCAGATCGGCCTGATCATGGTGTACCTCGGCGGCGCGCTCGGCGTGAACACCTACCTGATGTACGGGTTCTTCAACACGATCCCGGCCTCCATCGACGAGGCCGCCAAGCTCGACGGCGCCGGCCACGCCCGGATCTTCTTCACCATCATCCTGCGCCTGGTCGCGCCCATCCTCGCCGTGGTCGGACTGCTGTCGTTCGTGGGCACCACCAACGAGTTCGTGATCGCCAGCATCGTGCTGATCACGCCCGAGAAGCAGACCCTCGCGGTGGGCCTCTACCAGTTCGTCTCGCAGGAGTTCTCGAGCAACTACTCGGTCTTCGCGGCCGGCGCGGTGCTCGCGGCCCTGCCCGTGATGGCGCTGTTCCTCTGGTTGCAGAAGTACATCGTCGGCGGCCTGACGGCCGGATCGGTCAAGTAACCGCCGGATGCTCCCGCACCAGCCGCTCTCGCACCACCTGCTCCCGCACAGCCCCAAGCCGCTCTTCGCCCTTCCGCACCATGATGGCTCGCCGCTCTACGTCTCAACCCAGGCGCCGGCCCTCGGCGACACCGTCACCGTGCGGCTGCGCATCCCGACCGCCTTCGGGGACGTGGCGACGGTGCGTACCCGGGCCAACCCCGACCGGGAACCGCGCTTCGAGGACGCCCGGCGGCTCGGGGGCGCCGGCGCGCCGGACCACGGCTACGCCTGGTGGGCCGCGGACCTGGTGGTGGAGAACCCGGTGCACGGCTACAGGTTTCTGCTCGGCATGGCCGACGGCGGCCACTGGTGGCTGAACGCCAGCGGTCTGCACGACATTGAAACCCTCGACTCCGAGGACTTCAAGCTCGTCGCCCACCCGGCCCCGCCGGACTGGGCGGCGACCAGCATCATGTACCAGGTCTTCCCCGACCGGTTCGCGCGGTCCGCCGCCGCCGATCACCGCGAGGCGCCGGACTGGGCGATTCCGGCCGAGTGGAACGACGCCGTCGACCAGCTCCCGCCAGGCCGTTCGCACCAGTTCTACGGCGGCGACCTCGACGGCATCACCGAGCACCTCGACCACCTCGAGCGTCTCGGTGTGACCCTGCTCTACCTCACGCCGGTGTTCCCCGGCCGCTCCAACCACCGCTATGACGCGGCCAGCTTCACCGAGGTCGACCCGCAGCTGGGCGGCGACGCGGCCCTGATCCGGCTCGTCGAAGCCGCGCACGCCCGCGGGTTGCGGGTGATCGGCGACCTCACCGCCAACCACTCCGGCCACGGCCACGAGTGGTTCCAGGCCGCGCACCACACCCCGGCGGCTCCGGAGAGCGCCTTCTACTACTGGCTCGACCCCGAGCAGCGCGACTACCAGTCCTGGCTGGGGGTGCCAGAGCTGCCCAAGTTCAACTGGGCCTCCACCGAGCTCCGCCGTCGGTTCATCGACGGGCCCGACTCGGTGGTGGCCAAATGGCTCAAGCCGCCATTCCATCTGGACGGCTGGCGCATCGACGTGGCGAACATGACCGGCCGACTCGGCGACGAAGACCTCAACGCCGAGGTGCGCCAGGCCATCCGCCGCACCATGATCGAGGTGAACCCCGACACGATCCTGCTGGGCGAATTCACCAACGACGCCTCCGTCGACTTCCAGGGCGACGCCTGGCACGGTGCGATGACCTACGCCAACTTCACCCGGCCGCTGTGGTCGTGGCTGTGCCGGCCCGACCCGGTGCCCTCCTTCTTCGGGCTGCCGCTGGGCAGTATCCCGGCGCACACCGGCGAGCAGTTCCACCGGGCGCACACCCGCTTCGCCGCCGGGTTCCCGTGGCGCACCCGGCTGGCCACCATGAACGCCCTCGACACCCACGACACGGCCAGGTTCCGCACCCACGCCGACGCCGACGCAGTGCCGGTGGCCCTGGGCCTCTCGGTGACCCTGCCGGGCATCCCGGTGGTCTTCGCCGGCGACGAATTCGGCCTGACCGGCGTCGACGGCGAACACTCCCGCACCCCGATGCCGTGGCCCAGCGCGGCCGAGCCGCCCGTCGCCGCGACCATCGACCTGTACGCGTCACTGATCGGCCTGCGCCGTGCCCACGAGGCACTCAGCACCGGCGGACTGCGCTGGCTGCACGTGGGCGATGACGCGCTCGTTTACGCGCGGGAGACCGGGCACGAGTCGGTGCTGCTGTTGGCCACCCGGGCCGCCGCAGAGGTGACCCTGCCCGACTGGGTGCTGCCGGTCGGCGGCCGCGCCGGCGAGCTGCCGCCCGAGGCCGGAACGGCTGTCTGCACGGTCTCCGACACCGGGGTCCGGCTGGTCGCCACGGGCGCATCCTTCACGGCCTGGATGCTGCCCGGCGTCATAATTGCCCCGGATGGCCCCGCTGTGTCACCGAGGGGTCTCGCGAGGTGATAATGTTTACCGGTTGCCAAAAGCACGGTTCAGCTTCAGATGTTTGAGGTTTTGCCCCCTTAGCTCATTGGTAGAGCACTTCCTTGGTAAGGAAGAGGTAGTGGGTCCGATTCCCACAGGGGGCTCAGGCTTGAGAGCTAGGCTCTGAAGGTCTAAGGCGGGGTAGCTCAGTTGGTTAGAGCACACGGCTCATAATCGTGGTGTCGCGGGTTCAATTCCCGCTCCCGCTACACATAAAGGCCCTTTGACCAGGAATTTGTCCGGTCACGGGGCCTTTCTTCTTTTCGCGCATTCTCGCAGCAGCAGCCAGGGAGCCCGCCACAGAACCCGCGATCCGCAGGCGTTTCGTCCGGTACCGCGGCGGATCCCAGGCGGGCGCTGCCTTACGCGGCAGGTACTTTCAGCGGGACCTTGGAGACGGCGAGTGCGCTGTCCATGACGACGCGCACGAGCACCTGGAGGTCGAGGCCAGAAGTCTTGGCCATCTCGAGCATCAGCTGGATAGCTATGCCGTACGACGTCGGCCAGAGCTGCGGGTCGGGAGCGTAGCGTCGCAGCGAGCCGCTGACGTTGGGCCACAGTGCGTCGGCGTACTCGAGAGGCGTGGAGGGGACTCCCGTCCCGGGAGCGAAACGCGGCACCCCGAAGGCCGGCCCACCCAACGACTGCGCGCTGTGCACGAAGTACTCGCGCGCCTCGGGGATCGGCTCTCCCACGCTTCGCAGGTACCCAACGATGAGCGCGAACACCGAGTACTGGCGCTCGGCGAGCTGCCGGTTTATCGCGTCGCCGGCAAGGTAGGTGCCGCCGTCCTTGGTGCTGATGGTGTTGAGGGTCAGCCTGTTGAGTGTCGGATCGGTGCCCGCCTGCCCCGAAAGGCCGGCGATCAGGCACGCGCGCCCGGCGAGGCCGCCGAGAATTGTCGCGACGACCTCGATCTGCACCCCGCGTTCGTCTTTGACCATGGTGAGGATGTTCTGATAGATCTCCTTGCCCGCGATCTGCGCACCGAGCAGCGGCTTCTCGGCGAGCTGCGATTGCACATGGCGCATGAGCGCCTGGGTGCCGGGGCTTTCGAGCGACTCTGCGGGCTGTTCCCGTGGGGGTGGCTTGCGTCGTCCGAACATGCTGCTCACGCTACCGACGCGAGCGCGTCGGGTCAGGTCCCACTCCGAGGGGCTCCGACGGCCCGGGCCGGTGGCAACGGCTCGACTCGAGGGGATGCCAGAGCTCCACGTCGGCCACCTCGGGTTTCACACTCGGCGCCCCTTCTGGACCGCCCCGAGCCACTCGGCACGGGGCGTCAGCGGTACGGAGGCAGGTCGGTCGGCGGCGGTTGTTACGTCCACGCGGCGGCCCTCCGAAGCCGCGCGTTGCAGGGACTCCATGACGTCGAGCACTCAGATCTGGGGCGGCGCCGTCGTCGCCCGGCGCACGAGCCCGGTCGGCAGCCGGATGTGGTTCTGCGGCAGTATCTCGCCGTTCAGCAGCGAGACGAGCATCCCTGCCGCGGTGGCGCCGAGTTTCTTCATCGGCTGACGGATGGTGGTCAACGCCGGGTTCATCTGGGAGGCCTCTGGAATGTCGTCGAAACCGATCACCGAGAGGTCGCGCGGCACGTCGAGTCCGAGCTCCGCGGCGACCTGGATGATCGCGATCGCCGAGAGATCGTTCGCGGCGAACACCGCCGTCGGGCGGTCCGTCATCGACAGCAGCGACGCGGCGGGCGCCTTGGCCGTCTCCCGCTTGTACAACCCGACCCGAACCAGGGCGGGGTTGAACTGGATGCCCGCATCCGCGAGGGCCTGCCGGTATCCGGCCTCGCGGAGGGTGGCGCTGCGGAGGTCTGGTCGGCCGGCCAGGAAGCCGATCCGGCGATGGCCGAGCTCGATCAGGTAACGGGTGGCCTGCAGGGCACCGCCGAAGCTGTCCGACTCCACTGTGGGGAGGTCGGCCCGGCCGGTGTGCGGGTCGATCGCCACCACGGGGATTTCCGCTGAGGTGGTGTCGACGGTGGGCGTGACCATGATGGCCCCGTCGATCAGCGTCCCGCTGAGCCGGCTCAGGGAGCGCCGTTCCCAGCCGTTGGTCTCCCGTTGCCTGGAGCCGCTGTAGGCGAGCAGGTCGTAGCGGGAATCCGCCAGGGCCACGCCGACGCCCTTCAGGATCTCGGCGCTGAACGGCTCGAAGTCGGCGACAAGGATGCCGATGACGCTGGTGCGGCGGGAACGCATGCTGCTGGCCACGAGGCTGGACTCATAGCCCAGCTGCTGCACCACATCGAGCACCCTGGCGGTGGTCGCGG
Organism: Cryobacterium sp. TMN-39-2; assembly: GCF_004402745.1. Taxonomy (NCBI): domain Bacteria; kingdom Bacillati; phylum Actinomycetota; class Actinomycetes; order Micrococcales; family Microbacteriaceae; genus Cryobacterium; species Cryobacterium sp. TMN-39-2. The sequence continues at coordinate 22,689 of NZ_SOFX01000030.1, forward strand.
CCGAGATACCGTACCGCCCGTTCACGGCCTTGGAGACCGTCGCCACCGAAACGCCGGCCGCTGCGGCGACATCGTGGATCGTGGCACGGGGAGTCATGGGTTCAGCATAGGGCGATCTGGAAAATGATTTCGAAAACGTTTGACACCCTATTTTTCCGCTGTGACACTGAGGCCATCCGGAACCTACAGGGCAGCCCTGTCGGAGTCCGAACCGAACAGCAGCCCGTCAGGGCGCGGCTTCACACCAAGACCATCGACCACCGATGGTGTCCCTCAATGAAGAGAAAAGGTTGAACCAATGAAGGTGAACCACACCACCACGGCGAAGAGGATCTTCGCGGGAACGATGGTCCTGGGCCTCAGCGCCCTGGGCATCACCGCCTGCAGCGCCGATTCGAACGAAGGGTCTTCGGGCGGCGACGTCACGATGAGCCTCTGGCAGAACTCCACCACCGGCCCCGGCCAGGAATTCTGGGACAAGACCGTCGCCGACTTCGAGGCCGACAACCCCGGCGTCACCATCGACGTGCAGGCGATCCAGAATGAAGACCTGGACGGCAAGCTGCAGACCGCGCTGAACTCCGGCGACGCACCCGACATCTTCCTGCAGCGCGGTGGCGGCAAGATGGCCGCCATGGTCGCGGCCGGCCAGCTGATGGACATCACCGATGGCATCTCCGACCAGGTGCATGAGGAGATCCCCGACGGCTCGTTCATCGCGAACAGCCTCGAAGACAAGGTATACGCGATGCCGGTCGCCGTGCTCCCCGGCGGCATCTTCTACAGCCAGGACCTCTTCGACGCCGCGGGTATCACCGAAGCGCCGGCCACGATCACCGACCTCGAAACCGCGGTCGAAAAGCTCAAGACCACCGGGGTCGCCCCGATCGCACTCGGCGCCAAGGACGCCTGGCCCGCCGCGCACTGGTTCTACTTCTTCGCGCTGCGCGAATGCAGCCCCGATGTCCTGGCCGAGGCCGCAGACACCAAGGACTTCTCGGATGACTGCTGGATCAAGGCCGGTGAAGACCTCGAGAGCTTCGCCGCCACCGAGCCCTACAACCAGGGATTCCTGACCACCGCCGCCCAGCAGGGCGCCGGCAGCTCCGCCGGCCTCCTGGCCAACCACCAGGCAGCGATGGAACTCATGGGCGCCTGGAACCCCGGCGTGATCGCATCGCTGACCCCGGATGAGAAGCCGCTGGCCGACCTGTCCTGGTTCGCGTTCCCCGAGGTTGACGGCGGCGAGGGCGAGCCCGGCTCGATCCTCGGTGGCGTGGACGGCTACTCCTGCTCGGTCGACGCTCCCGCTGAGTGCCTCGACTTCCTCAACTACATCGGCAGCGCCGATGTGCAGAAGGAGTACTACGCGGCATTCAACGCCCCGCCGGTGAACACCGTGGCGCAGGAAGCCGTCACCGAGCCCTACCTGCAGGAGATCATCGCGGCCTACAACGCGGCCCCGTACGTCTCGCAGTGGCTTGACACCGTCTACGGCCAGAACGTCGGAAACGCGCTGAACGTCGGCGTTGTCGACCTGCTGGCGGGCAAGGGCAGCCCGGAGCAGCTGATCCAGGCTGTGAACGACGCGGCCAAGAAGGCCTAGGCACCACTCATGTCAGTTCGCGAGAACACTCCGACGCGATTAGAGGTGGATCTCGCGAGCGGTGGGGCCACGGGCACCACGCCCGTGGCCCCGCCCGTGCGGCGCCGCCGCAGCAGTTCGGTCGGGGCCAGGGTCGAGATCGCGGTCCTCGTCGGTCCCGCTCTCATCGTCTTCCTCGGCTTCGTGATCTTCCCCGTCGTTATGGCGGCGTACTACGGCTTCTTCAGCTGGCAGGGCTACGGCCCGCCGACCGACTTCGTCGGGTTCCGCAACTACGTCACGATCCTCCAGGACCCCACGTTCCAGGAAGCCCTCACCCACAACGGCGTCATCGTCGTTCTCTCCCTCGTGCTCCAGGGGCCGGTCGCGATCCTCCTCGCGCTGCTTCTCAACCGCAAACTCCGCGGGCAGTCCCTCATCCGGGTGCTGATCTTCGTGCCGTACGTGATCTCCGAGGTTGTCGTCGGCACCGGCTGGAGCCTGATGCTGCAGTCCAACGGCGCGGTCAACGGCATGCTGGAGAAGCTCGGGTTGGGCGCTTTCACCCAGGATTGGCTGTCGAACCCTGACATCGCCATCTGGACCCTCATGGTGATCATCACCTGGAAGTACGTCGGCTTCGCCGTCATCCTCTTCCTCGCCGGTCTGCAGGGCATTCCGGAGGAACTGCCGGAGGCCGCGGCCATCGACGGTGCCTCGTTCTGGCAGATCCAACGGCACATCACACTGCCGCTGCTCGCTCCCACCCTGCGTATTTGGGCGTTCCTGTCGATCATCGGCGCCCTGCAGCTCTTCGACCTCGTCTACATCATCTGGGGTCAGTACATCGCGTCAACCGCGGGCACGTCGACCATGGCGACGTACCTCGTCGCCAACGGCCGGAACGCCGGCAACTACGGATACGGAAACGCCGTCGCCGTCGTGCTCTTCCTGATCTCCCTCGTCGTCGCGCTGATCTATCAGCGCTTCGTGCTGAGTCGGGACACCGAAGGCGCAATCACCGAGAAGGGGACGAGCAAATGACCGCGCTCACGACGCCCGCTGTGGCGCTGCCGCCGGCCAACCCGCCGGCCCCGATCAAGACGAGCCGGCGCTGGGGCACTCCCGTCGCCTACGTCGTCGCGGTGTTGGTGATCGGCCTGATGCTCGCCCCGGTGCTGTTCATCATCATCGGCGGGTTCCGCACCAACGCCCAGATCACCACAGACCCGTCCGGCTGGCCGAGCGTCTGGAACATCGGCAACTACCTCGACGTGTTGACCGGTGGCACGTTCTGGCGGCTGGTGGGCAACTCCCTGATCGCCGGGTTCGCCACCACTCTCGGCGTCGTGGTGCTCGGCCTGATGGCCAGCTACGTGCTGGCCCGGTACAAGTTCCGCGGCCGGGGCATCCTCTACGCCACCTTCGCGGCCGGTCTGATGTTCCCCATGACGGTGGCCATCACCCCGCTGTACCTGGTGGTGAAGAACCTGGGCCTGATGAACTCGCTCGGCGGCGTCATCCTGCCGCAGATCGCGTTCGCGTTGCCGACGACCATCATCATCCTGGTGCCGTTCCTCCGGGCCATCCCCGATGAGATCCAGGAGGCCGCGTTCATCGACGGCTGCAGCCGGCTCGGCTTCTTCTGGCGGATGATCGTGCCGCTGGCCATGCCCGGCGTCATCACCGTGGGAATCCTGGCGTTCATCGCCAGCTGGAACAGCTACCTGCTGCCCCTGTTCATCCTGAACAACGACGCCGTGTTCACCCTGCCGCTGGGTGTGCAATCGTTCGCGTCGCAGTACTCGGTGGATACCGCAAAGGTGTTGGCCTTCACCTCGCTGTCCATGATTCCGGCGCTGGTGTTCTTCGCCCTGTTCGAACGCCGCATCGTCGGCGGGCTGACCGGCGCGGTCAAGGGTTGATCGGCTGCCCGCGACACGCGCAGCCTGATTCGTCGACGTTGAAGAAGTAGAAAGAGATCGTTGTGACTAACCCAGAACTGCCCCAGGCATCCGACCGCGTGCGCGAACTGCACGCTCGGATGACCCTCGAAGAAAAGCTCGCCCAGCTCGTCGGCTACTGGGTCGACCAGGGCGGTGAGGTCGTCGCCCCCCTCGCCGGGGAAATGGCCACCTCGACGAAATACGACGAGGCGACGCAGCACGGGCTCGGCCACCTCACCCGGGTGTACGGCACCCGGCCGGTCGACCCCGTGGAGCGGGCCGAGTGGCTCTGGGCGGAGCAACGCCGCCTCACCGGAGAGACCCGGCTCGGTATCCCCGCCATCGTGCACGAGGAGTGCCTGACCGGACTCGCGGCGTGGAAGGCCGCGACGTTCCCCACCCCGCTCGCCTGGGGGGCCGCGTTCGATCCCGCCCTGGTGCAGGAGATGGGCCGCCTGATCGGCGGATCGATGAAGCAGCTCGGCATCCACCAGGGGCTCGCCCCGGTGCTCGACGTGATCCGCGACCCCCGCTGGGGCCGGGTCGACGAGTGCATCGCCGAAGATCCCTATGTGGTCGGGACCATCGGCACCGCCTACGTCACCGGTCTGCAGTCGGCCGGGGTGCACGCCACCCTCAAGCACTTCGTGGGCTACTCGGCCACGCAGGCCGGCCGGAACCACGCCCCGGTGCACGCCGGGTCGCGGGAGATCAACGACGTGTTCCTGCCCCCGTTCGAGATGGCCGTGCTCGACGGCGGGGTGCGGTCGGTGATGAACTCGTACGCCGAGATCGACGGCGCACCCGTGGGCGCCACCCCGGAGTACCTCACCGAGATCCTCCGCGACCGGTGGGGCTTCGACGGTGTCGTGGTGTCCGACTACTTCTCGGTGGCATTCCTGCAGCTGATGCATGCCGTCGCCGCCGACCGCGGTGAGGCCGCGGAACTCGCCCTGACCGCGGGGATCGACGTGGAGCTGCCCACCGGCGACGCTTTCCTCGCGCCACTGGCCGAGCGGGTGCGTGCCGGGCTGACGGATGAGGCGCTCATCGACCGGGCCGTGCTGCGGGTGCTCTCGCAGAAGGAGGACCTGGGCTTGCTCGATGAGACCTTCACCATGGCGCCCACCGAGATCGACCTGGACTCGCCAGAGCACCGGCGGGTGGCGCGGGTTCTGGCCGAGGAATCCCTGATCCTGCTGACTAACGACGGCGTCCTTCCGCTCCTGGGCGCCGGCGACCGGGGCCCAGGCACCATCGCGGTGCTCGGCCCGAACGCCGACTCGACCGAGGCCCTGATGGGCTGCTACTCGTTCGTGAACCACGTGCTGGCGCACCACCCTGACGTGCCGGCGGACCTGACCATGCCCACGGTGCTGGAGGCGCTCCAGCAGGAGTTCCCCTCGGCGGAGGTCGTGTGGGCCCCGGGCTGCGAGGTGGAGGGGTCCGACGCATCCGCGATCGCCGCCGCCGTCGAGACGGCGCGCGCCGCCGACGTGGCCGTGGTCGTCGTGGGCGACCGGGCCGGCCTCTTCGGTCGTGGCACCGTGGGTGAGGGCAACGACGCGGAAAGCCTCGAGCTGCCCGGGGTGCAACGTGAACTCGTGGAGGCCCTGGTCGCGACGGGCACTCCCGTGGTGATGGTGCTGATGACGGGCCGGCCGTATGCGGTGGCGTGGGCCGTCGACGGCCCGCACGCGCCCGCGGCGGTGCTGCAGGCGTTCTTCCCCGGTGAAGAGGGCGGAGTCGCGATCGCGTCGGTGCTGTCCGGCGCGGTCGCGCCGACCGGGCACCTGCCCGTGTCGCTGCCCAGGTCTGCCGGGGCGCAGCCCTACTCCTACCTGCACCCGATCCTGGGTGGCCCGTCTGACGTGACCAGCGTGGACAGCACCCCGGTGCTTCCGTTCGGGCACGGGCTGAGTTACACCACCTTCGACCGAACCGGGCTGGTGGCCGACGCCGAGGTCGCGACCGGCGGCACGTTCTCGGCGAGTGTGCGCATCCGCAACACCGGCGAGCGGGTCGGCACCGATCTCGTGCAGCTCTATGCGCGGGATGTGCACGCCAGCGTCACCCGGCCGGTCGCCCAGCTGCTGGGCTACCACCGCGTCACGCTCGAGCCCGGCGAGGAGGTCGTGGTGCGCTTCGCCGTTCCGACGGCCCGGCTGGCGTTCACCGGCCTCCGGCACGAGCGCATCGTCGAGCCCGGCCAGGTGGACCTGTGGGTGGGTGCCTCCTGTGCCGACAAGCAGACCCTCGCGAAGATCACCATCACCGGTGCCGTGCACCGTGTGACGGTGGCGGATGCTCGCCTGGTGCAGAGCCGGGTCGAGCGGGTGACTGAGCGCACGCGGGGGACCGCGGCGGTGCCGGTCTAGCGGCGGGGTGGGGGCGGCGCGCCCGGCACGGCGGCTTCGCGGCGTCGGCTGAGGTATGCGGGTCAGACGCCGCTGTGCGGGTGGCAAGCCACCCGCATAGCGGCGCGTGACCCGCCCGCCCGTGAGCGGCATCCTCCCGCGCCTCCGCAGCCGCCGCCGCGCGCATCCACCCGCCGCGCTCGCCTCGGAGTTGCCGGGCGGGGCTCAACGGGGGCGGAAGCCCCGATGGGCAGAAGAAGGGGCAGGCCACCCCGATGACGGCCCGCCCCATGCGGTGGTGTTTCGGGTGTGACCTCGGTCGGGCCCTATCAACGGTGCCTCAGGGTCACACTTCGGGGAACACCCCCGTATGGGGGGATGGTATCCCCGTTCTTCCGTCTTCGAAAGGTGTCGGGCACGGATTCCTGCCGTCGCATGGTGTGATGTTTGGCAGGATGATCTGACACGTATCGCCACGCGGCCCCGGATGCTCCGGGCTGCCGCCGTGCCGGATCAGGGGGAGAGCCATGACGACGCAGCCAGGCCCCGCGGCCGCACCCGCAGTGCTGACCGTCGGGGGAGTGAGCAGGAGCCGCGGCTCCCGGCCGCCGGAGGATCTCGAGCGGCTGGCCCACCTCGTCGAGGCCGCCTGGGCGGTGGACGGCAACGCGGAGCGGGCCATCCGGTTCGCCGTCGCGTCGGCCGGGACCCTGCCGCACCCCGGCTCCGGCCGCACCGATGCCCTGTTCGACGCGCTCGCCACCGTGGCGGCGGCCGACCTCACGGCCGCCCGCGTGCTCGAGGCGCACACCGATGCCCTCACGATCCTGCAGCAGGCGCCGGGCGGCACGGCCGAGGCGGTCGCCACCCTGCCGGGC
>NZ_SOFX01000026.1:0-30931 GCF_004402745.1 Cryobacterium sp. TMN-39-2
GAAGCTGAAGTTCTACCATTGAACTACATCCGCGCAGCTAAATCACTGCGATCCAGCCGGTCTGACGTGGCTAGAGTAACCGAGATTTGCACTTTATTCGTCTTTTTGGTTTTGAACACCAGCCAGCTGAACGAGATTGAGTCTACCCGTTGGCCGCTGAGCATAATGTCGGTGGGCTGGACGTAAGATCGTCAGCGCGCGGGCCGGCGTGCTCCTCGTCGTCATCCGATCATCACTTGGAGCTCTCAATGGCATTCCCGAAACCGATTCGCTACGACGTCGACAACTGGCTAGTGATACGCACGGACCCGGTCTTGCCGAAGGCGGCTATACAGCGCTTGCGTGACCGCAGCGGGGTCGAGAAGTACCTGCTGATCAAGTGGGATCTCGACCCGAAGAAGCGTGCACTGATGGGCGTGTACGAGTCGCTCGATAAAGCCAACGAAATGGTTCTTTTCGACAACCCGCAGGGCGGCCCGTCTGGGCCACCGAACGGGCGGTGACGAACCAGAATGCTCACTGCCGCGTAAAGCTGGCCATTTCACCGATGCCTATTGCCCTGTGGGCAAGGCGCTGACGTCCAGGCTCTCAATCGAGTAGCTATTGAGTGCCGCTGCCAGATTGTCATACCTGGCCCTGTGGGCCACGACGCGAATCTTCTCGAGCTGGGGTCGGGGGTGATAACCGTAGCCGGCGTACAACTTCGCGCCTCCGCCGAGATCGTTGGCCCACATGATCTCGGTGAGGTCCGGGAACATCTCACGCGCGACGGGCTCTCGACCGTCCCCAACAGCAGTGTTCAGGCAATAGCGAAATGCACCCAGCGCAATGTCAGCCGCAGAACTGAGGTTGGAAGCGTTGTCGTTTGTCATGCCAAAGAGCATTATGCGATTGTCAACGCGGACGTGGCGGTTGGACATTTTGAGGCCATGCTGGAAGAGGTACTCCAGGTGATCGAATCGGTCGTTGTCTCGATCCATCAACATGATTCCGTGTGTGTTCTCGCTCGCAAGCAACCGACTATAGGCGCCAGTGACGGTGTTGAGCGCCCAGTTCATTCGCTCGTCGTACGACTGGTTACGGCAGAGGTCATGCAGAACCACCGAGACGATCATTCGGACACCGATGTCCTTTAGCGCGGAGACCACTAGCTTCTTCGCATCACGATGAGTCGCCGGCGAGATGTAGTCCGGCCTCTCATTGGTGTTGAACTTAAGGCTGTCGCCGGCGAGGTAGCCGGCTTCTCTGCGGACACGCACAATGGCGTCGTTCACGGGTCCAATTTGCTCTGGGGTGTAAACGAGGCCTCCGACGATGAAGAAATGGTTCTCGACGTAGTTCCGGTTGGTCTCATCGACTAAGAAGGTGTGCACGTTACCCATAGTGGCCGAGCGAGCACACCGCGGATGAGCTTTCGGCCTCTCATGCCCCTCCTGGACCCATAAGTGGGGGTTACGGGTTCAAGTCCCGTGGCCGGCCCTCACGCCCCTACTCCCGACTGGGAAGTAGGGGTTTTCTCTTCTCGCCAGTTGGACCCGGACCAGGCTAACCCAGCGGAAACCCAGCGTTTTGCCGTCAATGCCTGCTCGAGGCTAGGTGCGCCGCACGCGGATCAGGCGCTCGATCTCGTCCACCGAGGGTCCGCCTGCGTAGTGCGCGGCTTCCGCCTGCGCGCGTGGGGTCAGCTTGCGTGATTCACGCATGCCCGCCCAGAATATGCGGCGCGCATCCTCGACGCATGCCTCCCGCATCGAGGGAGATGCGGCGGGTGTCAGCGGGGATCGTCTCAAGGATCCCCCACCCATATCCTTCACGACGTCGCTAGCTCTCTCGCAGGGACGAGGTATTTCTCGCGTCGTTCCGTAATGAGCACCATCAACTCCTCATAGGTGGGGCCGCCAGGCCGTGCGGCCCGTCGTACCGCCTCCTCGAGTGGATACGTGTAGAGGATCTTGTAGCAGCGTGCAAGGTGTACGGCAGCCGCTCGAATGCACTCCTCGCGGGTCCGCAAAGCAGGAGCAGGGGTCAACGGTCGAATTGAGGTATCCACACGCAGACCATACTGCGGGTACGCTCCCCGCATGGATGACCTCGGGACGATCGATGCTCCGCGATGCCCTGCCTGCCTGACCACTTGCAACGCAGCCGGAACGACGTCACACCCGTACTGGGTGTGCCCGTCGTGCCGTGTCGCGGTGCTTGTGCGGTGAACGAGGAGTGGCTCCGTCGCGGCGAGTCGGGCACTGCCGCCGCTAGACTCCCGATATCAAACAGGGGGAATCATGAAGCTCCGAATCATCGGCATCACCGCAACCGTTCTGATGCTAGCCGGGTGCTCAGCGCCGGCACCCACCGCCACCTCGGCAGTAGAGACAGCGTCGCTCAAACCGAGTCCCTCATCGGCTAGATCAGCGAACCCGACAGCCAAGGCTTCTCCGTTGAGCACGCCGGCAGCGACCGTCCCACCGTGGCCGTCCTCCGTTCCCTCAATAGTGGGCGCACCCGAGAAGGCGGCGCGGCCAATCGAAAGAGAACCGACGTACGAAGATGAAGTATTTCTCGCAGCTCTCGGAACCATCGATCCAGGCCTTACGCATAAGCGATCTCTGAACCGTGCCGCAAATACGTGTCGAGATATCGGGATGGGAAAGGACGACGCGACACTTCTCACGAACATCGAAGCCCGGTTCGAGGGAGGCACAGTGCCGGACCTTTCCGCCGAGCAGGCCGCGGCGGTACTCGATCTGATTAGGACCACCTGCGGCTAGATCCCGCGAACAACGAAAGAGCCCGGCTCGCCTCCCGAAGGAGACGAGCCGGGCTCGATGTGGTGCGGGTGCTGCTACAGGGAATGCTTGGCGGTGCCGACCGCCTGTGCCGCCGCGGTGACCCCCGTGGGCTTCCACAGACCGAAGTACAAGGCGACCGCGACGAGGAATGTGCCGATGCCCTGGATGAGGCCGGTGAACAGGTCGTAGGGGACACCGGCGTTGATAGCGGCGAGCAGCTGCGACAGCAGGCCGGCGAGCAGCGCGAGGAGCGCCAGGTAGATCGCCTTCCGAGCCGAGCTGGTTTCCTTCGTGGTCACCAGCCCCACGAGGATGGGCAGGACGATCGCCACGAGCAGCGAGAGCAGCAGGGGTAGGTTGAACGCGAACGTGATCATGGTGTTACTCCTTCGTGCCGGCGTGGCCGGCGATGGTGGCTTCGAGGTGTTGAGACAGGCGCGCCCGGTCTTCCCGGGCCGCCTTGGTGTGTTCGAGGTCAGCGTCGGCGAGCCGGCCGATGTCGCGCTGCAGCCCGCGCTGGGATGCCTTCACGTCATCGAGGCTGCGAGCCTGCTCGGCCTGCTTTCCCAGGATGGTGTCGAGCGCGTCGGTGAGCGCTTTGTGCCGCTCGTCCGACTCCTCGCGAAGGTTGGTCTTGTGCGAGTTCTGCACCTGCTCCTTGGCGATCGCGGAGTCGGCAGCCGCGGATTTCGAGTCGGTGGCCGCTGACTTTGAGTGACTGACTGCTTGCGTGACGCGGACGCCGAGGAAGCTGAGGAGGCCGACGATGACCAATCCGATGGTGGTGATGAGCGTTGTCACCACCGCGTCGCTCAAAGGATGCTCCGCGGGCGACGATGTTGGAGAGGTAGCATCAGCTACCCCCTTTCGTGACTAGTGCGTGGAGGAGGTCAACCCCCGGCCGGTTCCTGAAAACCAGCCGGGGTGCTTGTTACTTACCGAGTCGTACGCGTTCGCGTCGGTCAGCCTCGTCGGCGGAATACACGGCGATCGCCTGCGGGTCGAGGCCGGACCCCTTGAGGGATGCGACCAGTTCGTCGTAGTCGATGTCGACGCCGCTCTTGGATGCCGCAGCGGCCACAGCGCGCCGTGTGGCTTCGTGCTCGGCGGGTTCGTAACGCAGCAGCTCGCCAGCCGCAACACGCGCAGGCTGGCCGTCCACCTTTGCCAAGGGGTGCACGAGCGGGTGCGACCACACGTCGGCGGGAAGCTTCTCGGCCATCCCGTGAATGCGGTCTTCGTACCACAGGATGCTTCTGATGGAGCCCGCGAGGGTCATCCATCGGGGGGAGCCATCCGGGTTCAGCAGGCCGGTGTCGAATTCTCCGGTGAGAATCTTCACCACGTCGGCGTCAGTTATGGGCATGTCGTCCTCCAAGGGGTTTGCGCCGGATCCGGCGGTAAATGAGCCGAGTGCAGCCGCGATGTACGGCCAAGGGTCTTTGGTGGTTCCGCGCCACGGCGAGTTGCTGGCGTTGGAAACGGTGAGGTGGCAGTGCGCGCCGTCCGACAGGGTTCCGGTGTTGCCGAGCGGCCCGATGGGGTCACCCAGGCCGACGTCTTCGCTAATGCCGAGCGGCGACTGCTCATCGAGGTGCGAGTAGCCGAACCATTCGCCGGCGTCGTAGGTCACGAGCACCCAGCCGAGCGCGGCCTGCCATGTATTGACCACGACGCGTCCGGCCCTGAACGCCGGGATCTGCGTCCCGGCCGCCCATCCGTTGATGTCGTAGCCGCGGTGGCCTGTGGGCCCGTAGTACTTCGAGTTAGGCAGAATGCCGAATGCCCCGCCCCGGTGGGCTGGAGCGTAAAACTCTGCGAGCGTGGGCATGTCTCTCCTTCAATGGGGAACGGGAGCCCCGAAGGACTCCCGTCCGAATGGTTGGGTTCGGCTCGAGCGGCAATCGCTGGTCGGTCTAGCGCGGCCAGAGTTGCAGGGTGGTGCGTGGTGGGGCGGGAGCGTCGTTGGCTGTGAGCAACCAGGCCAGCAACTCCGAGGCAAGCGCGTACCTCGGGCCGGCGAGGGGGGCATTGACGGCGTGCGGCGTCGCAGAGATCAACACCTTGGCCGTCGTTAGGATCCCGCCGATATTCGTGCCCCTATCAACGAGTACGGTCGAGGGTCCGTACTGGTTGGCGGTGACGGTCACTCCGACGGGGTTGCTGATGAAGGCCCCGTAGTCCGCCAGGTACCCAGAAATGGGTAACGGGAGAGCGTCTCCGCCCACCCATTCATCGGGCGTCTGTCCCCAATACCCCATGGATGAGCCAAATCCAGCGGCAGACAGGGACCAGTTTTGCCCGTCGCCCGCGCCGACCCCGCCGTCCAGCATTCCAGAGAGGATCGGCACGTCTAGCTCCAACAGTCCCCTGATGAGTGAGCCGTTCGCCACGGGCATTGAGCCGTCCAGGCGAATGAGACAGATGACATCAAAGCCTGCAAGGGTGGAAGGGGTTGACATTGCGGACTGGTCGAAGGTCGTGACTGCAAAACCCAAGACGATCAGAAGCTCGCGGGTATACATGGGGGCGCTGTGCCCGGTTTCCCACGTGACTAGCGCTGCCGTCGGCATCGCCTACTCCGTTCCCAGGAATACGAAGCTCGCGGTTACAGTGCTCGCGCCCCCCGACAAGTTCTGGATGGAGATGGGGATGGCAGTCGACGGCGTCGCCTCAAGATTGGTGCCGTCCACCGCGGGGGAGAGCGTGGCCGCCAGTACCCCGGCCGTCGAAACATACTCGAGCATGAGGCCGTGGTTGCCGGTGGGGTCGGTGCCGATCGCGCGTGCTGCGTCCGCGGCCTGCTGTGCGACCGTGGCGTATAGGCGGATCCGGCACGGTTTGTCGGTGGAGATGGAGAGCAGGCGGTAGGACTTGGCGAGGGTGATCGCGCCCGTGTCCGTGGCCGAGTTGGCGAGGGAGGGGGTGGTGCGGGTGACCGTGGCACGGGCAGGCGGAGCGGGCGCATCGAGGAGGCCGAGCGGCGCCCAGTCATCCCCGGCCTCGAAGGTCGACGACGAGGGCTGGGAGATCGGCAGCGCCATCCATGAGAACGTCTGGTCGACCGAGTTGGCAATGAAGCTCAAGCCGGGGACTGCGCCAGCGACCGCCTCAACATAGCCCGAAGAGAACGCCTGGTTGCTGCCATTGGTGTCCTGAAAGGGGTCCAAAAGGTCTGCGGGCGCTTCGATAGTGCGGCCGGATGCCCCGTTGCCGAAAACGCCCACCCCCACCAGGCTGCCGACAGCCTCTAGCGACGAGGGGATGGTGTACGTTCCGCCGCTTCCGGTTCCCACGCCGGTGAGGAGCTCGCCGAGAGTTGAACCCGCGGCATACGCGCGCAGTACGGCCGTGTGGAAGTAGTACGACTTGCTAGTGAATACGGTGCCGGTGGACCCGTCGTGGATGCGCGTGTAGATCCCGATGTTGGGCTTGTGGCCCGTCTGGCGGTACAGGGTCGCCCAGCCGGGAACCGTGGCGTCGAGCGAGGCGTCGAGTTCACTCGCGTTGACAACGGCCACAAGGAGGTCCCCGGCGACGGCACCCGAAGGTGCGGCCAGCGGGATGCCATTGGCGTCGATGGACGTGCCAGACGTGAAGCCCCTTGACGTAGGCGGGATGCTGGCGAAGAACGGGATGGCGCGGCGAGCGACCCAAGAGCCGCCGAGGGCGTGGACGACGTCACCCGCCGCGTACCCCGCACCGGCGACCCAGTCGCCCTTGAACGCGACCCCGCCGCCGCCGGTTCCGCCGCCACCGTCGCCGATCTCCGTCCGCACGGTCTTGAACTCCGCAGCGACGCGCGCAAAGCCCGCGTCGATCTGCCCGGACAGGGACATCAGACCAGGCCGGTGTTGAACGTGGCCACGAAGTCAGTCGTGGTGTCGCCGACGGTGAGCACGGTGGCCGCTCCGGCGTTGCTGGTGGCCTGGAGCTTCTCCGCGGCGGTGAGCGTTTGCGCAGAGTCGAAGCGGACCCGGTTACCGAGAGCCGCGTTGGTCGCTGTGACGAAGGACTGGTCGGCGCTGTCGTCCGCCACCATGAGGTCCTGCAGCTCCTTCAGCGTGTCGTAGGCCGCGCCGGCCCCGCCGAGGATCTCGCTCTTGGTGGCAGCGGATGCGGTGGCGATCTGCTCGTCGGTCTTGCTCGAGGAGTAGACCGTTGTGGTGCGCGCAGTGACGTCGTCGATGACGGCGCCAGCCCCAGAGATGGACGCCTTCACCTCGTTGACGGCGGCGACGAGCGAAGACTTGTCGGTGGTCGTGAGGCCGGTGAGAGCGCCGATCTTGGAGTAGACGCCCTTGAACTCCGTCCCGATCCTGGTGGCGAGGTCCTGGATGTTGGTGGCAAGTGACATTATGCGAGTCCGTTCTCGAAGAGGAGGGTGAAAGAGGGGATGTCGTCGTACGCGGGGTGCGGCTCGGGGGCGAGGATGTGGGCGGCCAGCAGCGGCCCATCGGCGGAAGGTGGGTTGGCCACGAGGTAGGCCTCGACGGCGTCGGCGATTTGCTCAGGCTCGGCGGCCGGCAGGTCGAGGTGCTCGAGGACGACGGCGGGGAGTTGGAAGTCGGGCCCGCTGACCTTGACTGTGTAGGGATCCGCCGCCGCCGACCACAACCCCGGGAACTCCGGCGCCTCGGTGAGCTGCTCGCCGCGCACGATCGGCACCGTGACGGGCGGCATCGCCATCGGCCGAGCGATTGTGACTGGCGCCAGCACCACAACCTGCTCGACTACGACAGGGTCAAGAGCCTGCAACTTGCTCACCGCGTCACCTCAGGGCTGACCTTGATCCCGCCCTGCGTGATGCGGATGACCGTTCCGTCGGTGTGGAATATCTCGATGTCGTAGACCGCGCTCTGCCACGCCCACGCGCTTGATACGGCCGGGTCCACCGTCAAGAGAACACCGAGCCCATCGAGCACAATGTTCCCCTCGGCGGAGGTCCATGAGTGCAGCACCCCTGTGGCCATGACCGTCGCGCGCGCCTGCGCTCGGGCATCCCAGCCGTCCAAGTCGAACGCGGTGCCGCCCTCCTCCTGCAGCGGCCAGCGCATCGCCCATGTAGTGCCCTGTGGGATGGTCAGGTTGTCGGTTCTCATCGGTGGCTCCTGGTCTAATTGCATGGTCGTGAGCGGGATGGCGTTTGCGTGGATGCCAACTAGGCAAGGACCTGCGTGACGGACTGGGAATAGGCACCCGCGACGCCCGCGACAGACACGGCACGAACGCGGAATTGCCAGGTGCCGTTGGGTAGCGGCCAGTATTCGAGGACACCTTGGTCGCCGGGGCCGGCCGTCAGCGCGCGCCAGGCGGAGTCGCTGACTATGGGGAGCTGCGCCACGTACAGCACGCTGTTCCGCTCGGCGAACAAGATCCGGTCGCCGACGGCGGAGATGACCGCGACGTCCTGCAGGCTGTTGTAGTACGGGCTTGGGCTGGGGACCGTCACCTTCTCCCACGTCTGGCCGTAGTCGGGCGAGATGTAAAGGTCCGAGCTCTGCGTCATGCCGACGACCACGGCTCCGCTGGCTGTGGTCGACAGCGACGTCAGAGTCGGCCCGCTGCTCGTCGTCCAGGACCCTCCGAAGTCGAAGGAGGTGTGGATGCCGCTCGAGGTGGTGAGAACGATGACCGCGCCGTCCGCGGAGCAGACGATCCTCGAGCTGAACCCGCCGACCGGAGCGCCGGCCATCTCGCTGAACGTCTCGCCCGAGTCCGTGGAGAGCATGAGCTTGCCGTAGTAGTAGTCGACCGCGATGACCCGTGCGCCGTCGGCGGACTCGGTGAAGCATCTCGTGCCCCACGTGCCCAACGCGTTCCCGCTGCCCCCCTGCCGCCAGGTCCGGCCGAAGTCGAGCGACGAGTAGTAGACGCCATCTCCGCCGAATACGGAGATGCGCGACCCGTCGGGCGAGATCACCGGTGGGGCGTCCGGTGCTGCGCCGGGCTGATAGTTGGTTTCCCACGTCACTCCACCGTCGTGCGAGGTGCTGAGGTGCGTTTGGAATCCAGCCCAGTGGGTACCGTTGGCTGAGGTGGTGAGGTAGGACCAGGCTCCGCCGGTCCAGTTCTCGCTGCGCAAACTCCAGGTTGCTCCGCCGTCCTCGGATGCGTAGAGATCGAAGTCGGGGGCCTTCTGGGTGAAAAGCGAGTTGTTGGACAGCCGAACGCCCGTGGTCTCACCGAGCGCGCCGGAGGTCACCGCAGTCCACGACGCGCCGTCATCCGTTGAGGTGTAGTGGACGTGCGTCAGGGTCTCGTAGTCGAATGTGGACGCGACGATCGTGGCCCCGTCGGGCGAGACGACGATGCTCGAGAACGGCAGCGGCGACTCGGGCAGCTCCATCTGCCACGATGCGCCGAAGTCGGTGGAGACATACACGTAGGGGATCTCGGTATGGTTTACGTCTTGGGCGGTGGCCGCGATCACTCGCCCGTCCTGCGACGACTCCATGAGGATACGGCTCCCGAGGGTGTGGGCGAACGCGCTTCCCCAGGTGGCACCGCCGTTGGACGACGAGCGGAAGATGCTCTCGCCGGCGACGGTGAGGCGCATCCCGTCGAGAGAGACGACGGTCCTGAACCAATACCCGCCGGTCGGGTACTTCGGCGTCCCGATGCGCGTCCACGTTGCGCCGCCGTCGAAGCTCTGACGGATGCCTTCGCCGAGCAGGGTGATGGTCTGCCCGTCGGCGGAGATCTTCGCGTCGGTGAACAACCGGCCGCTGATGTCGCCGACCCCGCGCCACGTGGCGCCCGAGTCCTCGGACACGCTGAAGAAGTCTTGCCACTGGTAGCCGGCACCCGAAGTGTCGCTTCCCACCTGGGCTATGACCGAGAAGTCGCCGGAGGCGGCGACGGTTCGGCGGCTGATCGAGCTGCCTACAACGGGCTCGCCCGTGCTCGGCGCGATGCGAGCCTGCAGTTCGTGGCGGTCGATGACGATGTGGCGGCCGTTGGTGTCCTCGGTGACAGGCGGGAACGATGCGGATACCGTCGATCCACCGGCCCCGGTGCTCGACGAAGCGCTGAGGCCGCGCGGCGCTGCGGGCACCTGCCGCACGTCACCCGTGCCCGACCGCTCGAGGCGGTTGAGCCGCGTGTTGGTTCGGCCCTCGTGCGCATAGTTCAGGTTCGGCATCAGGCGTCCTGCACGGTCATGCGCGCTCGCGCTTTAGTCGGGTCGATCTCGTATCCGAGGTAACGCATCTCGTTCCAGCCGTTCTGAATCACCTTGTGATCCCGTGAGTAGATACGGAAAAGAGAACCGAACCGAATTTTCTCGATGCCGGGCCCGTAGTCGAGCGGGAGATCGAACTCCCACTGACGGATCGGCTTGCGCAGAGTTGCCAGGTTCTCGTCGGACAGCGCCTGCAGATTCACCGGGTCGTCGATTTCCTTGAATGCTTCCGCCAGCTCGAGCGCGACACCGGTCGGCTCGGCACGCGACGTGGTGACCATCATGGTCTGGCCGGCACCCTTGCCTACGGAGTAGATGACGTTCGCCCTGCGCTGTGAGTTGCGGCGAACACGGAGTTTCCCGATCGGGCACTTCGGCTGGGTGAGGTTGAAATCGAACGTCCCGCCGGCCAGCTTCCCCGAGCGCAGAAGCAGCTCGTGGTCGCCGACCGAATTCACGCGCGGCTCGAGGTCGATCTCCAGACCGAGTGCCTGCAGCCGCCGGAACTGTTCGTTCACAAACGGGAAGTCGTGATCCCAGAACTCGAAGTTCCACGGGCCCGGAGTGTTCAGTGAGGACAGCAGGTCGATGGTGATCTTGCCCTCTTCGATGAACACAGGGAAGTCGTAGTTCGCGGTCGGCCCCTCTGTGGCCGCCCACGACAACCACGGCGGGATCGAGGCCAGCGAATAGCCGTTGAGAATGAGACTGTTCGCCGACGGCTGGTCTCCGGAGTAGCCGTTCGATCCGAGCGTGGTCCGACTGCCGTAGATGGCACGAGAGTCTTGATGCCCCAGGACGAGCATGCCGGACTCGTCGTCCCAGTCGTAGTCCTGAATGACTCCGCTGTAGATGTCGACACCGTTCAGAGCGATGACGATGGACCGGGACCAGTCCTCCGTCAACTGCTCGAGCTCGGCGGCGGTGAACGGTGACGCGTCGACCGGGATGGTCGTCTGGTTTCCGGCCGTCTCGTTCACCGCCTTGCTGAAGGGTGCCGGCACCGGGAAGATCTTCGCCTGCGGGACACCCGACATGGTGTCGGTGATCGTATAGGTGAAGTCGATCATCACAGCCACCTATCATCGAGCGTCGTCGTCACCGTGCCCGATCCCGCCGCGGCCGTGAGCACCCCTGAAAGAGACTCGCCCTTGGCCACGCCCCAGGTATCCATGAACGGCGTCTTGCCGAACACGATTACGCCGGCACGCCGGAGGTAGTTCTCGGACATATCGATGGTGTGCGGGTTGCCCAGCGTTACCGGCAGGGTGGACTGGTACTTGAGCCCACCCGGGCCGGCGAGGGTGTAGCCGTCGGGGAAATCGCCGTCGACCACGTACACCGGGTACGAGATCTCGTTGCCGTCGTGGGCGATGTTGAACTGCTCACCCTGCGCCACGGCCGCGAAGGTGTGGGTGGCACCGTAGAGCACCGGTTCGTCGAACTGAAGCTCGATGTCCCAGTTGGCTCGAATGCCGCCGACGGTCTTCACGAAGGACACCTTGTCCGACACGTAGCCCATGCCCCAGACCGTCTTCCCAGGCAGTTCGAAGTCGACCCGGAACGACTCTCGCTCGGACTGCAGGGAGGTCAGGTCGAGCGAGCGATCCGCCTGTGCCTCCGCTGATGCGGTGACGCACCACCCGCCGAACGGGACGAGTCGGGCAGCCAGCTTGGACTTGCCCGGGAAGTTGCCGTCGCCGTTTCGAGCGACCTGCGGACGGCGCACGTCGACGCCGTCCAACACCCCGCGCAGTCCACCCTTCCGGATGAAGAACCCGTTGGCCCCGGCGCCTAGCACCAAGTTCCTGCTGTCGATCCTTACGCGGGCGTCACTCATCGTTCACCCCATTCCTTCCTGATTTGTCGACTCTCGACCTTGGAAGCGGCAAGCTCCGGGTCGTTCGTGCTGATGTGCCACGTATCACCGCCGCGGGTGCTCGTCGCGATCTGGCGCCCGGCAGTGATGTCGCCGTCGCCCATCGCGGTGACGCCCATCTGGCGCATGGTTTCGAGGAGGATCGCGTACGAGCGGGCGGACCCGTCGAGGGGGATGAACGACTCGGGGACGTCGCCGCGATCTCCGACAACGCGCCACGTCGACGGCGGCACAACCTGGGCGGTGTGCGACATGGGGGTGAGTCCGTGAAGGCCACCCTGCGCCATGAACTCGACGACACCCCCGTCGGCCTTCTTCAAGATGCCAGCCCCGGCACCGGAGCCGTTGAGCGCAGTCTGAAGGATCAACCGCCGGCTGGCGTTGTTCGCCATAAAGAGGTCGAGATCGATCTGGGCCTGGTCCGTGTCAGCGGAAATCACCACCGAGCCGTTAGGCAGGGTCGTGATGCGGTCCGCGAGGCTCTGCACCTTTAGCTGCTGGTCCGTCGCGTTCGACCCGAACTCCGTGACCGCCGAAGCCGGCGTCCTCAGGACCGTGTTAATGAGTGTCTGCGCCTGCTCCTCGGTGAGACCCATCTGCGTGAGCTGACCGACGAGCGCTTCGGTCGCACTGTCGTACCGGTCGGCGAGTTCCTCCTGACCTTCACCGGCGGTCGCCGCCGCGGCAACCTGATCAGACAGCGCAGCAACCGCGTTGCGCACCTGCCCCTCAAGCACCTTGCCCGAGTCGGATGCCCGTATGTTGGAGACGTCGACGCTCTCGAGCGAGAGCGCCGCGCCTTCGGCGTCAACACCGACCTGGCCAAGCGACTCGGCGAGCCGCATCGACGTGTCGTTGAGGAACCCCATCGCGACTACACCATCGCCGAACTCGTTGAACTTATCGCGGGCCCCCTCGAGCTTCGGAATGAGGTTGTCGCGCATGGAATCCGCTGCCTCTGCCGTGACCTCATCGAACCCCACCATGCTCTCGATCATCGAATCAAGCCCCGTGAGGTCGGCGTCCCCCGGAAGCCACTCGATCAGGTCCCTGATGCCCTTGACGGTTTCACGCAGCGCACCTGACACGAACTCGCCCAGGGCCTCCGTGCCGACCGCCGTCGACTCGACCATGGAGACACCGAAATCGATGGCCCCGTTCGCGAGGTCCATCATGAACTGCAGCATCGGCCCGCGGTTCGCCGAGATCCACTCGGCAGCGTCCCCCAGCGGTTCGGAAAACGCTGCCGCGAGGGCACCCTTCATACCGTCGGTAGCGACCTCGATATTTCGCTGCGCCTGCTCGAGCTTGGTGGCGTCGTTGCTGGAGAGGGTGTCGAACATTTGCTTCGCGGCGCCCTGCACCCCGTTGAGCTGGGCGACGGCGGTGGACATGTCGAGCTTGGAGAGGTCGAGCTGCAGGTCCTCGAACTGCGTTCCGAGGATGCCGACGGCCACGCGGTTGCGCTCGGTGGGGTCCTCGATCGCGTTGAGGGCGTCGTACACGGAGGCGAGGCCCGCGGCGGCGGCGGGTCCACCCTCGGCGAACGCTTTTGCAAGGACGTCGGGAACAAGGCGCGCCTGCACCAGAAAGCCGGCGGTCGCGTCGTCCCCCTCGCGCACCTTGATACCGAGCTCACGGATGGAGTCGGCAAAGAAGTCCGCGTTCGGCGCGCCGGCCTCGAGGCCCTGGTTGAGCAGCCCTAGAGCTTGGTCCCCAGAGAGGCCCAGCGCGGAGAACGTCGATGCATACTCTCCGAGGGTGTCGAGCAGGTCATCGGCCAGGTTCACGCCCTCACGGGCGCCGGCCGCGATGATGTCGAACGCGGCGTCCGCGGAGGGCACCAGCCCGGCATTGAGCATCTTCGTGACCGCCGCGGCGATCGGCTGCACATCCTCGTCGAGCACGTCGGCGATACCGGATAGCCCTTCGATGACGCGCTGCGCGCCCTTGGTCGCGGTGTTGGCGTCGATGAGGTCGAATTGCAGCGCAAGCCTGGTGGTGTCCATGTTCGCTTCGATTGATTCGCCGAACACGTTCGCGTACGCCGCACCGGCGGCGCGGCCGAGACGCAGCGCGTCGGCCTCGCTGATCCCTGTGAGACCCTGCAGGCGGTCGTTATCGACCTCGACCTGCAGCCCGTCGTTGAACGCGTCTAGGAGGGCCGTGGCGGCGGTCTCGCCGATCTTGACCACAGCGCCGACGATCGGGATTGTGGCCAGTCCGGCGATGATCCCACCGGCCAAAGCTGCGCCGCTGCGCTTGCCGCCGTCCGTGCCCGCCTGCTCCGCCTTGTCGGCGACCCCATCGAGTTCCTGCTCAGCGCGGATCGTGGACGCATCGACCTCGATCATCGTTCGGGCAGACTGCAACCCCTGGAGGTTCCGCTCTACCCGCTGGAGGTTCGCCTCGGCACGGCGCACATCGGCGGTGACGTCGAGCCCACCCAGGGCGCGCACCTTCAGGTCTTCTAGACGCTGCTTCGCCCTGTCAAGGTTTGTCTCGGCCCGAGTAACGTCTGCGTCAAGCTTGAGCGCGGTGTCCTGAGACACTAGCTGCCGGGCCGCTTCCTCCACCCGGGCCATGCTCGCGAGGGCGGGAGCTGCGTCGACGTCGATCTGCAGCTCACCCTTTGTCGCTCGGGCAAGGTCGCGTGCAGCGTCCGCAGCGACACCATACGACCGGACCAGTACCGACTCGATCTCGTCAGCTGTTTTGCTGCTCGCTCGGCCGGATTCGAGGAAGTCACGGACGAGACCGCGCGACATGCCCTTAGACGACTGAGCGGCGTTCTCGAACGCCGACTCAAATGCGTTCTCCACACGGGTCGCGCTGGCAACCACGCCGCTCGTGTCCGCGGTCACCGTCTGCGTGATTGGGGTGGACTCGATCTTCCGACCGATCGTCTGGACGTTCTTATCGGCCTGGTCCACCTGGTTCATGTCCGCAGTGAAAAGCACTTCGAGTTCTGCTGCCCTGAGCGCACCCATGGTTCACCTCCTGGTGAGCACCGCACGCAAGCGTGTGGGGCTGTCGATCAGACTGAATATCACAGCCCGCACACCGGGCCATGGACGTGCAAGAACAGCGGGGTCGTACAGGTCGATGCCACGCTCAGCGAGCTCAGCGACGACCAGCCGCCAGTTGGTGACGAGAGCCAGGAGCGACCCGTCGACGTCAGCCGAGGGCGTCTTGGCCGGCAGCGAGTCGGGGGCTTCTGGTTTCAGGTGTTGGGGCACCGGCCGATAGTCCGCATACCATCCGTCAGCATCAGATTCTCCGATGCCGTACGGTGCCCAATCCTCGGCGGTGTTCAGCCTTTTGGGGCCGCATCACCTGCGATACCCGGGCTGAGGTCACGCGGTAGCCACATCATCTTCGCGAGGGTGTCCGCGTACTCTTTGCCGCGGGCCCAGTAGAAGACCGCGTAGTAAGCCATGCGGTCAATGTTCACGGCAGGGAGGCCGTCGGCCACCATCGCCGCGTGCGCCTCGCCGAGGGCGGGCTGCTCGTCGCCGATGCTGTCAAGGATCGCCTGCACCTCAGGCGGCACTTCACCCTCGACGAGACCGAGGTGCACTTCGCCCATCACCGCGGCCGCGAGGATCATCTTCGCGGCCTCGACCGTGGGAGGACGCACCGTGTAGGTGTGCCCTCCCAGCTTGAGCTCGAGGTCAGACGCCACCCACTCTCCGAAGTCGATAGCGCTCATCGGGCTAGACGATCCGGGTGTACGCGAGGACCGGCGACGTACCAACCGGGGTGACCACGGTCACGTTGACCGAACCGGCCGCACCGTCCGGGATGGTCGCGACAACGGTCGTCGCGGACACCACCGTGAACGCGGTTGCTGAGGTCGCCCCGAACTTGACATCGGTCGCACCGAGGAGGCCGGTACCGGTGATGATGACCTGCTTGGTTGCACCCTGGCCGGGAGGCGTGACCGCGCTGAGATTCGGCGCGGGGTTTTCGCTCCACCCGGTGAACGGGTTGGCGATCTTCTCGTACTCTCCCTTACCGGTGAGGGTGATTCCGAGCGACTCGATCTCACCGCCGGGTCCGGTGTTCTGGCGGGCGGGCGCGACGGTGAAGAATCCGTGCCCAGCATCCGTGGGGTTCGGAACTCCGACGGCAGGCTTGTGGTACCAGCGCGCGTCGACGACTGCGCTTTCGCCCGTTGCTCCCGGGCCGGTGGCGCTGAGAAGCTTCTCGACCTCGGACAGGTAAAGCCCGGTCGTGAGCGCACGGTTCACCTGGACGTTGAACGCGAGGTTCATGCCCCAGCCGGTGACGTCGCTGTTCGGCGAACCGAGGTCATCGTAGGTCTGCGCGTCCTGAGTGGTCGGTGTTGGCGTCGGCTGGAAGCCGCTGATGCGGCGGACCGGCTGCCAGATCGGCGCGGCTTCGGTGCCGAGGTTGATGTCGAGGCCGTACTCGAAGCTCTTGCCGAGCGTCGTACCGGCGGGAAGGGGGACTTTACTGCTCATGTGAGAGCCTCCAAATTGTCGAGAATGATGAGGTAGTTCTCCGTGCGCATTTCGCGACGGTTGTCGTCGGCACCGGCTGGCGCCATGGATTTGCGACTGATACTGCTGATCCCTCCCACACGGGAAAGTCCATGGAGGGCCCCGAGCGACGGGGCGGCGAGAGCGTCGGCACCATCAGGCCGGCCTTGCCCGCCACGCAGCCGAAGCTGCACGCGGCGCCAGCCGAGGTCCTGCTCGTCGGTGGTGCCGTACACGCGCACGCCGGCGGCCTTGTCAGGCTCGGTGCCGATCGAGCCGTAGTAGACCACCACCGAGTCGGGAGCGTAGACGTGCGGCTCGTCGCCGGGGAGGTCGAGGTCCGAGTCGTGCCAGTCCCACCCGGGGATCTCACCGAGGATGGAGCAGATCAGCTTGGTGAGGGTGACGTCATCCAAAGGTGCCCCGCACCTCTGTCGCGATGATCGCGCCCGTGTCGATCTCTTCGGCCGCAGCCTCGAGGAACTTCGCCTGCTCGCCCGGCTTGTGCTGGTAGTCGAGGTCTTCATGCTGGATGCGGGAGATGTACGACTTGAACCCGACCTGCAGGGTGAGGTCGTCGACCACGGAGAAACCCGACTTGTCGGAGTCGCCGTCGTTGGTGGGGCTCAGCTCGCGGGCCCGCCTCAGGATCTGGCGGCCCGCCTTCTTCAGCCCCGCCTGCGCGGCCTTCTCCAACTCCGAAGCAACAGACAGATGCATTTTCATGGCAGCCTCCTACTTCAGGGACAGGACAAGGAACGAGTCGAGATCGTCGAGGCCGTTCTCGTTAGTGCCGACCGCGAGCACTTCCGCCTCGCGCTGCCGACTGGCGCCGGGCCACACGGTGACGAGCGAACCGACCGGGACATGCTCACCAATCGGCACAGTCACCGATGACGAGGAAACGACCTCGCGGCCGTCAGCGGTGCGAACGAGTCGCTGCTCGTCCTTCACCTCCGCTTTCACGGTGCGGGCCACGGCATAGCCGGTACCCATGCCGCCGGCGGGACGCGCGTTCCGGATGCTCACCGTGTGCGGATACCAGAACGGGTCATCCCAGCTCACGAGTAACTGCCCTCCGGCCACTGGCGATCGAGCGGCCGCGCCTCGGGGAAGCTCCCGACCGGGAGCCCGCTGGGCGCCGCAGCGCACAGCGAGCGAAGCCCGAGGATGTCATCGGGGCTGAACGCCCCGGCGACGTCGTTGTAGCTGATCGACGTCCCGTTCCTGCTGCGCGACTTCACCCGGCGCGCGCCAGGAGCGGGCACCTCGGCTATGACGCCCTTGAGGATCGCGATCGCATCGAGCCGACGGTCGTCGTCCTCGGGGATGGAATTGAGGCAGGGGGCGATGGAGCGCGCGCGCACCAGGATGCGTCGCGCGAGATCCTCGTCAGAACTAATTTCGGCCGGCTTGATCACTCCATCGCCCCCTTCTCGTTACTTGACTGCCGGCTTGGCGCCGGACTTGGCCGCCGGCGCGGGAGCGCTGACCGCAGGCACAACGGGCTCGGCCGGGACGACGGGCTCGGCCGGGACGACGGGCTCGGCCGGGACGACGGGGTCGGGCTCGACCTCGAGCTCAACCGGAGCGATGAGTCCCCGCGCAGTCAGACGCTCGAGCTGCTCGGAGTCGACGCCCTCAGGAACGAGGTCTCCGCGCTGCACGAAACGTGCAACACGGTTACCGCCGTTCCCGCCCAGCGAGACCTTGGCGAACGCCGCCGTCACGATGTGAAGCGCGGCGGTCACGGGCGCGTTCCGGTCAGGTAGAACGCGGCGAGCGGGTTGGTCACGATCGGGACGTGTGCGTTGCGGCCCTGAACGTGAGTCTTCTCACGCTTGGCGTCACGCTCGGTCATGACCTCGACGCCGGTGTCGTTGCCGACAGGCCGGTACTCGGGGGAGGGGATGTTCTCCCGGGCGATGCCACCGAGCCGGCGGCGGTCCACGAACAGCGGGTCGGTGAGGTCGTCGCCGTCGTCCGAGATCCAGGTGATGCCGGCGATCGTCGGGAACGCACCAGAGCGGGCGGTGTCGTCGTTGCTCGGCAGGATGTCGAGCAGCTCCGGGATGACCTCGGCGTACTGGGTGCCGGGCAGCACAACGGTGTCGATGTTGTAGCCCAGCTTCTGCGCACGAACGGCCGCCTGAACGCCCAGGGCGTCCTTGAAGATCTGCTTGCCGGTCGTCCACGTGCCACCCGCGACGCGAGTGTTCGAGATCGAGGAACGGATGACGCCGAGCGCCATGTCGTTCGCCGAGAAAACGAGTTCCGTCTGCAGGAACGCGAGTGCGTCGTCGACGGGCTGACGCTGGAGGCGACCGATCTGCTCGTCGGTGACCTCAGTCGCGAGGCCCTCCTTCTGAGCGGCGTAGAACTCGTACTCTTCCTGCGAAAGAGTGGTGAGCTTGTACTCGCCGCCAGGTGCGACCACCTCGGCCCCACGGTCGGTGCGGATGACCTCGTTGACGGGGATCGCGATCGCGCCGCCCTGGATAATGTAACGCCCGGCGAGGAGGTAGTTACCGATGAACTGCTGCGCGGAGAGGATCTCGCCCAGACGACGCGCGACCAGGGTCGGCGACTTCAAGAACGCAATCAGGTCCGCGGGGGTGGCTGTCGACAGCTGCGACGCCGTGTACGGGTAGATGTTCATGTGCGGTAGCTCCTTTCTTAGAGCTGGATGGCCTTGACGGGGGCACCGTCAACGGCGGAGGACAGGGCGAGGAAGATCGGGGCGCCGGCGGCGAGCGTGCGGACGCTTCCGGCAGCAGCGGCCTCGAGCTTCTGGCCGCGGGCGATCGCGCCGGCTGCCTTCAGCTCGTGGATGGGCTTGCCGACCTCGACGGTGAGTTTGTCGCCGACCGCAGCGTCGTGGCCGGCAACGCCGACCACCTTCGCGGAAGCAGCGGCAGCGGGGGCGACGGAGAAGTCGACGCTGCCGACCTCGACGACCTGGCCCGCGGTGACGGCCGTGGTCACCCCGAAGGTGACGGTCTGACCGGGGCGGAACAGGGGCAGGTAGCTCTTAGCCATTTCAGGCCTCCTTCGTGTTGCCGTAGACCGCCGCGTAGGCACGATCCTCGGAGGTGGTGGCGGCGGTCTCGACGTCGTCGGACAGGCCGATCTCGGTCACCGGGACGGTGTTCTTCGCGAGTGAGCCGATGAGGGTCGCGGTGCCCTCTTCGTTCGCAGCGAGGTTGGTCAGCCACATCTCGCGTGAGGCGGGGGCGATGCGGCCCTCGTTCACGGCGGCAGTGACGATGGCCTCACGGCGGGCGGTGTCCTGCGCTTCGCTTGCCTTGCGACCCAGCGCGGCGGATGCCTGCAGGTCGGTCAGCAGAGCGGAGTCGATCAGGACGGTGCCGTCCGGGATGGCGGTGGTGTCGGTGGCCTGTTCCGCGAGAACCTCGTCGACTGCCGTGAGGAGCAGCTCGTCGGAGATCGCGGAATCGGTGACGCCGAGCCGCTTGCGGAGGCCATCCTTGAGAAATGCACTCATGTCGAGTGGGTCCTTTCGGTTGGGGTGTCCCGGCTCGGACGAGCTCGGGAGATCGTGGGACCGGGCAGCTGCCCGATTGGGGAGGGAGGTGACGCGTGCGAGGTAGTCGTCGTCGTCATCGGGAGCGGTGAGCACCAGCTCTTCCGCCCCGACCGTTTCGGTTTCACCCGCGTCGGGGATGACCGCGACGCGATCGGCCAGGCCAAGCTCGACGGTCTGTGCGGCGGTCATCCACGTGTCGTCAGCGAGAAGCGCCGTCCAGCTCTGCTCGCCGGCCTTGGCCGTGTAGATCTCGACGATGGAAGCTTCGACGCCGTCGAGCATGTCGGCCGCCTTGCGCAGCTCCGTGGCGTTGCCGCCAGCGAATGACCACGGGGAGTGGATCATCATCTGCGTCCCGGGCGACATCACCGTCTCGTCACAGCCGGCGGCGATGAACGACGCAGCCGACGCAGCCAGTGCGTCAACGACCGCGGTCACGGTTGCCTTGTGCGCCCGGAGCATGTTGAGGATGGACAGGGCCTCGAAGACCTCGCCGCCGGGGCTGTTGATCCGGAGGATGATCTGAGTGACCGATTCGGGAAGGGCATCGAGCACGACGCCCATGTCCTTCGCGGAGACGCCCCAGTAGCCGCCCCATGAATCGATCGGGCCGTACATTCGGATCGTTGCCACCGTGCCCTCGCCACTCGGGGCCGGGGTCGTGATCGCGTTGAAGAACTCGGCCTTGGAGGTCGGCAGTGACGCCTCACCCCAATAGCGGTTCCGGTGTTTCGTGGTCATGCTTCCTCCTGTGAGGTGTCAGGTACGGCGCCAGCCGGTGATTTGTCGCCGAGACGCGCGCTGGCTCGCTTCACCAGGTCGCGGGCGTCGGCCTCAGTGACGACGAGGCCGACTCCGAGGTAGATCTTCTGGATGATCTCGGCCGCAGCTCGATCCAGTTCTGCGTCGGTCATGGAACTGCCCGACTCCCCGTCCGAGGCGGATGGGTCCTTAACTGGCAGGCTGAACGCCGAGCGCATGAACGCCTCGAGCGTCTCGTCGGCCTTGATCACGCCAGCATCGATCAGGCTCTTCAGCGCCTCCGCGGTGAGTGACCCGCCTGAGCCGATGGGCTTGAACACGATCCGGGGCGCTGGTTCCGACTCGTTCCAGTTCCAGTCGACGAGATCCTCGACGACGTGGGCCTGGGTGGTGTCCCTGATGTGCGCGGCAACGGCGTTGAGTGAGCTAGTGAAGAAGTCGGCGAACGTCGATCCGAGCGCCCACGAGCCCGTCTCGGTGCCTAGGTTCAGGAAATGAGCCAGCACCGCGCGGGCGATCTGCTCGTCGTGGTAGCGAATGGGCTTGTCCGTGTCGGGCAGGTCGCCTGTGACACCCATCAGGGTCAGCTTCGATCCGTTCGGGATCGAGGCGCCGGCAGCTTCACCACCACGAAAGCCCTTTGCCAGAGTGAGGCCTGAGGCCTTCTCCGACAGCTGCCACTTCTCGCGGTCCTCAGGAGACGCGGTGTCTGGCACCGGAGCAGCCTCGTAGACAGGCACGCCAAGGCCGTTCCGCTCGACCGTGAGGGCCTGAGCCCGCAGCATTCGGTCCTTCAGTAGCCAGTTCTTGTACGGACTGCGGAGCAGGGACTGGCCTATCCAGTTGCCGCCCTCGCGGTCGTTGACATAGGCAACCAGTCGGTCGACAGGGATCGGGTCCTTCACCCCGTACTGCTCGATGGAGATCAGGCCACCATCGCGGGCAACGTTGATTTTCGAGATACTTCGCGCCGGCCGCCACGAGAGCTTCTTGAGCCGCAGCCTGTCGCCCTCAGGCCGGTAAACCTGCTCGAAGAAGGAGTGGCCGTGGACCAATTCGAGCAGCGCCATCCGCAGGTGTTCGCCCCACTGGAATCGCCCCTTGGTCCGAAGTGCGGGGACAGGGTCGCGTCCCTTGACCGGCAGGCCAAGGTCGGCGGAGACCAGATCCACAACCTCGGGCCTAGCCGAGGCTGGGTCAATCATCCACTCAGCCCCACGGATCGGGAGCGTGACCGCACGCAGAACCGATCCGACCTGTGAGTCCTCGCGGCGCATCTTGTCGTACACCTCGAGGTTCCGCGGCCACATGAGATCCGGATTCGTCTCGTGAGACTCGTCTGCCAGGGTCGACCACGACGAAAGCCCTGCGACGTTTACTTGGTACCCCTGCTCTTCTGGCACGTGGCACCTACTTTCAGTTGGGTTAGAACGCAGCGATCGCGAGGTTCACATCGGACGACGAGACGTCGTCGCGGGTGACCATCTCGGCCGGCGGTGGGGGAGGTGGAGTTGGGGCGACCGGCGGCGGCGCCAGGACTTCGAGCCCGTACAGCGCGAGCGACATCGCGATGAGACCTGAGATGTCAACCGGCAGGGACTTCGGCCGTGACCATGCCTTGTTGTCGCCGTACCGCACGACGACGCCGTGCTGCACAGCCATGTCGATGTCGGGCTGGTTGACGACGACGAGGTTCTTGTCGCGGACTGCATCCTGGTGGCGCCCAGTCGCGATCGCGTACATCGGGCCGTCGATCTCGTGGACGATGAGTCCGAGATCCTTGAGCGGCTTGACGAACTCCATCGCCGCGCAACCTCGGGCGTTCAGGGCCACCTCGCGGTGCCCCGATTCCTCTGCCAGAGCGGCCATGTACGCGGGAAACCACATCATCCCGGCGCGCTTGATCCGGCTGTAGGAGAACGGCTTGCCGTCTTCGGTGTAGACCGCGGACGAGAGCCACGTCGTGTTCCGGTCGTCTGAGACGTCGACGCCCCACACGGTGCGGCCGCCCTTCGGGATGTGGACATCCTTGATGGACACGACCAGGTCGCGGTAGTCGGTGGATTCGATGAAGTTGTTGACCTCGGCTGTGACCCACTGGCCCAGAACCTCAATGCGCTCGACGTTCTTTTCTTTGGCCTCGGCCGCCGCCCGCATCAGACCGGCGATGGTCATGCCGGGCAGGTAGCCGGCGCTCGGGTTCGCCTGGCGGAACGCCTTCGGATCGTCGAGGGTGGCGTCCTCCTCGGCCGACCACTCAGCTACGAACCACTGAGTTTCCGGGTCGTTGACGCCCTCGTGCGCGGTCGCCCGCACGTCCTTGAGGACGCGAGAGCGCTTCGTGCCGGCGTTCGAGAAGGCCACCAGCAGCGAGTCGAACATGGCGTTCGCGGACTTCTCAATCGCCGACCATCCCTCGTAGTCGTACTGCTCGCGCAGTTCGTCGAGGAGGAGCCGCGCGGCGCTCTGGCCGCGGGCACCTTCGAAGGTTCGGGGGAGGTAGGTGCTGCCGCCGTGGGTGCGCAGCTCGGTCTCGCCGTTGGTGGTGCGCGGAGGGTACGTGTACGCCTGCAGCTCGGGCACCCGGTCCCGGGCGATGCCGACCTTCGGGTCGTCGGGAGCACCCCACTTGCGCACAGCCTTCCAAGGCTTCATCGCGATGTCGAGCTTCTGGGCGCCGCCGACGACAACGAACTCGTCCTCGGGCAGCTGGTCCGTCCAGCGGCCAGCGTCGACGTACAGCCAATACGCGGCGAGCACCGCGGCGATCATCGTCTTGCCGTTCTGCCGGCCGACGATCACGAGGGCCTTGCGGAACCGCAGCAAGCCCTGCTCGTCGATCTCGAGCATGTGGATCAGGAGCCATTCCTGCCAGGGGAACAGCTTCACCAGCAGGACGTTGGTCGCGAAGTCGATGACATCGAAGCCCCGGGAGGTCTCCGGGGTTAGCTTGCGGAGAGGCTGCGTGTAGATCCGTGGCTTCGTGCGCCCGAGTTTCTTAGCGGACACACCCACCTCCGCGGAGAACTAGCTGGCCACCTGCCCCCGGTTGCGGAATGAAGGCACCGCGGGCGGCCCCGCACCCACCGGCTTGGCTGTGGAGGACAGCTCGCCGCGGCCACCCGGCGTCAAGCCGAGCGATTCGGAGTACTTCAGGTAGGTCGGCAGCGACACGTTGTCCGCTGCCGGCGGTCGGATCTTCGAGTCAGGGTCGCTCGCGATCTGGTCCAGGATCATGTCGAGGATGCTGTCGGAGTTGTCGACCTTGTGTGCGAGAGTCAGCAGCGCGGCGATCGCGCCGGCATCCTTGCCCGTCGCGTCGAGATGAGTCGCGGCACCGATCGAAATCTCAGTAGCGGTGACAACATCGCCGATTCCGTACCCTCTATCCGCGCACGCGCACGTGCGACCCCCCTCCAGGTCATCGGGGAGGGAGGACAGCTCCCCCTGGCTCTGGTCCGGCCCCAACTCCGAGGCTGGATTTTCTGGTGAATCGGTGTCGACAGGCCTGAACGTGGGGTGCTGGGAGCCCGTGCGGGCCCGGCGGCGGCCTTCCTTCGCGAGTAAGCGCATCTCAGCAGGTGTGAGGGTGACGGGAGGCTCAGTAGCGGGCTCACCGGTGGGAGTGAACAGGTCAGGTGACGAGGCGGCGGCTTCGATGCGGTCAGCGAGTACTCGGACACTCCGTGTCAGGTGACCTCGAAGCTCGGTGCGGTTGACGTCGAAGGTGTTGGCGAGAGGCTGCTCGGCGGTGTTGCCTCGCAGCTTGGCGAGCACGCTGGGCAGCTGCTCCGTCGTGACGAGCACGTCGCGGGCCTTGGAACCCTCAGGCTGGCTGACGATCCCACGTGACTCGAGCATGTCCATCAGGCGGCCGGCCTTGGCGAACCCCACCCGGAGCTTCCGCTGCAGCATGGACGTGGACCCGAACTGGGTGGATACGACGAGGTCAGCCGCAGCGAGCAGCAGCTCGAGGTCATCACCGACGTCGGCGACCGTAGCGGCCTCGACGACTGTCGACTCTCCAGTGCGCATCGGTACCTCGAAGGTGATCAAGTCGATGGGCAGCTCATGGTCACCAGCACTGACGAAGATGGTGACGGTGAGGGGCGTGGGCTTGACCTGGTCGGTCATGCGGAGCCGAGCGAGTGGGCGCCGTCCGCCTCGTGACGAAGCTCGGCCGGCGACTGGGTGACCAGCTGCGACCCGCACTCAGCACAGGTGAGCAGGATGGCGCCGGGTGCGAGCAACTCGTCCTCGATGCGGTCGGCGAGAGTGCGCAGCGTCTTGGCGACCTGGGCACGCAGCTCGGTGCGGTCGACGTGGACCGACATCGTCGCCGTTGTGTCGGCGTACGTCGTGCTGTCGATGGCGCGCAGCGGCACCGTGAACTCGACAGCTCGGCCAGGCAGGGCCGTGTTGCCCATGCTGACCGTGATCGTGCCGGTCATGCTTCCGAGCTTCGCCATGATGTCTCCCTGAGTTCGAGTGAGGCCGGCAGCGGACGCTGGCGGGTTACGGTATTGCTCGGCGCATGCCAGCGCGTGCAGCCTTGTGCGCGTGCTTGCGACGCTTCTCGGCTTGCAGTGCATCCGACTTGGCCCATGAGCGCCGCATCTCATCCAAGATGACTGTCGAGCGCGGGAGCGGTCTGGGCTTCAACGGGATGTACGCCTCGCGCCGGTCGGCGGGCAACCCCAGCCGCGGCTTGTCTGCTGCTGACATGGTGCCTCCTTCGGTTCGGATGTCGGTTACCACCAGTCGGGCACGGCCTCGCCGAGACCCGCAGTGGGTGTGCGCTTCCCCCGGCTCAGGTTGCAAGCCATGTGCGCATGACGGAAGTTCGACCAGTCCTCCTGGAGGTCTGGTCGATCGCTGACCGTGTGGAAGTGGTCGAGGTTGTGCGAGTCCGAAGTGGTGTGCGGCTCAGCGACGTAGTCGATCGCCGTGAGGCACAGCCAACAATCCGACAGGACCCGCACCTCAGAGTCAGCGGACTGCGACTGAGTGCGGCCCTCTTGGAAGAACTCGTCACGCAAGGCGTGCATGCGGCGGGTGTTCGTCCGGGCCATCGTCCTACCTCCACCTGTTGCTTACCGAGGCGGGCAAGAACCTCATCGATGTGGGCGGGCCAGTACGCTGTGAGGCGGACTCTACTTAGGGGAGAACCATGCACGCATTGGTGCAAGATGCGGCAGCTGCGACAGATCCGTGGGTGCAGATTCTGGGCGCTGCCATCCCGACGGTCGTCGCGCTGGCATCAGGCTTCTTCACCGCAAATGCAGGATCGTTGCGAAAGTCGGAACGACTCAGCGAGATCGCCAGCAAGATGGATGGCTCTTCGGAGCGGAGCCTCATCGAGGACTTGAGGGACGACTATGTGACGACTTGGGCGCTGAAGCAGATGGCACCTATGTACAACGGCCTCCGGGGAATCATGATCGCCGTGTACGTGGTAGCCGGCACCGTCCTTGCGGCATGGCTATTCATCTCGATAACTCACACAGACAGCTTCTGGACGTTGTTGTTGCTTTATGTCGCCGGTCTGGTTGTCCTTGCGATTGCCGTCATTATTCAGCAGCTCCGCAACCTCAAGCGGACCAAATGGATGCGGACTGAACGCTCGCACCGTTACATGAGGCCACCGCTGCATTCCCGGTTGCTAGCGGCGGCGGACGTCGGCAACTAGCGCACGACTGCGCTTGAGGAAGCTTGAGGCGCCAATGGGCGGGGCAGGCGGGCCGGGATCACATTGTCCGTGCCGCGCTCTGCCCCGCTCGGAGTGCCCGCCGGCATCTCTGTCCCATTTGGCTAATGCTCACCCGGCTCGGTATTCACGCGCGCGCGAACACAACGTCGCGTCGTCCCGGGTACCGGGGAACTAGGGGCTGCATCAGTGTGGACACGTGACGGCGGGCAGGTTCCGACCGGGGGCACCCGGTCGGAAGCGCTGGTTAAATGCAGAAGGCCCGCCGTTTCCGGTGGGCCCAGTTCTGCACTACGTGAACCGTAACACAGTTATTCGCACGTTTCGCATGGTTGTCAAGTCGGGTCTTGCGTGTCGGGCCCGAGGGCCTTGGCGTCCGCGATGGCGTCGAGGACGAACTGCTCGCGGTCTGGTGCCGCCACCGCCTTCTGCTGATCGTGGACTGACTCACAAGTAGCGGCAATGATCAGAGAGTAGGCGGCTTCGGCATCGCTGAAATTGCGGGCCGAGGGACCACGGGGCTCGCCGGTTCTGCTTGCATTGGGGCGAGCGCCGCCTGATCAACTCCTACTCGATTCTGGGGTGCTACGGGAACAGTTGTGGCAGCGGGAGCCTGGATAGCCGCGGGAGCATCGGGCTTCTCGTTTTCATCCGACTTTTCGTCCTGGGGCTCAAAGACGATGAGCAAGTCGTCTAGCTTTCTCGCTTGGCTGCTGGCATCGAGATAGTCCTGGTACTGAGTGCGTGCGCTAGCAATCACCGCATCATAGAGGCGGTAGGTGCCGTTGAACTGCTCGAACTGGTTGTCTACGAATTCGTCTTCGGTGATCTTGATTCCCGCAACCCACCCTCGAGATCCGGGCCGTTTGCCGAGGACGAACACCACCTCAATATTCGGAATCTCCTTCTCCCGTTGCTGCTGAGTGAGGATGCTAGCTAGGGCCTCGGCATACTTCGCACCCTGCGCGGCGAGTTTCGTCGCGTCCACCTTGAGGTCATAGCGCTTGAGCTCGACAATGACGTGTTTTCCGCCGACGGTCTTGTAGCGGATGTCGATTCGACCTGTGATCTCCCTGTCGAGCTTGTCCTTCGCGAAGAGCTTCGGTGCGAGCTTGCGGAGGTTCTCCTCCATGGTCTCGCTGCCGGTGGCGCGCTCCCAGGAAGGGTCTAGTAGCCAGAGATGATCGAAGAGGTGCTCCTGAAGGACTTTTTCCTTCTCGTTGATGTCGGTGAGGTGCTGCAGCTTCTCGATCGCTTGAACTCGAGACCGAAGAATGTCAACCCAGAGCCCCGCTTCATACGAGTCTTGCTGCCCGAGGAGCGGCAGGAGGTCAGTCGCAGTGACCTTGCTCAGGAGGTCCAGATCGTCGGATGACTTACGAAGACCCACGCGAGCGAATGCAAGAATTCCCGACCGAAAGAGTGCAGAGCGGTCCTCGGCGGCGTCCTTGCCTTCGAAGGGCAGGCTGGCAATCGTGCCGACCATCGTCCGTGCGCTGTCCTGCTGCCACGGTGGAAGCTCCTCGAGCCATTCCTGTAGCTTCGGGTAGCGCTTAAGGGCGTCAACAGCTTCGCGCTTTGGGCGCGCGTTGCTCCATTCCTCGGCGGCGGACAGGAACGCTTGCCGCAAGAACTTCTGCAGCGCAACGACCCGCTCATCGTCCTCGATCAGGCGCTGTCTATCGCTAGTTGCAATGTCTTCGTAGCCGGGCTCGTCGAGATCCAGGAAATCTGCCTCGATCTGTCCCGTCACGTAGTTGCCGAAAAGTCGGCTGAAGTCGAGCTTCTCGATGATGCCCTCTTGTATAGGGCGCTTCCGAGCGAGCACGATGATGTTCTTGAGGCTGCCAGCATCCTCATCACTGGTCAGATCAGTCGGTGTCTTAGTACTGCCGAACCAACCTGTTACCTTCCAGCCTTTCTTGATATCAACCATGCCCGAAGGAATTTTGAAGCGCTCGATACCAGCCGGCAGGGCAACATCGGGGAGGGGGTCGCCCGGGAACTCCCAGATGAACTGAAGCTTCTTTAGCTCCTGGCGATCGGCGTAGGTAATACGTTTCCCGTTGACCAGAATGTGAAAGCCGCCTTCTCGCAAGGGGGTTTCGTCGATCACGTCAAACCTGCGCGCGAGGCGCTTTCGGAGTGCTGCAGAAGTGAGACCAGCCCGCTTACTCTTGAGTTTCGACAGTACGAGAGTGGTCCCCTTCACCTTGTACTCGTCGGGGACTTCAACGGGCTGAGGGTAGTACTCCTCTTCGTTCTGGATGTGTTCTTCTAGGTCTGCAACTCGGATCACGAAGCCATGGGCTTCGCCATCCTCCGTCTGGCTGTACACCTCGACGACCTCGGCGAGCGAGAACACAGAGAGTTTGCCGATGCCCTTTCGCCCCATGTACGGACGATGCCACTTAGGTGACTCGATACCCTCGATGGCGCGCTTTTTGTAGCCCGCCTTGAGGAAGCGCGCATTGAGCTGAGCAACATCCATCCCAGATCCATCGTCCGTGACGACGACCTCGAGGAGCTTCTCTTTTCCCTCGTCGTCTGCGTCAGCGCGCGGGCGCCAAGTAATGCTGACCTTCCCCGCGTCGGCGTCGTAGGCATTAGCGACCAGCTCAGACAACACCGCAGCTGCGTTGCTGTACAGGTTGATTCCCAGCGACTCTAGAACGGAAAGTTCAACCGTCATCTTGAAGGTCTTGTCAACGATGCGCGCGGTCGCGTCGTCCTCGGCAACTAGGGACACATCGTTCTCCTCTTCGAGCGGCGTCACATCGGTATCGTTCATTTC
Organism: Cryobacterium sp. TMN-39-2; assembly: GCF_004402745.1. NCBI lineage: Bacteria > Bacillati > Actinomycetota > Actinomycetes > Micrococcales > Microbacteriaceae > Cryobacterium > Cryobacterium sp. TMN-39-2. Next base: position 29,167 of record NZ_SOFX01000026.1, read on the forward strand.
GCTGCCGTGAGTTGCGCAGCGATATGAGCTACTGCCGCTCGCCCGACTTCTGCGGCGATGGGCGGCGGCACAGCGTTTCCGATCAACCTTGCGATCTGACTCTGGTTGACGCGCACGTCGGACTTCACCAGTTTGTAGCCCGGCGGGAAGCCTTGGAGCAATGCCGCCTCGCGAAGGGTGATGGATCGATCCTGCTCGGGGTGGCCGAACCGACCTGCGCCGAAGTTGCCCGACATGGTCGTGATGGTCGGAGATGGCTTGTCCCACTCCATCCGGGCATAGACGTTCTTGAAGGAAGAGCCCGACGCCTTGCGGTGACACGGGGACAGGAGTTCCTCCGGCCAGTCCTGCCACGTGCCGCCCGGCGCTGACGCGGCGATGCGGCGAAGGTTGAGCGGCGATAGGTTCCTAGCCACGTGCAACGGGTCCTTGCCATCAGCCTCGCCAGACGCGAGCTTGGGAAGTCCCCCGATCACTTCCCGAACAGTGCGGAAGTTCGCCTCATCAAGAGAGCCGTCGGGCACTTTGATCGGTCCGAGCCGGGATGCGAGCAACACAAGCCGCCTCCGATGCTGCGGAAGGCCGAAACGAGGACCGTAGCAGCTCTTCCAGTCGACGAAATAGCCGAGAGCCTTGAGGTCGTTCACGAACTCCTGGAAGACCGCTGACGTGCCGATGCGGGGTACGTTTTCCATCGTCACGAGTTCGGGGCTGATGTCCTTGACCAGGCGAGAGAACTCTCGCAAGAGCGGCCACTGCGCCTCCGCTGAGGTGTCCACGCCCCGGCGGTACGGAGAGAATGGCTGGCAAGGTGCGCAGCCCGCGAGCATCCGGATGCTGCCCGGTGTCCAGAGTGGCTCGAGGTGCTCTGCGGTGATCTCTCGAACGTCTCTTTCAATGAAGGGGGCGTCGATGTTGGCCTCAAACGCGTACGAGCAGGACGCGTCAATGTCCACGCCGCCCACGACTGAGATGCCTGCTTCCTGGAGTCCCTGCGAAAGTCCACCCGCTCCGCAGAACAAATCGATGGCGCTGATTGAGGCTAGTGCAGACGGCATGGTCTCAGACTAAGGGAACATTCAGCAGACGTCGACGTGCGACGAGGCATTCCCAAACACCGTCAGACCGGCCCGGTCAATCAGTGGGACAAAAGCACTGGCCACCTACGACACGAAGGTGGTCGCCTGCGCACAGCTTCTCGTCGCGTGCGGCCAGCGCTTCTGTCTCCGCTCTCCTGCCACGAGACGGCTGGGAAGGGGCGGCGCCTTACCATTCAGCCTCGAAGCGGCGCGCACGGCGACTGCGGGAGCAGGCGACTACTGGTCCGCTCCCGGAAGCTATTCCGCTACCCCGCCGGCGCCACTAACTCGACGCATCCACCTGGCAGGACCTCAATAATTCCGCGGGCCATCAGCTCCTGGCCTGGTCCGGTCGGCCGCGCCCGCGCTTCGAGGTGCGCCAGCTCGACGTCCTCGATCGCCAACCTGGTCACCCGGTCGGTGTGCTCCTCGAAATCGGTCATGCTTTCCTCCTCGCTGCTCTGGGACGCCCAACCTGGGCACTCGACTTCTTCGCTGCCTCAAGCAGCTGATCTTCCCGGCACAGGTCGAGCGTGAACGCCAACAGCCCGCGCTCCTCCCACCGGTAGATCGTGGATAGGTTCTTGCCGACCCGCACCGCGGCGTCTTTCCTGTTGAGGAACTTCATGCTGCCTTGCCCTCCTTCTTGCTGAATGCGACAGCCCACAGACCGTCGTCGTCGTCGT
>NZ_SOFX01000017.1:0-42836 GCF_004402745.1 Cryobacterium sp. TMN-39-2
ACCTCCGGACGGGTTGGGGAACTAGACAGCTCCACCCTCCACCGGAGGTCTTCGTCATTTCAAGACGTCACACATCAACCAACGTCCCTGGGCAGTACAACTAGCCGGCCGGCTGCTCCGGCGGTGCCTGAACGGGTGGGGTGTCCGCGGGCAGCGGCCCGCGGCCGAACAGGAACAGAATCAGCTCCGACGCCGGTGCCCGCAGCGGCGTGCCGTGGCCGACGCTCCAATCGGCATCCGTCGCCAGCAACCGGCGTGTGCGCAGAACGGCCTTGATCTCGGTGGGGGCGATCAGACTGCGCCGCAGCGCAACCGCGCCACCGGCGGTCGCGTGAATCGGCAGGGTCAGGCCGAGCGGATGCGCCACGTCGAGGCCGTGCACCACGGCCTCGGTCAGCTCGGTGATGCCACCGCGGCCCGAGGCTGCCCTGGCTGCGGCGATCTCCCGCAGCCGCGCCACCAGCTGTGCCGGCTCGGCGGCGGCCGCGGCCCGGCTCACGGCGTCGATGGCGCGCCCCGGGCGCACAAAGTGACCGAGGTACGCGCGGGCGGCGCTGCCGAGGAGTTCACGCTTTGTGCTGCCAAGCCGCCAGACCAGGTGTCCGGCGACATCGCGCACCCGCCAGCCTGTGCACAGGCTCTGCGCCTCCCACTGCTCGGGCGTCAGCCCGGCGAGCAGGTCGGCGATGGCCGTGACGGTGGCCGCGAGGTGCCCCGACCAGCGCGCATTCACGCCGGATTCGTTGCCGACACTCCGCAGGCTGAGGGGGAGGAGTCGCGCAAATTCTGCCATGCCGTCCAGCCTAGACTTGCCCGGTGTCAGAATTTTCGCCCCGCCCCCTCTGGACCGGGCGAACCCTGGCACTGCTGGGCATCGTCCTGGTCGCCGCCAACCTGCGCACTGCCGTCGCGGCACTCTCGCCCATCGTCAGCCAGATCTCCACGGACATCCCGCTGACCGCAACGTCCATCGGGCTCCTCGGTATGCTGCCGCCGGTCTGCTTCGCCGTCTTCGGCATCTTCACCCCGGTCTTCACCCGCCGGTTGGGCCTGGAGAACGTGCTGGTGCTCGCCCTCACCGCGATGCTCATCGGGCACCTCACCCGCGGCGGGGCGGGATCCCTCACCGCCTTGATGATCGGCAGCGTGATCACCTTCGCCGGGCTCGGGGTCGGCAACGTGCTGCTGCCGCCGCTGGTGAAGAAGTACTTCCCCGACAGGGTCGGCCTGATCACCTCCCTCTACGTCACCGTGGTGTCACTGAGCACCCTGATCCCGCCGCTGATCGCCGTGCCGGTCGCGGATGCCGCCGGCTGGCGGGTCTCCCTCGGGCTCTGGGTGCTGCCCGTGGTGTTCGCCCTCGTGCCCTGGCTGACGATGTTCGTGCGACACCGGGTGCAAGCCAGCCCGGGGGCCCTCGTCGAGGAAGCGGAGCCGGCGCTGCTCGGTCGGATCTGGCGTTCCTCGATCGCCTGGGCACTGGCCGTGGTGTTCGCGGCGTCGTCGCTGAACGCCTACGCGATGTTCGCCTGGCTACCGCAGCTGCTCATCGACACCGCGGGCGTGACCCCGGCCCAGGCCGGCACTCTGCTCTCGGTCTACGCCGCCATGGGCATCCCCTGCGCGCTGCTGATTCCGTGGCTGACCTCCCGAATGAAAAACGTGGCCATCCTGGTCTACCTGGGGGTCGCCGCTTTCCTGATCGGCGATCTCGGCCTGCTTCTGGCGCCAGGCACGCTCACCTGGCTCTGGGTGGTGCTGGCCGGTCTCGGTCCGCTGTTCTTCCCGCTCACGCTGGTTCTGATCAACCTGCGCACCCGCACCCACGCCGGGTCGGTGGCACTGAGCGGTTTTGTGCAGAGCGTCGGCTACACCCTCGGTGCGCTCGGCCCGCTGTGCGTGGCGCTGCTGCACGAGATCACCGGGGCGTGGACGGCCCCGCTGCTGTTCCTGATCGGCACGGCGCTCGCGATCACCGTGGCCGGCGCGGTTGTCGCGCGCCCGCACCTGCTCGAGGACGACCTGGAGCGCCGGCACCGCTCGTAATCCGCTGCTCATATGAGCAAGATCTGCAACGCATGTTGTACCGGCCGGTCAGCTCCACTTACGCTGGGGCCACTGAGGAAGGCGTCAACGAATGACCGACATCGACGAGCTGCTGTCTATTCGGGCGGCCGAGCTGTACTACGAAGAGGACAAGACCCAGGACGAGATCGGCACGATCCTCCGGATCACTCGTTGGAAGGTCGGCAGGCTGTTGGCCCAGGCCAAGGCGAACGGATTCATCCGCATCGAAATCGTGCATCCCCGCGCCCGCCGGCTCGGCCTCGAACGACAGCTGCGCAGAGCCACCGGCCTCGTCGATGCAATCGTGGTGTCCACTGCCGGTGTCGTCGACGAACTCGACCTGCAGAAACGCACCGCGCAGGCGGCCGCTGACTACCTCAGCGCCCTGCGCCCGGTGCCGCGCACGCTCGGTATCAGCTGGGGGCGCACCCTGCACGACATCTCGGAACAGCTCAAGCCCGGTTGGGCGAACGGCGTCAACGTCGTGCAAATCAACGGCGGCGTAAGCCTGAACGCCCGGCCGGGAACCGCTGCGGCCACCGCCGTCAGCATCGCCCAGAAGGGCGGGGGCCAGTTCACCTTGTTGCCCAGCCCCGCGATCCTGGAACGGGTCGAGACCAAGTTGGCCATCGCCTCCGACCGCTCGGTCGCGGCGGTGCTCGAGATGGGCGCCGCGGCATCCGCCTATCTGTTCAGTGCGGGCCAGGCCGACGCCGGCTCCGCCCACGTCGACAGCGGTTACCTCACCCCGGACCAGGTCGACGAACTGGTGCGCAAGGGAGCCGTCGGCGATGTGGTCGGCCGGTTCATCGACAGTGCGGGCCAAATCGTCGACCCGGCGCTGGACGAGCGCACCTTCGGTATCCCGCTCGAGCAATTACGCCGAGCGAAAACTTCAGTCGCCGTGATCGGCGGCCCGCGCAAGCACGCCATCGCCCGCTCCGTCGTCCTCAGCGGCCTGTGCACGGTCCTGATCACCGACGAAGACACCGCCCAGGCGCTGATCGGAGCCGCCTGACCCCTTCGTTACGCCTCGTGGGGACGGTCGGGGTTGTCGTCTCGGAGGAGGTCGGCCAGGGCCTGGTCGATGTCGTCCAGGACCGGGGGCTCGCCCTTGGCGGTGGAGGTCAGCCGAGCGACCAGGGCCTGCGGGTCGTCGAGGTCCGCGGACGTCGGCAGAATGTCGGGGTGCGCCCACAGGGCGTCCCTGGCCTCGTTGCCCACGGCGTCGGTGACGGCCTGCCACATTGCGGCGGCCTCACGCAGGCGGCGGGGGCGCAGCTCCAGGCCCACCAGGGTGGCGAAGGCCGACTCTGCGGGGCCGCCGGATGCCCGGCGCCGCTTGACGGTCTCGTTGATCGCGTCGGCGCGCGGCAGCCGGCTGGTGGCCTCCACGGTGACCACGTCGACCCAGCCCTCCACCAGGGCGAGCATGGTCTCGAGCCGGCCGAGGGCGGCCAGCTGGGCGTCGGACTTGGGCGGGATCAGGGAGCCGTTCACCATGGCGTCCCGCAGTTCCTCGGGGTTCGACGGGTCGAAGCCCTCGGCGAGGGACTCCAGCCGTTCGGTGTCGATGCTGATGCCGTGGGCGAAATCGGTGATCGAGCTGATCATGTGCAGACGCAACCAGCGGGAGTGCCGGAACAGGCGGGCGTGGGCGAGCTCACGCACGGCGAGATAGATCTGCACCTGGTCGATGGGCACGTCAAGGCCCTCGCCGAACTCGGCGACGTTCTGGGGGAGCAGGGCGGCCTGCTGGTCGCTGAACAGGGGGATGCCGATGTCGCCGCCGGAGACGACCTCGCTGGCGAGCTGGCCGACAACCTGACCCAGCTGCATGGCGAACAGGGTGCCGCCGAGGCTACGCATCATCTGGCTGGCACCGGCGAGCATGCCCTTGAGCTCCTCTGGGGCCTGTTCGGTGAGCACGTTGGTGAGCGAATCCGAAATGCTCGTCGCGACGGGCTCGGAAAGCTGGCTCCACAGCGGCATGGTGGCGGTCACCCACTCTTTGCGGGTCATCAGGCGCGGGACAACTGTGAGCTCGGCGACGTTGATCACGTCATCCAGCCAGAGCGCCGCGATGTGGAAGGCCTGCTCGAACTCGGCGCGCTGGGCGTCGGTCGTGCTGAGCTGCCCGGTGGCCGCGCGTTCCTGGCCCTGCTGCAGGGCGATGCCCCAGTTGATGCCGCCGTCGCCGCCGCCCTTCAGGGCGCCCTGCAGCTGGCTCATCAGCGCCGCCACACTGGCGGGATCGTTCGGGAGTCCGGCCGCGCCGGCTAATTGGCCGGGGTCGATGGACGACTTGCCCGACAGGATGTCTCGGAGCATGTCCCGGAATTCGTCTTCTGGGTTCTGACCTTCGTCGGGTCGGGAGTCATCGGCCACTTCAGGCACCTCTCAGTTGCGTCCCTCTACGCTAGCCCGAGAACCCCGGCTAGAACTGGGAAATGACCTACGCTGGGTTCTTGCCTTGTCGCCCGTAGCGAACAGCTTGCGCACTTCCCCTTCATCCTTCTAAGGAGCCTGGTGGCCCTCTTCACCGCTGACCCGCATTCAGGCTCCGACCGACCCCGCAAGGGTTCGCGCACGGGGTGGGTGGTGCTGGGTATCGCACTGGTCACCGGGCTCACCCTGGCGATCGTGCCGTCACCGTATGTCGTGGAGAAGCCCGGGCCCGTGTACAACACGCTCGGATCCGCCGAATATGACGGGGAGAAAACCGACCTCATCTCGATCCCGGACGAGACCGTGTACCCGACGGAGGGCACGCTGGACCTGCTCACGGTCTCGGTGCTCGGCAACCCGGACAACCGCCTGAACTGGTTGACGGTCGCGTCGGCCTGGCTCGACCCGAGCCAGGCGGTGGTGCCGATGGAGTCGGTCTTCCCGGCCGACGTCAGCACCGAACAGCGTGACGAGCAGAACCAGGCGGCCATGGTGAACTCCCAGCGGGACGCCATCGCCGCGGCGTTGACCAACCTCGGCTACGACTACCCGACCGAACTGAGCGTGGTGTCACTGGCCGACGAGGCGCCGGCGACCGGCCTGATCGAGGCCGGCGACCTGATCGAGACCGTCAACGGGGAAGCCGTGGCCGACATCACCGCGCTGCGGGCGGCACTCACCGCCAGCGGCGCCGACGCCCCGGCCACCATCGGGCTGACCCGCGACGGCGCCGAGCAGAGCGTCGAGGTCACCCCCGTCGACGTCGACGGCAACGTGGTTCTGGGAATCAACGTCAAGTCGGAGTACAAGTTCCCGTTCGACGTCAACATCCAGCTCGACAAGGTCGGCGGGCCCAGCGCCGGCATGATGTTCGCGTTGGGCATCATCGACAAGCTCACCCCGGGGTCCATCCATGGTGGGGCGGATGTCGCCGGCACCGGAACCATCGACCAGTCCGGCAGTGTCGGCCCCATCGGCGGGATCCGCCAAAAGCTCTTCGGAGCCAAAGAAGCCGGTGCCGAGTGGTTCCTGGCGCCCGCCGCCAACTGCGACGAGGTCTCCGGTCACATCCCGGATGGCTTGACGGTCCTGGCCGTGAGCACCCTCGACGAGTCCCTCGCTGCGCTGGATGCCATCGGCACCGGAGCCGACACCGGCGACCTGCCGACCTGTCCGGCAACCCGATAGCACGGGCACTTCTGGGTGAGCCCTCAGCGAACTCGGGGTTTGCCCTGAGGGCGGCTGCATAGAATGAGGGTCTGACCCCCGATCTATCAGAGCAAGAGGCCAATTCGTGACCACATCATCCGCTGGAAGCGCTCCACGCCGGAGCCGTGCCCCGCTCGCCATCACGGCAGCGATCATTGCGGGGCTGGTGATCTTGTTCTTCATCTTCGCCGGGCTCTATGCCGACGTGTTGTGGTTCGACCAGCTCGGCTTCCTCAGCGTGCTGACCACGCAATGGATCGCCAGCGCGGTTCTGTTCGTCATCGGGTTCCTCGGCATGGCCGTGCCGGTCTGGGTGAGCATTCAGCTCGCCTACAGGCTGCGCCCGGTCTACGCCAAGCTGAACTCGCAGGTCGATCGTTACCAGCAGGTCATCGAGCCGCTGCGCCGGCTCGCGATGTACGGCATCCCCGCCCTGCTCGGCCTCTTCGCCGGTGTCGCCGCCGCGACCCACTGGCAGACGATCCTGATGTGGCTCAACCGCACCGAGGCGGGCACCACCGACCCGCAGTTCGGCTTCGACGTGTCGTTCTACCTCTTCGACCTGCCGTTCTACCAGTCGCTGCTGGCCTTCAGCTCCGCCGTCGTGCTCATCTCCGCGCTGGTCGCTCTCGCCACCTCCTACCTGTACGGCGCCATCCGCGTCACCGGCCGTGAGGTCTTCGTGGCCAAGGCCGCCCGCGTGCAGATCGCCATCACCGCCGCGGTCTACCTACTGCTGCAGGGTGTCAGCATCTGGCTGGACCAGTACTCCACCCTCACCCAGTCGAACGACCTGATCACCGGCGCCGGTTACACCGACGTCAGCGCCACCATTCCCGGGCGTGCAATCCTGGCCGGCATCGCGGTCTTCGTGGCCATCCTCTTCATCGTCACGGCCTTCATCGGTCGTTGGCGCCTGCCGGTGATCGGCACCGCGTTGCTGATCGTGAGCAGCCTGCTGATCGGTTCGCTCTACCCCTGGGTCGTGCAGCGCTTCCAGGTGGACCCGAGCGCGAAGACCCTCGAAGCGCCGTATATCCAGCGCAACATCGACCTCACCCGCGATGCCTACGGCGTCGCCGATGTGGAAGAGATCCCGTACACCGCCACCACCGAGGCCACGCCAGGCGCCCTGCGCGAGGACGCGGAGACCACTGCCAACATTCGCATCCTCGACCCCGCCCTGGTCAGCGACGCGTTCGCCCAGCTCGAGCAGTTCAAGCAGTACTACCAGTTCCCGTCCAAGCTCGACGTGGACCGCTACACGATCGACGGCAAGTCCCAGGACACCGTGGTGTCGGTTCGTGACCTCAACCTCAACGGCCTGAGCAGCGAGACCTGGGTCAACTCATCGGTCGTCTACACGCACGGCTACGGCGTCGTCGCCGCCTACGGCAACCAGCGTTCGGCCGACGGCCAGCCGGTGTTCCTGGAGAACGGCATCCCCACGTCGGGAGCGCTCGGCGAGTTCGAGCCGCGGGTGTACTTCGGCGAGACCTCACCGACCTACTCGATCGTCGGCGCCCCTGAGGGCACCGACCCCATCGAACTGGACTATCCGTCCGGCGAGGACGGCGCCCAGCAGACCTACACCACCTTCACCGGTGACGGCGGTCCCAGCCTGAACGGCCCGTTCAACAAGCTGATCTACGCACTCAAGTTCCAGTCCGAGCAGATCTTCCTGGCCAACGCCGTCAACGACGAGTCCCAGATCCTCTACGACCGCGACCCGATCACCCGCGTGCAGAAGGTCGCCCCGTACCTCACGCTCGACTCCGACCCGTACCCGACCGTCGTCGACGGACGCATCAAGTGGGTTGTGGACGCGTACACGACCTCGGCCAGCTACCCGTACTCCACCGCGGTCAGCCTGAGCGACGCCATCGCCGACACCGAGACGCCCGAACAGCCGTTCGCGCTGGACAACATCAACTACATGCGCAACTCCGTCAAGGCGACCGTGGATGCCTACGACGGCTCCGTGACCCTGTACGCCTGGGATGAAGAAGACCCGCTGCTGCAGACCTGGCAGAAGATCTTCCCGTCGACTGTCGAGCCGATGAGCGAGATGACCGGCGACATGATGAGCCACGTGCGTTACCCGGCCGACATGTTCAAGGTGCAGCGCGCGGTCCTGGGCAAGTACCACGTGACCGACCCCGGTTCGTTCTACTCCGAAGACGATGCCTGGACCACACCGAACGACCCCGTGTCGCCGAGCACCAACACCACCCTGCAGCCGCCGTACTACCTGACGATGCAGATGCCCGGCCAGGATGCGCCGTCGTACTCGCTGTACTCGACCTTCATCCCCAACGCGTCCGGTGAAACCAGCCGGAACGTCCTGACGGGGTACCTTGCCGCCGACGCGGATGCGGGTGCCACCGACGGGGAACGGGCGGAGGGTTACGGCAAGCTGCGCCTGTTGACCTTGCCGAACGACATCACGGTGCCCGGTCCCGGCCAGGTGCAGGCCAAGTTCAACGGTGATCCCACGATCTCCGCCGAGCTCAACCTGCTCAAGCAGGGCCAGTCCAGCGTGCTCAACGGAAACCTGTTGACGCTGCCCGTCGGTGGCGGTCTGCTCTACGTGCAGCCCGTCTACGTGCAGTCCACCGGTGAGACCAGCTACCCGCTGCTGCAGAAGGTCCTGGTGGCCTTCGGTGACCAGATCGCCTTCGAGGACACACTCGATAACGCACTCAACGTGCTCTTCGGCGGTGAGTCCGGGGCCAACGCCGGCGACACCGACGTGCCGGCCGTGGAAACGCCCGCCCCGGGCGAGGCTCCCGTCGACGGAGGCACAGCCCCGTCGACGACGACCGGTGACCCGGCGACGGATGCTCAGATCAGGTCGCTCCTCGCGGAAGCCAAGCTGGCCGTGACCGAGAAGCAGGCGGCCCTGACGTCGGGTGACTTCTCCGCTTATGGGGTTGCCGACAAGAAGCTGAATGATGCGGTCGCCGAGCTGCTGGTGCTGCTCGACCAGCAGTAGCGTGTAGTTGGCCGCCTCATCCATGCGCGGGTGGTGCGCCGGGGAAACCCGGTCGCACCACCCGCGTTTTGTCTGTGCCGGGTGCGACGCGCCCGGGCGGCGTCCCCGATTCGAGGGCCTTGGGTAACTGTGGTAACTTAGTTCTTGTAGCGCGGGGTGGAGCAGTTCGGTAGCTCGCTGGGCTCATAACCCAGAGGTCGTAGGTTCAAATCCTGCCCCCGCAACTAAAACAAAAGTCCCGGTCTCGAAAGAGACCGGGACTTTTGCGTTAACCCCCTGACAGGCCGGCCAGCGCCGGAATGCCGATCGGCTCCACCGCCAGAAGCGGCACGATAGCGGTGCGGGCGGCGTACCGGGTGCGGACCGCGTCGATCTCGGGCAGCTCGTTGGCCGCCCGGCGCTTCAGCAGCGCCGAGGTCGGTGACGCCGCCGCGATCGAGTTGTTCACGATCCACGCCCACGGTTCGATGCCGGCACGCCTCAGGTCCTCCTGCAAGCCGGCGGCCTCGAGCACCGGAGTGGTCTCGGCCAGGGTCACCAGCAGTACCTTGGTCTGGGCCGGATCCTGCAGCTTCATCATCGGGGTGACGAACTGCATCGAGGTGCCCATCTGGCGGGCGATCTCCCGGTGATAGGACCCCGCCGCGTCCAGCAGTAGCAGGGTGTGCCCGGTCGGGGCGGTGTCGAGCACCACGAATTTGTTCTTGGCCTCCCGGGTCACCTTGGAGAAGGCCTGGAAAACAGCGATCTCTTCGGTGCACGGCGATCGCAGGTCTTCGCGCAGCATGGCCAGGCCCTGTTCGTCGAGGCGGCTGCCCTTGGTGGTCAGGACGTGCTCGGTGTAGCGCTCGATCTCCACGGCCGGGTCGATGCGGGAGACCTCGAGGTTGGTGAGTTCGCCGGCGAGGGTGTCGGTCAGGTGCGCGGCGGGGTCTGTTGTGGTGAGGTGCACGGCGAAGCCGCGTTCGACCAGGGCGACGGCGACGGCAGCCGCCATAGTGGTCTTTCCCACGCCGCCCTTGCCCATCAGCATCACCAGCCCGTGGCCGTCGGCGGCGATCTGGTCCACCAGAACCTCAAGGCCGGCATCCCCGAGTTGCCCCGCACCGGACGAACTGCCCAGGTGTGCGGGGGCAACTTGTCCGGACGTGGGCAGCTCGGCGGCGGGCTCGGGGCTCACAGAGCTGCCGTCGTGGGGGAGGAGGCCGCGGAGGGCGGGCAGGCCCACCATGTTCGTGGCCATCAGCGGCAGGTAGTCGGTGGGCAGCGCGACCAGCACGGGGTCGCGGGCGTTGAGCGCCCGCTGTTCCCGCAGGCGGATGGCGGCCGCCAGTGGGTCGTCAACCGCCGCGGGGGGCCCCGTTGCGGGTGAGGGCAGCTCGGCATCCGGGCCCGGTAGCACACCGTTGATCACCAGGTACTGCCGGTCCATGCCGATCGCGGCCAGCTCGGTGTGGGTGCGGGCGGCCTCGGCCAGGGTGGACTGCTGGGCGCGGGAGACGAGCACCAGACGGGTGCGCTCGGGGTCGCCGAGTGCCGCCACGGCCTGCGCGTATACCGCGCGTTGCTTCTCCAGGCCGGACAGCGGGCCCAGACACGACGGGTCGCCCTTGCCCGCGGTGAGGAACTCGGTCCAGTCGCCGGGCAGCTGCAGCAGCCGGATGGTGTGCCCGGTCGGTGCGGTGTCGAAGACGATGTGGTCGTACGCGGCGGTCCAGGCGGCATCCGTGAGCAGGTCGGTGAACTCGTTGAACGAGGCGATCTCGGTGGTGCAGGCGCCGGAGAGCTGCTCCTCGATCGAGGCGACCTCCGCGGCGGGCAGCAGGCCACGCACCGGGCCCACAATGCGTTCGCGGTACTGCTGAACGGCCTGCTCCGGGTCGATCTCCAGCGCGGCAAGCCCGGGCACGGCGTCGATCTGAGTCACGGTGTTGCCGATGCTGACGCCGAACACCTGGCCCACGTTCGAGGCCGGGTCGGTGCTGACCAGCAGCACGGATGCGCCGCCCTCGGCCAGCCGGATCGCGCTTGCGCAGGCGATCGAGGTCTTGCCGACGCCGCCCTTGCCGGTGAAGAACAGGAACCGCGGGGCATCCGCCAGGAAGGCGGTGGAGCTGCGGGTGCCGGTGTCGAGAAGGATGTCGGTGCCGACGGTCATCAGCAGCAGCCTTCGCCGCCGCCGCCGCCGCCGCCGCCGCCGCCGCCGCAGCAGCCGTCAGCGGAGGCGGCGGGCTGGGCGTCACTGAGCAGCGACGGCCGGTCTTCGGCCGCGGGGGCGCCCAGGCCGGCCCACTTGGCCAACTCGGGGCGGGACGGGTACCGGCCGGTGAGCACGGTGGCGCCGTCGACCATCGTGACGGGAAGACCTTCCTGGCCAACCGTGTGCAGGAAACTGCGCATGGTCTCGTTCTCGGCGAACGCCAGGGGCTCCTGGGCGAGGTTGAACCGGCGCACGCTGCCGCCGGCCGAGGTCGCCCAGTCGATGTCGGCCGACACCGTCACGAGCTGCTGGTCGACGTCGACACCACAAATGCCGGTGCCGCAGCACAGGCCGGGTTCGAAGATCTGGATGGACGTCATGGGAGGCCTCGGTATCCGCCGGGCGATGCGACACGGTGTCGAGCGCATCCGGCCATCCCAGCATATCGACGTGCATCGATTTACACCATTGCCGACCGGCGCCGGGAGTGGGTGAACGGGAGGTGAATGGCGCGTGAGCGGCTCAAGACAATTTCTGCACTGGTGCCGCAGCCGGCGTGAATCGTCTATATTGACAGATGTCGATCAATCACCAGCCGAAGGAATCCCCATGTCTGACCTCAGCGCAGGTACGTCCGCCGCCAAGCCCACAGTTCTGTTCGTCTGCGTGCACAATGCCGGCCGGTCGCAGATGGCCGCCGGATACCTGACGGCGCTCTCCGGAGGTCGCGTCGAGGTGCTCTCGGCCGGTTCCGAGCCGAAGGACCAGATCAACCCCGTCGCCATCGAGGCCATGGCTGAAGACGGCATCGACATTGCACACAACGTGCCCAAAATTCTCACGACCGAGGCCGTCAAAGACTCCGACGTCGTGATCACCATGGGCTGCGGCGATGCCTGCCCGATCTTCCCCGGCAAGCGCTATGAGGACTGGGAGCTGGCCGACCCGGCCGGTCAGGGCATCGAATCGGTGCGCCCGATCCGTGACGACATCAAGGCTCGCATCGAGAAGCTGCTCGCCGAGATCCTTCCCGTCACCGCCTGACCACCCGACACTCGACAAGGTGAAGAAAATGGATGTTTCGGACCGTCGCCCCCTTCCCGGTCTCACCTTCCCGGAGGCGTACCTGCACCGTCTTTCCGACGAGCTCTCGCTCAAGTTCTCCGGTATCTTCGGCCTCGAGACCGTGGAACGATACGTGCTCGAGTCGTACACCAGCCTCCTGCGCGGATCGACGGTGCGCGCACACGTCGCCGCTCGCACGGTTCGGTTCGCCACGGACCGGCTCACCGCGCTCGCCCAGGCCAAGGGCGCGATTGCCCGGGACGTCCCCGAGGTGCTCTTCGTCTGCGAGCAGAATGCGGGCCGGTCCCAGATGGCCGCCGTACTCACCGCGCACCTCTCCGGCGGGCGCGTTCACGTACGCAGCGCCGGCTCGATGCCCTCCGGTGAGATCCACGCCACCGTGATCGCCGCCATGGCTGAAATCGGCCTGGACCTGGGCGAAGAGTTTCCCAAGCCCCTCACCGACGACGTGGTGCAGGCCGCCGACGTCGTGGTGACCATGGGTTGCGGCGACGCCTGCCCGGTCTACCCGGGCAAGCGCTACCAGGACTGGGAGCTGGCCGACCCGGCCGGACAATCGCTGGAAGCCGTGCGGGACATCCGGGACGACATCCGCGCCCACGTCGTCACGCTGCTGACCAGTGTCGGTGTGGAACCCCACTCCCTCCCGGCCTGATCAGACCCGGCTCGCAGCACAGCCGCCTCGTCGTGGCGCCAGGAATTCGGCTAGTCCGCGTTCGGGGTGTCTTTGTGCTTCGTGAGTTCGGCTCGATCGTCGGCGGAGGACTGACGATCGCTCTTGGCGTGGGAGCGGTCCAGCGCTGCTGCTCGCCGTTCTCCGTGGCCTGAATATATTTCGCTGGTGTCCAAAAAGGCCTCGAGGTCGGCGGCTTCGGCACGCTTGTCAGACTCGACATCGCGGATGTCGGCCTCATCGTCCCGTCGGTGTGCGTCCACCAGGATCTTTTCGATCTTCTGATCCTGGGCGGCTTGGCTGGAGGTTCGAGCCTCGTCCTGCTCGTCCTGATCGTCCTGAGGGATGCGGGCTGAATCGGGTCCAGCAGCGTCAGCGTTGCCGTGCGGAGTGTCAGTTGGGTTGCCCACAGTGTCCATCTAACACCAATGGGTGGTGAGGAGCGACGGGCGACCGCGACCGCCGGCACCGTTCTCGCAACACAGAACGGCCCCGCACGAGAGTGCGGGGCCGTTGTGGTGGTGCAGGTCGAACGGTTGTTGCTGTGACGCGTGGAGCCTACTTGCCGGCCTTGCGGGCGGGCTTCTTGGCGTCCTCGGTCGGAGCGGCAACCACTGCACCGGTCTCGTGCGCGGCGTCAACCACGGCTGCGCGTCCGGCGCGAACCTCGGCGAACGACGTGCCGTAGTACGCGGCTTCCATGAGGGTCTTCATGTCCTCGAGCATCGGCATCCGCGGGTTGGCGGGTGCGCACTGGTCGCCGTAGGCGCCCATGGCGAGCGAGTCGAGGCGGCTGATGAAGTCCTCTTCCGGCACACCCTGTGCCTGGAAGGACGGCTTGATGCCGACCTGGTCGCGCAGCTTCTCGACGGCCTTGGCGTAGGACTCGACGCCCTCGGCCGGGGTGGAGGCCGGGAGGCCGAGGTGCTTCGCGATTTCCTGGAAGCGCTCCGGGGCGATGTAGTGCTCGTACTTGGGCCAGCTGGTCAGCTTGGTCGGTACGGTGCCGTTGTACCGGATCACGTGCGGCAGGTAGGTCGCGTTGACCCGGCCGTGGATCAGGTGCAGCTGCGCGCCGGTGACGTGAGCCATGGCGTGGACTATGCCCAGGAAGGCGTTACCGAATGCCATACCGGAGATCGATGCGGCGTTGTGCATCTTCTCGCGAGCCTTGATCACGGCGTCATCGGTGCTGCCGATGGTGCCCTTGACGCTGGTCTCGATGTTCTCGAAGATCAGCTTGATCGCGTGCAGGCAGAGGCCGTCGGTGAAGTCGTTCGCGTACACCGAGACATACGCCTCAGTGGCGTGGGTCAGGGCGTCGAAGCCGGAGTCTGCGGCGAGGAACGACGGCATCATGGCCGTGAGCACGGGGTCGATGATCGCGACGGACGGGATCAGCGCGTAGTCGGCCAGCGGGTACTTGACGCCGGTGACGTCGTCGGTGATGACGGCGAACGGGGTCATCTCGCTACCGGTGCCCGAGGTGGTCGGGATGCAGACCAGCTTGGCGAGCTCACCGAGGTCGGGGAACTTGAACGCGCGCTTGCGCACGTCGAAGAACTTTTCCTTCATGTCGGCGAAGTCGATTTCGGGGTGTTCGTACAGCAGCCACATGACCTTGGCGGCGTCCATCGGCGAACCGCCACCGAGGGCGATGATGGTGTCCGGCTTGAAGGCGCGCATTTCCTCTGCGCCCTTCTCGACGGCGGCAACGGTGGGCTCGGGGAGCACGTTGTCGATGATCTGCAGGGCAACGCGGCCCTCACGGCGGTTGAGCACGTCGAGGATCTTGTCGACGAAGCCCAGGCGGGTCATGGTCGAGTCGGTGACGATGGTGACCCGGGTGACGTCGCGCATGTCGGCCAGGTAACGGATGGCGTTCGGCTCGAAGTAGGTCTTCGCGGGGATCTTGAACCACTGCAAGTTGTTGTTCCTCCGGCCGATGCGCTTGATGTTGATCAGGTTGATCGCCGAGACGTTGTTCGAGACGGAGTTGTGTCCGTACGAACCACAGCCGAGCGTGAGCGAGGGGATGAACGCGTTGTAAATGTCACCGATGCCACCGAGCGAGCTGGGGGCGTTGGTGATGATGCGGACAGCCTTGACGCGCTTGCCGAATTCTTCGATGATCGCGGGGTTTTCGCTGTGGATCGAGCCCGAGTGGCCCAGTCCGTCGAATTCCACCATCTGCTCGGAGAGCGAGATGCCCTCTTCGGCGTCCTTGGCGTGCATGACGGCGAGCACCGGTGCCAGCTTTTCGCGGGTCATCGGCTCGTGCGGTCCGACTCCGGACACCTCGACCAGGATGATCGACGTTTCTTCGGGGACGCTGAAGCCGGCCTGCTGTGCGATCCACACCGGCGACTTGCCGACGACGTTCGGGTTCAGCTTGGCGCCGGCGCAGTTCTCCGAGTTGGCCTGCACGCCGAAGATGAACTCTTCGAGGAGGGCCTTCTCTTCTGCGTTGGTGCGGTAGGCGTGCAGGATCTTGAACTCGGCCATGGCCTCGTTGTAGAGGGGCTCTTCGATGATGACGGCCTGCTCGGAAGCGCAGATCATGCCGTAGTCGAAGGCCTTCGAGAGCACGACGTCGTTGACGGCACGCTTGAGCTTGGCGCTCTTCTCGATGAAGGCGGGCACGTTGCCGGCGCCGACGCCCAGGGCGGGCTTGCCGCAGGAGTACGCGGCGCGGACCATGGCGTTTCCACCGGTCGCGAGGATGAGTGCCACACCGGGGTGGTTCATCAGCAGGGTGGAGGCCTCGAGGGACGGCTGTTCGATCCACTGGATGCAGTTGGCGGGTGCGCCTGCTGCGATGGCGGCGTCGCGGACGACGCGGGCGGCGGCTGCGGAGGACTCCTGCGCGGCGGGGTGGAAGCCGAAGATGATGGGGTTGCGGGTCTTGAGCGCGATGAGCGACTTGAAGATCGCGGTGGACGTACAGTTCGTGACCGGGGTGATGCCACAGATGACGCCGACGGGCTCGGCGATCTCGGTGATGCCGGTGAGCTCGTCGCGGCTGATGATGCCCACGGTCTTGAGGTTCTGCATGCTGTTGGTGACGTGCTCGCACGCGAAGAGGTTCTTCACGGCCTTGTCTTCGAAGACTCCACGGCCGGTCTCAGCGACGGCGTGCACGGCGAGCGTGGCGTGCTGGGAAAGCGCGGCGACGGAGGCCTTCTTGACGATGTAGTCGATCTGTTCCTGGGTGAAGTCCGCGTAGTCCTTCAGCGCGACGTTGCCGGCGGCAACCAGGGTGTCGATCTTCGTAGCTATGGGAGTGGCGACTGGTTGGTCTGTGATCGTCATAGTTTTCCTCCTGGACAACCCGATCTGGGATCTTTGTCTCTGGTTCAAACATAGGCTGCCGGAACGCCCAAAACACGGGCCAAAGGTCCCACGTGCACTGCCTTTCGGCGCCCGTTCAGCATCCGTTCGCCCTGCACCGCAACTGTGCCCCGTTCGGACAATTGCGCCCGGTGCGCCGGACGCAGTTGTCCGGTTCGGGAACAGTTGCGAGCGAGGGGGCGGCCGGGGCGCTGGTCAGCCGGCCAGGCCGCGCACGGCGGCGACGGCCTCGCGCACCCGGGTGGCTGCCTCGGTCAGCTCCGCGGCGGTGGTGGTGGCCGACAGGGTGAACCGCACAGCGGTCTGGGCGAGATCGGCGGGAATGCCCAGGGCCGTGAGCACGTGTGACGCCTCGTCGCTGCCGGCGGCACAGGCCGACCCGCTCGAGCAGACGATATCGTGGCGTTCGAGCTCGAGCAGCACGGCCTCGCCGCCGGTGCCTGCGAAGGTGAACGAAGCATGGCCGGGCAGCCGGTGCAGCGGGTCCCCGGTCAGCGCCGCGCCGGGGGTGCTCTCCAGGACCGCCGCGACGAAACCGTCGCGGAGCACGGTCAGGGCGGGCGCGAGCTCCCGCCGTTCGGCCTCGGCCAGGTCGAGGGCCACGGCGAGCCCCACGGCCCCGGCCACGTTCTCGGTGCCGCTGCGCCGGCCGCGCTCCTGGCCGCCGCCGTGCAGCACCGGTTCGACCTGCAGGCGACCGCGCAGGTACAGCGCGCCGACGCCCTGGGGCGCGCCGAGCTTGTGTCCGGAGATGCTCAGCGCGTCGACGCCGAGGTCGACGACGTTCAGCTCCAGCCAGCCGGCGGCCTGCACGGCGTCGGTGTGGAACGGTACACCGGCCGCGCGGGCGATGGCGGCGAGTTCCCGGATGGGCTGCACGGTGCCGATCTCGTTGTTGGCGTAGTGCACGGTGACGAGGGTGGAGTCGGGCCGAAGAACCCTGGCGAGCTCGGCGGGATCGACCCGGCCGGAGGTATCCGTGGTCAGCAGGGTGATCTCGAAGCCGTGCAGCCGGCGCAGATAGTCGCAGGACTCGAGCACGGCCTCGTGCTCGAGGGCGGTGCTAACGATGTGCCGGCCGCGCGGGGAGCCCAGGGCGAGGCCCTTCACCGCGAGGTTGGCGGCCTCGGTGCCGCCGCCGGTGAGGGTGATCTCGCCGGGCCGGCAGCCGAGCACCCCGGCGATGCGGGCGCGGGCGGCCTTCAGCGTGGCGGCCGCGGCCTCACCCACCCGGTGGTGGCTGGACGGGTTGCCGAAGCCGCGGGTCATGACCGGCCAGATGGCTTCGGCGACCTCGCGGCGCAGCGGCGTCGTCGCGGCGTTGTCCAGGTAGATCATGGCTGCTCCGGGTTCGGGGAAGGGGTGGTCAATCCTCGGTGAGGATCACCACGTCCAAGCCCAGGTCGAGCGAGCGAACGCTGTGGGTGAGGGCGCCGACCGAGATGACGTCGACGCCGGACTCCGCGATGCGTCTGACGGTGTCGAGCGAGACGCCGCCGCTGGCCTCCACGATGGCCCGGCCGGCGACCAGGCGCACGCCCTCGCGGAGGCTGTCGGCGTCGAAATTGTCGAGCATGATGGTATCGATGCCGGCCGCGAGCACGGGTTCGATCTGCTCGAGGGTGTCCACCTCGACCTCGAAGTGGGTGGTGTGCGAGAGCTTGGCGCGTACGGCCAGCAGCGCCTCGGTGAGGCCGATGCCGCCGGCGCTCAGCACAGCAAGGTGGTTGTCCTTGGCCATCACGGCGTCGGAGAGGCTGAACCGGTGGTTGTGGCCGCCACCGTCGCGCACGGCCTGGCGTTCGAACGCGCGCAGGCCGGGTGTGGTTTTGCGGGTGTCGACGATGCGGGCCGCGGTGCCGGCGGTCTCGGCCACGTACTGGGCGGTGAGGGCGGCGATGCCGCTCATCCGCTGCACGAAGTTCAGTCCGATCCGTTCGGCCTGCAGGATGCCGCGGGCCGGGCCGGACGCCTCGGCGAGCAGGTCGCCCGCAGCGAAGGCGGCGCCGTCGGTGACGTGGAGGTGCACCGCGATGCGTGGGTCGACCAGTCGGAACGCCGCAGCGAACACGGCCCCGCCGCTGAACACGCCGGCTTCCCTGGCCACCAGCTGGGCGGTGGCGACGGCGTCGGCGGGGATCAGCATCTCGCTGGTGAGGTCGCCCCACGGGGCGTCCTCGTCGAGGGCGGCCCGCACGACGGCGTCGATGGCGTGTGTGGTCAGCATGCGATGGCCTCCGAAGGCTGCGATGGAACTGTGAGAAGAGGGCGGGTTGACGCCGGGTGCCGGGTGAAGCGCGGCCGGGCGAGTTCCGGGCGGCTGTCTGGGAAGTCAGCGCGGTGGTGGGCGCCGCGGGATTCCTCGCGGGCCAGGGCTGCGGCCACGATCAGGCGGCCGAGGTCGAGCAGGTTGCCCGTCTCGAGCTCGGCGACAGTGGCCCGGCCCCGGTCGACGGCCCGCCACCCGGCCAGGGTCACGGCGGCCCGGGTCAGGCCAGAGCCGGACCTGTGCACTCCGGCGGCCTCCCAGAGCAGCTCCTGCAGGGTGCTGCGCTCGACGAGCGTGCCGGCCTCATCCGGGTCGCTGCCGAGTTCGGCAACTGCCTCGAGGTCGTCGAACAGCGGCGGTAGCTGCTCCTCAGCGTCGAGCGCGCGCACGGCCCGATCGGCGAAGACAGCGGCTTCGAGCAACGAGTTGGATGCCAGCCGGTTCGCGCCGTGCGCTCCGGTGCGGGCCACCTCACCCACCGCGTAGAGGCCGGCCAGCGAGGTGCGGCCCCAGCCGTCGGTGGCGACTCCGCCCATCCAGTAGTGCGCGGCCGGAGCGACCGGAATCGGTTGCACCGCCCAGTCCAGCCCGGCGGCGCGGCAGGCGGCCGTGATGGTGGGGAACCGGCTCTCGAGCAGGTCACGGCCGAGCCCGGTGGCGTCCAGCAGCACCGGGGCGTCGCCCTGCTTTTTCATCTGGGCGGCGATGCTGCGCGCCACGATGTCGCGGGGCGCGAGCTCAGCATCCGGGTGGATGGCCGGCATGAACCGTTCACCGGTGCTGGTGAGCAGCACGGCGCCCTCGCCGCGAACGGCCTCCGACACCAGCGGGGTGCCGGGCACCGCGAGCGCGGTCGGGTGGAACTGGTAGAACTCGACGTCGGCGACGGCAGCGCCGGCCCGCCAGGCGGCGGCGACACCGTCGCCGGTAGCGATGGCCGGGTTGGTCGTGTGCCGGTACAACGCTCCCGCACCTCCGGTGGCGAGGATCACGGCGTCGGCGGCGACCGCGTGCTGGGTGCCGTCCGGCCCGAGCAGCATCGCGCCGGTCACCCGGACCGTGCCGGGGCCGTCGGTCACGATCAGGTCGACGAGCATGGTGTGTTCGTGGATGGTGATCTGGTCGCCGCCGAGGGCGTGGGCGCGCTTGGCCCGCTCCTGCACCGTGGCCACCAGGGCGGTCTCGATGGCGGCGCCGGTGGCGTCGCCGCCGGCGTGCAACACCCTGGACCTGGAGTGCGCGGCCTCGAGCCCACGGGTGATGCCCGATTCGTCGCGGTCGAAATCGACGCCGAACCGGATCAGGTCGCGCACCCGGGCCGGGCCTTCCTCGCAGAGCACCCGCACGGCAGCGGGGTCGCAGAGTCCGGCGCCGGCGCGCAGGGTGTCGAGGATGTGCGCGTCGGTGGAGTCGTCGGGGAACAACGCCGCGGCGATGCCGCCTTGGGCGTAGCGGGTGTTGCTGTCGGAAAGGGCGGCCTTGGTCACCAGGGTCACCCGGTGGCCGGCATCGGTTGCCCGCACCGCGGCGATCAGCCCGGCGAGGCCGCTGCCGACGACCAGCACGCGCGTCATGGTCAGGCTCCGGTCACGACGGGGGCGACGGGACCGGCGGCGGGCGGCTTGGCGGCGAGCATCCGTTCGAGCGCCACCCTGGCGTGCCCGGCGACGTCGTCGGCGACCGTGATGCGGTTGAGCACCTCCGCCGGCACGCCGTCGCCGCCCACGAGAGCCTCGAGTACCCAGGCCAGGTAGCCGGAGTGGATGCGGTACATGGTGGAGCACGGGCAGACGACAGGGTCGAGGCAGAAGATGGTGTGCTGCGGGTACTGGGCGGCGAGGCGCTGCACGAGGTTGATCTCGGTGCCGATCGCGAACGTCGACCCGGCCGGTGCGGCCGCGATGGCCTTGGCGATGTAGTCGGTGGAACCGTATTCATCTGCCGCATCCACGACCGCCATCGGGCACTCGGGGTGCACGATCACGCGCACGCCCGGGTGCTCAACGCGGGCAGTCTCGATCTGCTCGACGGTGAAGCGGCGGTGCACGCTGCAGAAGCCGTGCCAGAGGATCACCTGCGAGTTCTCGAGTTCGGCCTCGGTGTTGCCGCCGAGGGCCTTGCGCGGGTTCCACATCGGCATCCGCTCGAGGGGAACGCCCATGGCCTTGGCGGTATTGCGGCCCAAGTGCTGGTCGGGGAAGAACAGCACCCGCTGGCCGCGCTCGAAGGCCCACTTCAGCACGGTCTCGGCGTTCGAGGAGGTGCAGACAATACCGCCGTGCTCGCCGCAGAAGCCCTTGAGCGCCGCGGAGGAGTTCATGTAGGTGACCGGGATCACCGGGACGCGCCCGTCGGCATCCGGTTCGGTGCCGTAGAGCTCTTCGAGCTGTTCCCAGCACTCGGTGACGGAGTCGATGTCGGCCATGTCGGCCATCGAGCAGCCGGCGGCGAGGTTGGGCAGGATCACGGCCTGCTCGGGGCGGGAGAGCAGGTCGGCGGTCTCGGCCATGAAGTGCACGCCGCAGAAGACGATGGCTTCGGCATCCGGCCGGCTCTGGGTGGCCACGGCGAGCTGGAAGGAGTCGCCGATGAAGTCGGCGTGCTGCAGCACCTCTTCGCGCTGGTAGAAGTGGCCGAGCACCACAACACGGTCACCCAGGGTGGCCTTGGCGGCGCGGATCCAGTCGCTCAGTTCGCCGTTGGATGCCGTGCGGTAGCGCGCGGGCAGCTCGCCCTGGCGGGGGGATCCGGTGGGGATGACGTCGCCCATCGAGGAGCCGGGCCCGTAGCCGGGGGCCTTGTCGTCGAAGTACCACGGGTCGACGGCGAGGTCGGGGGTGCAGGTGCTGCCCGTGCTCTTGCCCGTGCTGATCAGACGGATGGTGCGGTCGACCGATGCGATGGTCATGTCGTGCTCCTCGGGGAGTGCGGGGTGGTTTGGAGGGGAGTTTCGGGCCAGCCGACCGTGGAGCCCAGGGGCCCCTCGGCGATGGAGTGGGAGTCGTTGTAGCGGTAGAGCCGCGGCGGCCGGTGCGGTACCCCGGCCAGGCGGAGCCCGGTGTCGACGACGGTCCCCGTCGACTCGATCATGCGGCGGAAGTTCGCCGGGTCGAGTGCCCGGCGCAGGACCGCCTCGTGTACGTCGCGCAGCTGGGCCAGGGTGAATGTCTCGCCGAGGAAGGCGTGCGCGATGCGGGAGTATTCCACCTTGGTGCGCAGACGCCATAGCGCGTACTCGACGATGTGGTTGTGGTCGAACGCGAGCTCGGGCAGCCGGTCGGCCGGGAACCACTGCACGTTCTCATCGACGGCGGCGAGGTCGGCCTCGGTGGACTGCACCAGAGCCCAGTACACGATCGAGACGACGCGGCTGCCCGGGGAACGGCTGAGATCGCCGAAGGTGTACAGCTGCTCGAGGTACTTGGGGGAGAGTCCGGTGGTTTCCCGCAGGGTGCTGGCCGCGGCGGTGGAGAGCTCCTCCTCGGGCGGCAGCCAGCCACCCGGCAGCGCCCACAGGCCCAGGTACGGGTCCCTGGTGCGACGGACCAGGGGAAGCCAGAGCGTCATGAAGCCGGACTCGACGTCGGGCCGGAGCGCGAAAATGACCGTCGAAACCGCAAGCACAGGCGGGTGTAGATCGGTCATCGGGCATCCCTCGAGTAAAGGTCAATATGACTCTAACGTGAGGTCCATCATATAGTCATCGTGACCAGAAGTCACACCCCGGGCTCACGGCATCGTCAACCTCGTCATTTCGATGAGGATGGTGCGGTTGATCGTGCGGGACGACACGATGGAGAAACCCGCCTCGCGGAGCACGGCAAGGTCGGTTCCGGCCGCCGTTCCCCGGCTCCCGACATTCTGCAGGAGCCAGACTCTGTCGGTTGCAGCCAGCCGGAAGGCGGCCACCTCGAGCGGGAGTGTGCGGTCCCACAGCCCGTCGGTGTTCTCGAACGACTCGTCGCGGGCGATGTCGTTCAGCCCGACGAACGCCGCCGGATAGAGGTGCCCGGCCAGGCGCGGGCGCCGCGATGGCCTGGTGCTCTCGTCAAAGACGACGGCATCGCGTGGTCGGGCCTCTGCGCGCAGGATGTCGGCCGTCTGGCGCCAGTCGCTGCCGTGGTCCTTCGCGAAGTCCGAGCGTTGCGCGAGATAGCCGGGCGCCGCGAGGGTCACCACGAGCAGCAGGGCAATCGCCCGAGCCCAGAACGGCCGAAGCCCCACGATGCCCACGGCCATCAGGATGGCGGCCGCCGGCGCGCAGATCGAAAGGTAGCGATAGGCGTACATCGGCGTGATCAGGTGGGTGCCGATCAGCAGGGTGGTACTCGGCACGACCAGCCAGGCCAGCAGGACGACCAGTTCGGCCCGCGGCACCCGCCCGGGCCCGGCGTTCACGCCGACGCCCTGGAACCGGGGGACGTACGCGGTCAGGCAGCCGACCGCGATCAACAGCCAGGCGAGGGCGGCCAGGGCCGGAGTGTCGAACCACTGCTGGACGGCGGCGTCGAGCGGGCTGGCCTGTGCGCGTCGGGCCAGGAAGGCGATCTGTTCACGCTGGGTGTGGGCCAGGATGATGATCGGTGAGGCCACCGCCAGCGCGGCGCCCACCCCGCCGGCCCACGTCAGCACGGTGACGCGTGGGCTGTGCCGGGTCAGCAGAGTCACCACGAGCCCGTGCACCGGCACCAGCAGCGCGATGTAAACGAACACGGCGATGCCCGCGGCGAGCAGCACCGCGTAGCCGGCCCAGAGCGCCAGGGTCAGTGTGGCGGTGGTGGGCCTGGACTGCACGATGTGCACGAGGAGCACTGTGCACCACACCGCGATCATGGTGGCCAGGGCCGTGGACCGGGCCTCAGCGCCCATATACGTCACTCGGGGGAGCACAGCGAAGACGAGGGCGGCGAACAGGGCGACGCGCGGGTTGACGAGCATCCGGGCCAAGACGGCGGTGCCGGCCGTCGCGGCGCCGATGGACAGGGCGCTGAGTAGTCGGGTAGCGAACTCCGACGCCCCGAACACGTCGATCCAGCCGTGCAGAAGCAGATAGTAGACACCGTGCACGGCATCGACCGTGCCGAGCATCCGAAACAGCGACTGAAGCGACCGCTCGGCGGAGAGCACGCTGGCTGCCTCGTCACCCCAGTAGGACGGCTGCCAGGACCCGGCCACCGACACCAGGAAGCCGACCAGGCCGAGCAGGGCCGCGGTAGCGGCGAAGCCGCGCCGACCGTGTCTCGTCGGCTCCGGGGCCTCGACGAGCGGAGAGGCGAGAACAGTCGTCACCTCCAGACCCTAGAACCCTCCAACGTTTACCGACGAGGGGCCTCGGTGACCTGGAAGGTTCCCAAAGTGCCGCTAGGGAACGTGCCGCGGCAGCCGGATCTCGACTGCGAGTCCGCTGCCGGTGTTGCGCAGCAGGACCGTGCCGTTGGCGCGCTCGACGATGGCGTGCACAATGGCCAGACCCAGGCCCGATCCGCCGGAGCTGCTTGACCGGGCGTTGTCCGGCCTGGAGAATCTGTCGAACGCCAGCGGAATGAAATCCTCCGGCAGGCCGGGGCCGGTGTCGATCACGGTGATCAGCGCGCCGGAGCCTGAGCGGGAGAGTGACACGGTGACGCCGCCGTGGCCCGCCATCGCCGTGACGGCGTTCGAGATGAGGTTGTCGAGGAGCTGGCCCATATTCGTGGCCGAGACGCCGTAGCGACCCTCCGGGTCGTCATCGTCGATGCGGTAGACGACCTCGAGTTCGTGGCCGTCCCGCACCACCCGCGCCCGGTCGACCGACGCCGTGATCTCGTCGACCAGACCGGTCCAGTCCGTCTCGGGCGGCGACTGCACACTCTCCAGCTTGCTCAGCTCGAGCAGATTGGTTGCCAGCCGGCTCAGGCGTCCGGCTGTTGCCGATGCGTCTCGGATGTCGCGCTCGAGAGCAGGGGCATCGCCGGAGTCGAGGTGGGCCAGCTCGAGCTGCGCCTGAAGTACCGCGAGCGGGGTGCGCAGTTCGTGACTCGCATCCGACACGATCTGTTTTTCGCGGTCCACGCCGCGCCGGAGCCGCTTGATGAAGTCGTTGAGGGTTCGGGCGAGCTCGCTCACCTCGTCCTTGCCGGCTGGAACCCGCAGCTGCGCCGAGGAGCCCGTCGTGCTCAGACTCTCGGCTTCCTCACGCAGGCGGGTCACCGGGCGAAGCGCCGCGCCGGTGAGCAGCCAGGAGGCCAGTCCGAACCCGGCGGTGAGGATCACCGTGCCCAGCACGAGCACCCCGGTGAGCTCATCGAGCAGCAGGGTGGGGGCCTGCTGGCTGCGGGCGGCTATGACGAGCCAGTCGCCCGAATCCGAGCTCACCGGCGTCGCCGAGACCAGGTAGGTGGCGGCGGGGGTGGTCACGGTCTGCGGTTCGGCGCCCAATTCGATCAGGGCGTCGAGCTGCCGGTCCAGGCTGCGCGGCAGCGACGACTTCCGTACCGTCCCGGTCGGGTCGACGATGGCCAGCAGCTGGCCCTCGCTCGGGCTCTGGATGGCCTCGGCGGGGTTCGTCGCGAGCTGACCCAGCAGGGACTCGGCGTCGTTGCGCAGCATGGTCTCGTTCGAATCGGTGAGAATCGATTGCACCTCGAGGCGGACGAAGAATGCGGCGGTGCTGAACAACAGGGTCGCGACGAGGAGGCTTCCCAAGGTGATCCGCGCGCGGATCGACAGCGCGGGCAACCAGATGCCCCGGGGGCCACTCACCGGGAGGGCCGCCTCATCCGGCGAGCTCCACGGCGTAACCGGTGCCTCGCACGGTGACGATGCGCACGCCCGCGGCATCGGTATCGATCTTGCGGCGCAGATAGCTGATGTACTGGTCGACGATGTTGGGGTCGATGTGGTTCGTGCCGTTCCAGATCTCTTCGAGAATGGTGGTGCGGTCGACCGTGGTGCCGGCCCTGCTGCAGAGCAGTCGAAGCAACGCCACCTCTTTGGGGCTCATCGACACCGCACGCCCGGCCACGGTCACCCGCAGGTCGCGGGAGTCCAGCACTATGTTGCCGATCTCCACCGTGGTCGGGGCGCCCATCGACCGGCGGCGCAGCAGGGCACGCACCCTGGCGGAGAGCTCGGCGAACGCAAACGGCTTGGTGAGGTAATCGTCGGCTCCGCTGTCCAGGCCGAAAACCCTGTCGTCGACGGTGTCGCGTGCGGTCAGCAGCAGCACGGGCATGGTGTTGCCCGACTCGCGGATGCGGCGGCAGATCTCAAAACCCGACATCTGGGGCAGCATCACATCGATGGCGGCCAGGCCGAAGCCGTCCCCATTGAGGGCGATGAGTGCGTCGACCCCGGTGGAGACCCGCACCGTCTCGTACCCCTCGGCCTGCAGTCCGCGTTCGATGAGGGCACCCATCTGGTCATCGTCCTCCACGACCAAGATCTTCATCCGTCACCCTTCGCTCGCACCAGGGTCTCATGCTGGCACGTTGCGTGACGCTTCGCTCGCGACCTGCCGACGGCAAGCTGGGAAGCCGCCGCTAGGCTGACGACATGGTGGATGCGCGCGCGAGCGACGAACTCGGGGTGGCCGTGGCGCAGTTCGCGCCCGGCGCTGATCAGGCGGCGAATCTGGCCGCGATGCGCTCGCTGGCCGGTACCGCCGTGGCGCGCGGGGCGGGCATCGTGGTGTTCCCCGAGTATTCGTCGTTTTTCGAGAGCCGGTTGGGTGACGCATCCGTTGCCGCCGCCGAAGCGCTCGACGGACCGTTTGTGACCGCGCTAGGTCACCTGGCCGCCGATCTGGGCGTGCACATCGTGGCCGGCATGCTCGAGCGCACCGACGACCCCCACCGGGTGCAGAACACTCTCGTCGCCGTCGACCCCGCCGGGCTGGTCGTGGCGCGGTACCGCAAGCTGCACCTCTACGACGCGTTCGGGTCACGGGAATCCGACAGGGTGCTTGCCGGTGTCATCGAAGCGCCGGAGACCTTCGTCGTTGCCGGTCTCACGGTGGGCCTGCAGACCTGCTACGACATCAGATTCCCCGAGGTCACCCGCCGTCTTGTCGATGCCGGCGCCGACCTTGTGCTCGTCCCCGCGGAGTGGGTGCGCGGACCGCTCAAGGAGCAGCACTGGCGCACTCTGGTCACGGCGCGCGCACTCGAGAACACCGTCTATCTCGCGGCGGCCGACCATGCGCCGCCAAGCGGCGTCGGCGCGAGCATGGTGGTCGACCCGATGGGTGTTGAGCTGGTCACGATCGGGGAAACGACGGATGTGGCCGTCGGCTGGATCTCCCCTGCCCGGCTTGCCGAGGTGCGACGGGTCAACCCCGCCGTTGCCCTGCGCCGTTTCGGCACGGTGCCGCTCTAAGCGCTCATTCCGGCGCGGCCACCGACGACTTCGGCAACGCGGAGGCCGACTTCACCGCGAACGACACATCCATCCCACCCGCGTGATTGGAATCGATGGCGCGTTCTTCGCTGGTGGCGATCAGCCCTTGCGAGCTGTTGGCCGAGCGCGTCAACTGTGCGATCCACTCCGGGTTGAGAGTCGGGGTGTGGCCGCCGGTGAACTTGAAGTACAGCGGTATCGCCGGATTCATCCATGCCGAACTGCGTCCGTCGCCGACCTCGATGGCGTTGCGCCAGGAGAAAAGGAAGCTCTCGCCGCGGCGGAGTTTCTGCACGATCACGACTTGCAGATGTGTCAGGATCCTGTCGTCGAATTCAACGACGACCCGGTCGTAGGACAGGGTGCCCATGAGTTTTCACGTTCACTTCCAGATTGGCCACGCTCGGTGCCGGGAACGGGTGAAAGCGATGATGGGGCACTGACAGAAGAACCGGAGGATCCCTCAACTCTCCTCTGCTGCCCGGCAAAGCGCAAGGAATTCGGGCGAATGCAGAGCCGTGAGCGTGTCGACCGGACGTTCGACGTGGCCGAAGTGGCCGGTGCCGGTGAGTACCGTGACCTCGAGGTCGGCGATCACTCGGGCCAGGCGCCGGTCGTCGTCGTCTCCGACGAAGACATCACGGTCGCCGTGCACCGACCGCACCGGGCACTCGATGCGGGCCCAGGACGCCTCGGCGTTGTAACGACCGGCCCGGCCGGCGGCCAGGGTGAACGAGCGTGGCCGCGTCTCGGCGGCCAAAGCGGACAGCACGCTCCGGTCGACCCGGCGGACGTTGCTGAACAACGGAGCCACCGCGGGGCGCAGCAAGCCCAGCCGATTCAGCCCGGCTGCCAGACCGCGGCCGGCCGCGCCGCACGCCGAGAGAACCCTCATCACGCCGAGCAGGGCCGTGAAGCCGGGCAGCACGGCGAACCGGGACAACGGATGCCGCACGCTGTCGATGACACCGAACGTCGTCGCGGACACCAGCCCGACAAAGGTCGTCTGCCCGGGTCTGCTCGCCGCGAGCTCGAGGGCGACGAACCCGCCCAGCGAGTGCCCGATTACCCGCCAACGCCGATACCCCAGGGCGCGCGCGATCTCGGCTACGACCGCGGCGAGGGACTCAATGGTCTCAGCGTCTTCGTCGATTGCCAGGGGAGTGTCGCCCCAGCCGGGCAGGTCCGGGATGATCAGGTTCTCGAGCGGGGGCGCGGGCAACCGGTCCGCAGCGCGGATCAGCGGCGTCCAGGTGGTCCACGATCCGGCCGCACCGTGCAGCAGGATCGTCGCGGTGCCGGTGGAGCCCGTCGCTGTTCGCCGACCATGCCGCACCGCGACCGGACCGAGGGGTGTGTCGATCAGGCTCGTGCTCAGGCCCAGCCGGCCGGAGTCGTGTGACAGCGCAAACGGGCAGTAGCCCAGGTCGGTGTCGAAACCTGCCGGGACGGCGGTGGCGGTGCTCATAACAGGGGTTCGGTACGGCCGGCGACCCGGATTGGCGGCCGGCCAAGCCTGAGTTCCGGCTGATCATTTGCCGCGGCCGGAATACCCTGCCCGGTCGCAGAGTTTGCTGAACGGGACGCGTGTTCGACAACGGCGGCACAGCCGCATCCACTGCGTCCCCATCCCACAGATATAAGGAGCACCACGTGAGTCTTTTCACCCCGCTGAACCTCGGCGCCCTCGAACTGCCCAACCGAATGGTCATGGCACCGTTGACCCGGATGCGGTCAGGGGTTGACGGCATCCCGGGTGCGCTCAACATCGAGCACTATCGCCAGCGGGCCACCCTCGGCTTGATCGTGTCCGAGGGTGTCTACCCCGATAAGGCCGGCCAGGGCTTCCCAGGCCAGCCGGGCCTGGTCACCACGGAACAGATCGCCGGCTGGGCCAAGGTCGCCGACGCCGTGCACGCCTCCGGTGGCCGCATCGTGGCCCAGGTCATGCACGCCGGTCGGGTTTCCCATCCCGAGATCACCGGAGGGCTCCAGATCGTCGCCCCCAGCGCCATCGCCATCCAGGGCGAGAGCCACACCTACAAGGGCAAGCTGCCCTACCCGGTGCCGCGCGCACTGACCGGCGAGGACCTGCCCGGCATCATCGACGGCTTCGTGCAGGCGTCCCGCAACGCTGTCGCGGCCGGCCTCGACGGAGTCGAAATCCACTCCGCCAACGGGTACCTGCTGCACGAATTCCTCTCGCCGGCCTCCAATCAGCGCGATGACATCTATGGCGGCTCCGCCGAGAACCGGGCCCGGTTCGTGATCGAGGTCGTGACGGCCGTCGCCGCGGCGATCGGCGCCGACAGGGTGGGCATCCGCATTTCGCCCCAGCACAACATCCAGGATGCCGTCGAGACCGACGACGCCGACGTCCTGGCCACCTACGGTGCGCTGGTCGACGGCCTGGCGCCGCTGGGACTGGCCTACCTCAGCGTTCTGAACCGCGACCCCGCGGGCGAGCTGGTGCGCACGCTGCGCAGCCGGTTCGGCGGCCCGCTGCTGGTCAACACCGGTTTCAGCGCCGTGACCACCCGCGAGGAGGCCATCGCCCTGCTCGACGACGGTCTCGGCGACGGTGTCGTCGTCGGTCGTGCCGTGATCGCCAACCCCGACCTCGTGCGCCGCTGGCTGGAGAACCTGCCGGTCAACGAGCCCAACCCGGCCACGTTCTACGGCCCGGATGCCGTCGGGTACACCGATTACCCGGCCTACGCGAGCTAGCCTCTCCCGCGGCGCGCCCGCGCGCTGAGACCGAACGGCCCCCTGCTGCAGGGGGCCGTTTTGTGCGCCGAGAGGTGACTACAGGTGGGCGAGACGCGCGGCGGCGCCCTCGAGCACGTCGACGCGCTTGCAGAACGCGAACCGGACGAGCGACGCGTACTGCGCCTTGTGCTCGGGCAGGCAGAACGCCGAGATCGGGATCCCGACCACCCCGGCCAGATCGGGCAGCGCGCGGCAGAACTCGACGGCGTCGGGATGGCCGAGGGGCGCGGCATCCGCCACGATGAAATACGAACCCTGCGGCACCGCGAGGGTGAACCCAGCCGCGCCGAGCCCGCCGGCCAGCACATCGCGCTTGGCCTGCAGGTCGGAGGCGATGCCGGAGTAGTAGGCGTCGGGCAGATCGAGTCCGATCGCCGTGGCCGGCTGGAACGGGGCGCCGTTGACATAGGTGAGGAACTGCTTGACGGCGAGGATCGCCGTGACGATGGCCGCCGGGGCGCTCAACCAGCCGATCTTCCAACCCGTCGTGCTGAAGGTCTTGCCGGCGGATGAGATCGTGACGGTGCGCTCACGGGCACCGGGCAGGGTCGCGACCGGCAGGTGGGCGACGCCGAAGGTGAGGTGCTCGTAGACCTCGTCGGTCACGATGAGGGCGTCGTGCTTATGCGCGAGCGCCACGATCAGTTCGAGGGTCTCGCGGGTGAAGACCGTGCCGGTGGGGTTGTGCGGGTTGTTGATCAGGATGATCCGGGTGCGGTCGGTCACGACAGCCGCCAGCTCATCCAGGTCGGGCTGAAAATCGGGGGAGTGCAGCCGCACCGTTTGATGCACGCCGCCGGCCAGGGCGATCAGGCCGCCGTAAGCGTCGTAGAACGGCTCGAAGGTCACCACTTCGTCGCCCGGTTCGAGCAGCGCCAGCAGGGTGGCGGAGAGCGCCTCGGTGGCGCCGGCGGTGACGAGAACCTCGGTGCCGGGGTCGACGGTCAACCCGTAGAAGCGCTGCTGGTGGCGCGCAATCGCCTCGAGCAGCACCGGTGCTCCCCGCCCGGGCGGGTACTGGTTGACGCCGTCGCGGATGGCCTGACGAGCGGCTTCGAGCACGACGGCAGGACCGTCCTCGTCGGGAAAACCCTGACCCAGGTTGATGGCGCCGGTGCGCATGGCGAGCGCGCTCATTTCCGCGAAAATACTGGCCGAGACGGTGCCGTCGGCGGCGAGGAGCCCGGCGCCTCTGGCGGTGCGACGCCAGGCGCCGCCGATCGTCATGTGGTGACCTGCTGCATACCCCAAATTTACGACATCCCGCCGGCCCAACTCACGCACCCGCCCGTCTAGCCAGATTCCCCGCGGGTGTGCGCAACTCCTCCTCTTCCTGATTCCGTGTCAGACCGCACCCCGCGAACACCGGTGCGGATGCGCGACCAGCGACGGGTTGCCGGAGTTATGCAGGTCCACGGCAGGGTTCGGGGTTGTGGATAACTTGCACGCGGGGGAGGGCTGCTGTCATACGGTGGCGGGATGGTGATCGTGGGTGGTGGGCGACGAGGTGTCGGACGGATGGCTAGTGCTGCCTGTGTGGGTGGTCTGCTGTTGGGTGCGGCGGGCTGTACGGCGGCGCCGAAGCCCGCGCCTCCGTCGCCCACGCCCACGATCACCCCCATCTTCGCTTCCGACGAGGAGGCGCTCGCCGCGGCCACCGAGGCCTACGCGAAATACCTCAGAGCGTCAGACGAGATCCTCATGGATGGCGGACAAAACCCCGAGAGGATACGAGAATTCACTTCAACGGAGCTGGCGAAGTCAGAAATCGGTGGTTATCGTGAAGCTCAGGCGCAGAACCTTCGCAGCACTGGAGGCAGTGCATTCTCGAATTTCACCATTCAGTCAGTTGAACCTGGGCCGGGAACCAAGGACGTGGTGACGGCGTACGTGTGTTCTGACGTCTCTGTCGTGGATGTACTCAACGAAGCCGGCGAGTCGGTAGTTTCGGCCGACCGTCCAGACAGGACTCCGTTTGAGATTACTTTTGATCTAACAGAGAACAGCACTCCACGACTTGTAGTGGCCAGCGCCGCGGTGTGGAAGGGCGACGGAGTCTGCGGATGAGGTGCCTGGCGGTGACTCTCACGGTGATGACCCTGTTCTTGTTGGTAGCTCCCGCCGCTGCGACGGCCGACAGCGGAGGCTGCAATCGATTGACGACTCAGACGGGCGTCTGCCCTGGCGCATCTGTCGGCGACGGCGGGGTCGACCTCAGCGCAGACCGGGAGGTCAACACGCCTGGACGTCAGGGGTCTGGTTCCGGCAACGGCCGCGACGGCGATGGCGGTGGCGGCTCGGGAGGCGGCGAGTGGGATGGGCTCCCTGACGGCGTCAGCCTGGTTCCAGGGGGAGTCCCCGTCGACCGGGGCGACGCATCCGGCGGACTGGGGACTGGTCCGAGGCGCCAACCGATAGTGGCGCCGGCCGACCCCGCGGTGCCGGTGTGCCAGCCTCAGACGCCGTGCGATCCGGATCTGGTCGTGCGTGTCAGTGACCTGGTCAGTATCCCGGCCGACGCGCCCACTCAGGGGATGGAACCCAACGGTTGGCTCGTCGTCGGAGTCCCGGCCAATTTCTTCGCCACGGCGTCGGCCCATGTCCGGTCAGGGACCCTCCTCGGCGCCTCGGCCGAGGTGCGGTTCACCCCGGTGGGATTCCGGTGGGATTACGGCGACGGAACGTCGCGAACGTCGGCTTCGGGCGGGGCGACCTGGGCGGCCCTGAACCTTCCCGAGTTCTCAGAAACCTCAACTAGTCACGTGTTCGAGAGCACCGGCACGCTGTCGATCGGGCTGATCGTGTCATATTCGGCCGAGTATCGCTTTGCCGGTGCCGAATGGCGCGACGTGCAGGGTCTGGTGCTGGTGCCGACCCGCCCGATCACCGCGATCGCCGACCGCGCCGGCACGGTTCTTGTGGCCGAGTCCTGCCTCGGCAACCCCGGCGGCCCCGGCTGCTGAGAGGCATCGGGCCGCTGCAGGACCACGTCGTTCCGCGAGCCGGGCAAGGTCACGGCTTCATCATTGATTGCTCCCAGTCTGCGCATATCAAACGTTCAGCTTTAGGCGAGAAGCTAGCTTCGCTTGGAAGGAGCACACCATGACCGACAACACTCAGGACCCGGGCACCACCCCCGACCAGCCTCAGGACAACGCACCGTTCGAGGTCAACTCGTCGGGTGAAGCCGCAGCACAACCCACCGCAGCACAACCCACCGCAGCACAGCCCAGCGCAGCACAGCCCGCAGTTCCACGCGCCGCCGACAACCAGCCCACCGAGGTGCTCGGTTCGGAAGACGCCACGGTCGCTGCCCCGGCGCCCACGGCAGCTGAGCACCAGGCCGCCGCGCAGCAGGCAGCAGCGCACCAGGCCGCAGCTCAGCACGCTCAGGCAGCTCAGCCGACGCACCCGTACACCCAGGCGCCCCCCGCCTACCCCACGGATGCCTTCGGCCGCCCGATTCCGGGCCCGGACGGGTCCACCCCGATTTACGCCCCCACCCCGGCGCAGCAGCAGGCCTACGCCAACGCGAACGGCTACCCCGCGCAACCGTCGGGTGCACCGAAGGCGCCCAAGGACCCCAACCGCCGCAAAGGCAACGTGGCCTTCGTCGCCGCGCTCGCCATCGCCGCCCTGGTCGGCGGGGTCTCCGCAGCCGGTGTTTCCGCTGTCGTCTACTCGAGCCAGAGCAACGGCACCCCGGCCAGCGAGGCCCAGGGCCCGAGCACGGTGGTCGTCAACAACACCGACAGCGTGAACGAGATCACCGCAGTCGCCGCCAAGGCGTCGCCCAGTGTCGTCACCATCGAGGTCGCCGCGGGCGACTCCGGCGGCTCCGGCTCCGGCGTCATCCTCAGCGAAGACGGTTACGTCCTGACCAACACCCACGTCGTCACCCTCGACGGCGCCGCCGCAGACGCGACCATCCAGGTGAAGGCCAGCGACGGCAAGCTGTACGCGGCCACCCTGATCGGCACCGACCCGGTTTCCGACCTCGCCGTGATCAAGCTCACCGACGCGTCAGACCTCACGCCCATCACCTGGGCGGACTCGAGTGATCTCAACGTCGGCGACACCGCCATCGCAATCGGCGCGCCACTCGGCCTGTCCGGCACCGTCACCAACGGCATCGTGAGCGCCCTGAACCGCAGCATCACCGTGGCGTCCTCCGCCGCACCCACCACGCCCGACGAGACCACGCCAGACGAGGGTGACGGCAACTTCTTCAACTACGACCTGCCCAACCGGGACGGTTCGACCCCCGACACCCCGGACACCCAGGCCGCCCAGAGCAGCATCTCGCTCGCGGTGATCCAGACGGATGCCGCGATCAACCCCGGCAACTCCGGCGGAGCCCTGCTCAACAGCAAGGGCGAACTGATCGGCATCAACGTCGCCATCGCCAACGCCGGTGGCAGCTCGACCGCCACCACCGCCGGGAGCATCGGTGTCGGCTTCTCGATCCCGGCCAACCTGGCCAAGCGGGTGTCGGATGAGATCATCGACACCGGATCTGCCACGCACGGCCTGCTCGGCGCCAGCGTCACCGGCGCCACCAGCACCGACAGCGACACCGTCGGCGCCCTCATCAGCGAGGTGTCGTCCGGCGGAGCCGCCCAGAAGGCCGGCCTGAAGGCCGGTGACGTCGTCACCAATTTCAACGGTGTTCCCATCACCGACGCGACCGACCTCACCGCCCAGGTGCGTACCCTCGCAGCCGGTGCCACCGCCGACCTCACCTACGTGCGTGAAGGCGAATCGGTGACGGTGTCGGTCACCGTCGGCGAGCTCACCAGCTAGCCCGGATCAGCTCCTTCCTTCTTCCTGCGCCGCCGGTCCTGCACCGGCGGCGCAGTTGTGTCCGGGGCCGCGGCCGCCGGCTCGGAGGCGTGCCACAGGTAACGCGGACCGAGTGAAAAGACTCGGCTGCTAGGCTCAGGCGATTGCCCGAATGAGTGGAAAGATGGCCAGCCCAGTGCACGAGAGCGCAGACACAGTGCTGATCGGCGTCTCGTACATCATGCCCGTGCTCAACGAGGCCAGCCATGTACGAGCGGCGGTCCAGAGCCTGCTCGAGCAGGACTACGACGGCCCGTTCGAGGTCACCCTGGCCCTGGGGCCGAGCATCGACGGCACCACCGAACTCGTCGAAGAGATGGCCGCGGTGGATCCGCGCATCCGCGTCGTCGCCAATGAAGTCGGGTCGACGCCGGCCGGCCTCAATATCGCCATTCGCGCCTCCACCTTTCCTGTCGTGATCCGCGTCGACGCCCACTCGGTGCTTCCGCGCGACTACGCCCGCATCGCCGTCGAGACGCTTCAACGCACCGGCGCCGACAACGTCGGCGGCATCATGGATGCCCAGGGCACCGCCCCGTTCCAGCAAGCCGTCGCCCGCGCCTACGGCACCCGCATCGGCCTGGGCGGCACTCCGTTGCACGTCGGCGGCCCCGAGGGCGAAGCCGAGACCGTGTACCTCGGCTGCTTCCGCCGTGACAGCCTGCTGCGGGTGGGCATGTTCGACGAGGGCATCAAGCGCGGCCAGGACTGGGAACTCAACCGCCGCCTGCGCGAGCACGGTGGCTCGGTCTGGTTCACCCCGGCGCTGAAGGTCATCTACCGGCCGCGGCCCAGCCTGTCCCGCCTGGCCCGCCAGATGGTCTCCACCGGACTGTGGCGCGGCGAACTGGCCCGCCGGTTCCCCGAATCCAACGGCCTGCGCTACTTCGCCCCGCCCGTGATGGTGCTCGGCGTCACCATCGGCATCCTGCTCGGCCTCGCCGGCCTGGTGCAGGTCCTGCTGGGCGGACCGGGCTGGCTGCTGCTGGGTTTCCTGGCCCCGCTGGCCTACCTGCTCATCGTCGTGGCGGCCACCGTTGCGTCGACCCGGTCCGACGGCGTTCGTGTCGCGCTCTGGTTTCTCGTAGTCTTGCCGTGCATTCACTTCTGCTGGGGTATCGGCTTCCTGCTCGGTTACCTCAAGCTCACCACCAACATCTCGGCACACACGGGAAGACATCAATGACGTCTGGTTCGCCCAACACGGCTCGGCCCTCTTCGATCGCCGAGCTTCGTGCCGTCGCGCAACCTCCCGAGGTGCGGATGCGCGCCAACGCCGAGCACTGGACGGCGTCGCTGTACCTGCGTGACCTGTCGCCGTACCTCACCTGGCTGCTGCTGAAGACGCGCATCTCGGCCAACGGCGTCACCGGCCTGATGATCCTCGTCGGCTGGTCCACGGCCGCGGCGCTGCTCATTCCCGGCATCTGGGGTGCCCTGCTGGCCCTGGTGCTCGGCCAGCTGCAGATGCTCGTCGACTGCTGCGACGGCGAGGTCGCCCGTTGGCGTAGGACGTCGTCACCGGCCGGGGTGTTCCTCGACAAGGTCGGGCACTACTCGACCGAGGCCCTGATCCCCATCGCGCTGGGCATCCGCGCCGCCGCCTACCCGTTCGAAGCACCCGCCGACTTCCTGTTCACCACGCTGGGCCTGGCCCTGGCACTGCTGATCGTGCTCAACAAGGCCCTCAACGACATGGTGCACGTTGCCCGCGCCAACGCCGGCCTGCCCAAGCTGGCCGACAACAAGGGTGAGAAGGTGCCGCAGGCCGGCCTGATCGCGACCCTGCGCCGCCTGGCCCGGTTCCTGCCCTTCCACCGCCTGTACCACTCGGTGGAAATGACGATGGTGATCTTCGTCGCCGCCGTCATCGGCCTCGTCCTCGGTCAGCCGATCACCGACCGGGTCTTCCTCGCCGTCCTCGTTCCCCTCGCTTTCCTAGCGCTGATCGGCCACTTCCTGGCGATCATGGCCTCGAAGCGAGTGCGGTCCTGAAGTCAGGCGACAGCGTGCCCGTCACCATCGGTGTGGTCCTGCTCACCCAGGGCCGCCGCCCGGACGACCTCGAGCGCGGCATTCGCAGCCTGCTCGCCCAGGAAGACGTGCAGCTGGACATCATCTGCGTGGGCAACGGCTGGCAGCCCACAGGCCTGCCCAGTGTCGTCGCCGCGCTCGCCCTGCCCGAGAACCTGGGCATCCCCGCCGGCCGCAATCGCGGCGTGGAGCACGTGGGCGGCGACTACCTTTTCTTCCTCGATGACGACGCCAGCTTGCCGGATCCCCGGTTCCTGATCGACGCCGTAGGGGTGCTGCGCGCCGACCCCAGCATCGGTCTGCTGCAGCCTCAGGTCGTCGACCCGGCCGGCCTCACCGCGCCACGCCGCTGGATTCCACGCATCCGCAAGGGCGACGCCGCACACTCCAGCGCGGTGTTCTCGGTGTGGGAGGGTGCTGTGCTTCTGCCCAGACCCGTCTTCGACGCCACCGGCGGCTGGGCCGAACCGTTCTTCTACGCCCACGAGGGCATCGAGCTGGCCTGGCGGGTCTGGGACCAGGGCCTGCGCACCTGGTACGCGGGCAACCTGGTGGCAAACCACCCGGTGATCCTGCCCACCCGGCACGCCGATTTTTACCGGCTCAACGCCCGCAACCGCGTCTGGATCGCCCGGCGCAACCTGCCACTGCCGCTGATACCGCTCTACGTGGGGTCCTGGACGGCGATCCAGGTGCTCCGCGGAGCCCGCAACCCGGCTGCCCTCAAGGCCTGGTTCCGTGGCTGGTGGGAGGGGTGGGTCACCGACCCCGGCGAACGCCGTCCGCTGGCGACCCGCACCATCTGGCGGATGACCCGCGCGGGCCGGCCCCCCGTCATCTGAGCGGGCCTAACGATTGGCTACCGGTGCGCCCCTTCCGGGGGGCGGTAGGCCCTAGGTCCCGGCCCGGTGGGTAGGCTGGAGCAGTGGTAAGCAGCAAAGACGTCCGACTCGCAGCAAAGCTGGTGAAGGATGTGCTCGGTTCCCGCAAGGCTCAGCGCCTACTCACCGAGCGCCTCGCCGTACGCGGCCCGCTGCCCGCCAATACTTTCAAGATCGCCGTGTACTTCGCGGATGGCCCGGTGAACCTTTACCAGATGCGCCAGTGGTACAAGCCACTCGCGAAGCTGGCCGAGACCTGGCCCGTGGTCGTCCTGAGCCGCACCGCCGGCGGCACGATGAAGCTGATCGAAGAGAGCCCGATCCCGGTCGCCTACGTGCGCAAGGTGTCCGACCTCGAACGAGTGATCGCCGAGCAGGACATCCGCATCGTCCTGTACGTCAATCAGAACTCCCGCAACTTCCAGATGATGCGCTACGGGCGCCGCTGGCACGTTTTCATCAACCATGGTGAGAGCGACAAGATGTACATGACCACGAACCAGTTCAAGGCCTACGACTACTCGTTCGTGGCCGGTCAGGCCGCCGTCGCCAGGCTCGGCAAGGTGCTCTGGGACTACGACTTCGACAAGCGGGCCATCACCATCGGTCGGCCCCAGGCCGACCACTACTCGGGCCGGTTGCCGTTCATGCCCGACGAGCGCACCGTTGTGCTCTACGCGCCCACCTGGGAGGGCGACCGCGCCGCCGCCGCGTACGGCTCCATCGCCACGCACGGCGTGGCCCTGGTCACTGCCCTGTTGCGCAGCCCCCGGCACCGGTTGGTGTACCGCCCGCATCCGCGATCAGGTGTGGTCGACCACGAATACGGTCTGGCGAACAAGCAGATCATGGCCGCGATGAACACGGCGAACAGCCGTGATGCCAGCGCCCAGCACATCATCGACACCGGCGCGGAGCTTGGCTGGCAGCTCTCCGCCGCCGACGTTGCGATCGTCGACATCTCGGCGATGGTCTACGACCGCCTTGCATCGGGCAAACCGCTCATGGTGACGCGGCCGCTGAACCCTCTCGCCGCCATCGACACCAGCGGGTACCTGTCCGACTGCGAGTGGCTTGACGCGGGCGAGACCGCCGGTATCGTCGAGACCCTCGACGAGCTTGTGAACGACGACGGCGCCGACCAACGTCTGCGCGTCTGGGTCGAGCAGTACTTCGGCGATCCCACGCCCGGTGCGCCGACGGCGCGGTTCCATGCCGCGATCGAACATCTGATGACCGAATGGGACCGGTTCGCCCAGGTGCACGCCGGCGACGACGACGGCCTCGCCGAGTTCGTCGAGGAAGTCAGCGAGACCGAAGACGTCTGAGTGATCGGGTGAGGCGGGCAGGGTCAGGCCGGTCGGGCTCTGCTTAGAGGGGTTCCGCCGGTGCGGCTGCATCCGGCTTGACCGGGTCCCCGCCGGTCGGCCGGCGGCGGAGCGGCCGGGGGAGTGCCCGGAGTGCGCCGTGGCCCAGCTGAGTGAGCCGGTTGCCGGGAATCACGGCGCCGTCGCGCAGGGTGATGGTGTGCGCCCGCGGGTCGAGCTCCGGGCGGAAGGCGGCGGGCGCCTGACCGAACGCGAGCCTGGACGAACCGATGACCCGCTTGCCGAGAATGTGGTTGCCCATTCCGCCGATCACGGCGCCGATGCCGAACGGCACGGCCTTGCCGATCAGGCTGGCTCCGCCCTTGGCAGCGAACTGCCGGATGAAGGTGCGCTTGAGGCGGTCTGTCAGCGGCCCCATGATGGCGCGGGGCAGGCTGGTGGTTACCAACTCTCCCCAGTAGGCAGTACGGGCCACTCCTCCGCCGGTGACCTGACCGGCCAGCTGACGCACCAGGTCGGAGCCCTCGTGGCCGAGCATCATGGTCATCACGAGCGCCCTCGCGCGCTCAGGATCACTCACCGTGATCCCGTGCACCTCGCTGACGGACTGGGAGAAAAGAGCGGTCGCCTCAAGAAACCCGGCCGTCTCGACGCCGGACAGAGCGAGCGTGATACCGGTGCCGACGCCGGGGATCACGGCCGTCGCGCCGACCGCGGCGCCGCCGCTGGTGACAGCGGCGAGATAACGCCGCTCCAGAATGCGCACAAGCTGTTCCGGCGAGGCATCGGGGTGACGGTGGCGAATGCTGCGGATGTGGGCGAGCACAGCGGGGCGATGAATCGCCATGACCCTGTCGAAACCGGTGGCGACGCCGGATGGCAGCTGGCCGCCCTGCGGCAGCCCGCCGGTGGGCGACAGCAGTGGTGTGGGTTTCTTAGCCATGGTGCGGTCCTCCTCGGGTGCAGAAGCACGAGTTTACGGTTCGAAACTGAGCATCGTCGAGGTAATTCCCAGCCAGATTGATGCGCGTTGGCCGTGACGAATCGCGGTCGGGCGACGTCTCAGGCCTTCTTGATGCCGTACTCGGCGTTGTACCGGTCGAGGACGTCGTTGATCGGGGCGTCGAGGACCAGCTCACCCTTGTCGAGGTAGAGGCCCCTGGCACAGAACCGGCGCAGGTCGCGCTCGTTGTGCGACACGAAGAACAGGGTGCGTCCGCCGGCCAGCAGCTCTTCGATGCGTCGGTAGCACTTCTCGCGGAACGCCTTGTCGCCGACCGCCAGCACCTCGTCGACGAGGATGATCGGCTCCTCGAGCCTGGAGATCACGGCGAACGCGATACGCACCTTCATGCCGCTGGACAGGTGCTTGTACGGGGTATCGATGAAGTCGGCGATCTCGGCGAACTCGATGATGTCGTCGAAGCGGGAATCGATCTGCTTGCGGGTCATGCCGTGCAGACCCGCCGTGAGGTACACGTTGTCGCGCACGGTGAGGTCGTCGACGAAGCCGCCGGTGATCTCGATCAGCGGGGCGACACCCTCGATGACGTTCACGGTGCCCTCGTCGGGCAGCACAACACCCGTGACGAGCTTGAGCAGGGTGGACTTGCCCTGGCCGTTGCGGCCGACGACCCCGATCGCCTCACCGCGTTGAACGGTGAACGACACGTTCTGCAGCGCCCAGAACTCACCGGACCTGGTGCGGCGGCGGGTGCCGGCGAAGAGGTCCTTGAAGCTGCGGCGGCTGCGCCGATTCCGGCGGAACCTGATTCCGACGTCGTTCAGGGAGATGACGGTCTCGGTCATCAGATCTCCTTCAGCACGGCACGCTCGGTGCGGGAGAAGACCAGCAGGCCGATTCCGAGGAATGCCACCGACATGGCTGCGCTGACGGCCACGACGAACCAGTCCAGCTCGCCGGGGAAGAACGCGGCCCTGTAGAGGCTGAAGATGCCGCTGAGCGGGTTGAACGCCGCCCAGAAGTGCAGCTGCTCCGGCAGGTCACTGGTGCCGTAGATGATCGGCGACGCGTAGAACAGAAAGCGCAGGATGAGTTTGACGGCTCGCTCGAGGTCGCGGAAGAACACGACCAGTGGGGCAACGATGAGGCCGACTCCGGCCGTGAGCACGGCTTGGATGAGGATGGCCAGCGGGAAGAAAATCGCATCAACGTTGACCTCGGCGCCGGACCAGATCGCAAAGACGATCAGGACCGGAATGGCGGCGATGAACTCGATGCCTTTGGACAGCACGAGCCGGTTGACCCAGATGGTGCGGGGGATCCGGGTGGACCTGATGAGTTTTGCCTCACGCAGGAATGCCCGGGTGCAGTCGGAGACGGCCCCGTTGAACCACATCCACGGCAGCAGTGCGGCGAGCAAAAAGACGATGTACGGTTCGTTGCCGACGGTGCGCTGGAAGACCTGGGTGAAAACAAACCAGTAGATGCCGGCCATCACCAGCGGGTCGAGGATCGACCAGAAGTAGCCGAGCACGGAGGTGGAGTACCGCACCCGCAGGTCCCGCTGGGTCAACAGCCAGAGGGAATGACGGTACCGCGCAAACGGGGTGCGCTGTTCAGGACGCACCTGAGCGTAACTACTCACGCGCTCTATCGTATGGGAGCGGATCGGGGCGCCGCGCCATCGACGCGACCGCCCCACGGCTCCAGGCTGATCAGACGAAGAGGTTGGCGCGCTCGAGGTCTTCGGCGAAGTCGACCTCGACGGCGTAGAAGTCGGAAATGTCGACGGGCTCCACGAGCATGCGGTTCTTCTCGATCGCGAGCTCGATGCCGCGCTCGAAGTAGTCCTGGTCGCCGACCTTGCTGAGGTGGTGGATGAGCATGGGCTTGTCAG
Organism: Cryobacterium sp. TMN-39-2; assembly: GCF_004402745.1. Lineage (NCBI taxonomy): Bacteria > Bacillati > Actinomycetota > Actinomycetes > Micrococcales > Microbacteriaceae > Cryobacterium > Cryobacterium sp. TMN-39-2. The sequence goes on from NZ_SOFX01000017.1 coordinate 41,390, forward strand.
CGGCAGACACGTAGTTGATGCCGACAGCCTCGCCGAGCCCGTTCTTCACGGTCTTCGACAGCTCCTTGATGTAGCCCTCGGCGCTCGTCGTGTACTTGACTTCCTCGTCAGACACCTTCGACGTGTTGACCGTGACGAAGGACTGGTCGCGCTTCATCATCGCGGCAGCGCGATCGAGGATAGCGGGATCGAATACGACGTCGCCGTTCATCCACAGCACGCCGCCGCTGGCGGACGCGCGGAGGGCGCGCAACAGGCTCTTCGACGTGTTGGTCACGTCGTACTGCTCGTTGTAGACGAAGGATGCCTGCGGGAAAGCCTCGATGATGTGCTCGAGCTTGTAGCCGACAACGATGGTGACCTTGGTCTTCTTACCGAAGGCGTGCTCGATGTTGTCGAACTGCTGCTGCATGATCGTGCGGCCGTCGTTGAGTTCGGTCAGCGGTTTAGGAAGGGAGCGGCCGAGGCGGCTGCCCATTCCTGCTGCAAGTATTACTACCTGGGTGGTCACGAATATCTCCTAAGAAAGATCTGGGTGGCCCCGCAGCGGTCGGACGTTTTCGCCGAGTTTGCCTGCGGTTCACCCCTAAGTTCACGTATAGACACACCGTTATGCCACCTTCAGACTACCCGACGACCCCGTTCTGGGGGAAGAGACGGTCAGAGGCGTGTCCTGATCGTGACGATTCGTGCGGCCCTGTGACCTGCGATTCCGGCGCGAGTTTTGGTGAGAATCCGCCTGCGACCGCCGCCAGCCCCAGCGAGGTCAGACGGTCCTTGGTAAGTTAGCGAGGTGACTCCAGTGCCTCCGAACTCCGAGCCTGACGAGCGGACTCCGGTCTTGCCCGTTCCCGATACGGAGCCGGAACGCGAGGGTAGTGCCATCGAACACAACGCCCCTGCGAACCGAGCCCCTGAGCCCGATTCCCTTTCAACGACAGCACCGACCACCGGCGCGCTGCCGCCCCGCAAGCCTCCGGTGCGCCGCACCCCCCGAACCACGACGTCCTCGGCCGGTGGGGCGTCGAACGCGCCCGCCGCATCCGACGCCGACACATCGGTTTCAGCCGACACAGCAACCGCCGACGGCTCGACAACCCCGGTGAAGCCTGCGCGCAGCTCGACCCGCGCACCGCGCACCCCTGCGACTCCGCGAGCCACGTCGACGCCCCGCGCTCCGGCCAAGAAGAAGCCGGCCGCCGCCGCGCTGGCGGAGGACGTGTCGGTACCGACGACGACGCCCGTGTCCCCGGCCGCCGCCGAACCCGCAACGGCGCCGGCGCGCGTCACGGTGACGCGCACCCCCGCTGCCCGCAAGGCGCCGGTGAAGCCCGCGGTCGCCAAGGCCACCAGGCTGCCGGCCACGACGACGTCCACGGCCGATACCGCGGAGGCCGTCGAGGCCGCCGCCGCGGCCTCCGAGCTGGACCTGCCCGCCGGCCCCGCG
>NZ_SOFX01000025.1:0-46043 GCF_004402745.1 Cryobacterium sp. TMN-39-2
CTCGGGTGAAGCCGGGGCGTGCGCCACCGGCGCCGCCCGGAGCGCCACCGGGACGCTGGAAGCCACCCGGACGCTGGCCGAAGCCGGTCGGGCGGGGTGCCTGGCCGGGTCCGCCCGGACGCGGGGCGCCGGGACGGGGTGCGGCGGGGCGGGGGATGTTGCTGGGCGAGGACGTGGACGGCGGACGCTGTCCCATGCCCTGCGCGCTCGCGAACGGGTTGTTGCCCGGACGCGGGGTGGGAGTCTTGCCCATGCCCTGGTTGCTGGCGAACGGGTTGTTGCCCGGACGGGCTCCCGGACGCGGGACGCTGCCGCCGGGCTTGGCGGTCGGAGCCGCGTCGCCGTCAGCCTTGGCGGCCGGTGTGGCTGCCTCGGTGGTCGTCTTCTCGGTCGCGGCGGTGCCGGACTCGGCGGCGGCCTTCTCGGTCGCTGCAGCCTTTTCGGCAGCGGCGGCCTTCTCGGTCGCTGCGGCCTGACGCTCCGCTACGGTGAGCGGCGCGGCGGGCATCGGCGGTGCATCCACTGCAGGAGCCTCGACGACGGGTGCGGGCACCGGTGCGGCGGGACGTGCCGGGGACGGACGTGCGCCACCGGGCTTGGCCGTGGTGGTCGACGCGGGCTTCGCGGCGGCGGCAGGGGCCGCCGGGGTGGCAGCGGCGCCGCCGGTGGCGATTCCGTCGGCCTCGAGTGCTGCACGCAGACGGCGGGCAACGGGGGGTTCAACGCTGGAAGACGGTCCCTTGACGAACTCGCCCATCTCTTTCAATTTCGCAAGGGCTACCTTGCTGTCGACACCGAGTTCAGTTGCGATCTCGTGTACGCGTGGTTTCGCAGCCACAATTCTCCTGTTCCGGGCCTGCACCCGGAAAGGGGCAGACCGTTAGTAACGGACGGTTCTCATTTCGAGCCGCTCATTAGTTATCCATTAGCCAAGTCAGCCTGTTCTCTAGTTGTTTTGCGTCCAGGGGGCTGGTCACTCGAAGAGCACGCCCGAAAGCGCGCCGCCTCACGGCCTCCTGGAAGCACGCGATGGTGGGATGAATCCACGCGCCTCGCCCAGGGAGGGTGGCGGTTTCATCAACCACCAGGTCCGAATTCTGGGCGACGATCCTCAGAAGTGAGGAGCGTGAGGCGCGGGAACGGCATCCAATGCACGTTCTAACGGGATCCATCGTACCCCCTATTCGTCGTCCTCCAGAATGCTGTCCGGCTGGATGTCGATTTTTGCGCCGGTCAGTTTGGCGGCGAGGCGGGCGTTCTGACCCTCCTTGCCGATCGCGAGCGACAGCTGGTAGTCGGGCACGAGGGCCCGAACTGCTTTGATCGACTCGTCGATGACGTAAGCGCTGGTGACCTTGGCGGGCGACAGCGCGCTGGCCACGAAGGTGGCCAGGTCCGGCGAGTAGTCGACGATGTCGATCTTCTCGTTGTTGAGCTCCGACGTCACCGCGCGCACGCGCTGGCCGAGCTCGCCGATGCAGGCACCCTTGGCGTTGACACCGGGCTCGGTGGCGCGCACGGCGATCTTGGTACGGTGGCCGGCTTCGCGGGCCAGCGACACGATCTCCACGACACCGCTGGCGATCTCGGGGACCTCCAGCGCGAACAGCCGACGCACGAGCGACGGGTGGGTGCGCGAGACGGTGATCTGCGGGCCCTTCATGCCGCGGCCGACGGCCGTGACATACACCCGGATGCGCGAACCGTGCACGTAGCTTTCGCCGGGCACCTGCTCCTCGGGGGGAAGGATCGCCTCGATGGTGCCGAGGTCGACGTGGATCATGCGGGGGTTGGGGCCCTGCTGGATCACGCCGGCGACGATCTCGCCTTCGCGGCCCTTGAATTCGCCGAGCACCGCGTCATCCGCGATGTCGCGCAGACGCTGATTGATGACCTGCTTGGCCGCGAATGCGGCAATGCGACCGAAGTCGTCGGGGTTGTCAACGGCCTCGCCGATGATGTTGCCCTCTTCGTCGTGCTCAGGAATGTAAATGTCGACGTGACCGGACTTGCGGTCGAGTACGACGCGAGCTCCGGGTTCTTCTTCCGCAGCCTGCTTCAGCGGCTCACCCTGGTGGGTGTGCTTGAGGTAGGCCGTCAGAATTGCTTGCTCGATGATCTGCACGAGTTCCTCGAAGGGAATCTCTTTCTCGCGCTCCATCAGCCGCAACACGCTGAGGTCGATGTCCATGGCCGGCCTCCTCTATTCAGATCTTGCCGCCGCGAAACCGCGCAGCGGGCTTCTCCCTACGGTACCGGAATCCCAGCGCGCCCGTCACCCGCCCGGGTGGTACCCGCAAGGACTCACCGAGGCGCTCTGGTGCGCGCAGCAGCCTGCGCGGTTACGCTATCCCGATGATTACTCGATCCAATGCAGAGTCCGCCGCCAATTCGGCCGGTCATGCCGCGCAGAGCGCCGGTAACAACCCGCACCTGAAGACCCTGGCCAAGGCCGGCTATGCGGTCAACGGCCTGCTGCATGGCCTGATCGGCGCCATCGCGATCGGGCTGGCTGTCGGTGCCGGCGGTGAGAGCGCCGATCAGTCCGGCGCCCTGGGCCAGCTCGCCCAGTCCCCCGGCGGTGTCTTCGTCATCTGGATCATCGTCGTCGGCCTGACGGCGCTGGGCCTCTGGCAGGTTCTGCAGGCTTTCCTGGTGCCGGGCACCGATCCGAAGAAGGTCTGGGCGCACCGGCTCAAGGAGATCGGCAAGGGTGTGGCGTACCTGTTCGTGGCCGGCACGGCCCTGACGGTGGCGCTGACGGGGTCGGCGGACTCATCGGGGAGCACGGCGTCGGCCAGCGCATCCGTGCTCGCCCTGCCCGGCGGGCCGGTGCTGCTCATGATCGCCGGGCTCGCGATTCTGGTGATCGGCGGATACTTCGTCTACAAGGGTGTTGCGAAGAAGTTCACCGAGGACCTCGCCGTGCCCGCCGGCACCCTGGGCACTGTCACGGTGGGCCTCGGCATGGCCGGGTACATCGCCAAGGGCATCGCCGTGGGTGTTGTGGGCATCCTGGTGATCGTGGCAGGCTTCACGGTCGACCCGAGCCAGTCGACCGGCCTGGACGGGGCGCTGCGCTCGCTCGCCGCCCTGCCGTTCGGGGTGGCCATCCTGGTGCTGGTCGGCCTGGGCCTGATCGCGTACGGCATCTACTGCTTCTTCAGGGCCCGCTTCGCCCGACTCTAACCACACCGGCGCGCGAAAGCGGTCATCCGGTTGCTTCAGCGTCGCTGAGGCAACCGGATGACCGCTTTCGCGATTGCGGGTTAGGCGAAGTGGGCGGCCAGCTCCGTGACGGCCACCTGGGTGCGCTCGCCCGAACGGCGGTCCCACAGCTCCACGATGCCGTCGGCCGCGCCGCGGCCCACGATCACGATGGTGGGGATGCCGATCAGCTCGGCATCGCCGAACTTGACCCCGGGCGACACCTTGCGGCGGTCGTCGTAGAGCACGTCGCGACCGGATGCCTCGACCATGGCGGTCACGGCCTCGCTGGTCTCGAAGACGATCTCGTCGCGGCCGGTGGCGATCACGTGCACGTCGAACGGTGCCACCGCCTCGGGCCAGATCAGGCCCTTCGCGTCGTTGTTGAGTTCGGCGATCACGGCGAGGGCGCGGGTGACGCCGATGCCGTATGAACCCATCGTGACGGTGACGAGCTTGCCGTTCTCGTCGAGCACCTTGAGCCCCAGCGACTCGGCGTACTTGCGGCCGAGCTGGAACACGTGGCCGATCTCCATGCCGCGGGCCAACTCCACCGGGCCGGAGCCGTCGGGGGCCGGGTCGCCGGCGCGCACGTCCGCGGCCTCGACGGTGCCGTCCGCGATGAAGTCACGGCCGGCGACGAGGCCGAATACGTGGCGGCCGGCCTCGTTGGCGCCGGTGATCCACTCGGTGCCGTCGACGATGCGCGGGTCGACGAGGTAGCGGATGCCTGTGGCCGATTCGGCGCCCAGCATCGCGCCGGCGGCGGTCCACGGGCCGATGTAGCCCTTGACCAGGCCGGGGCGGCCGGGGCTCTTCGCGAGCTTGGCGAAGTCGCCGTCGTTGGCGGCCTCGACCTCGGCGGGGGCGAAGGCCACCTCCACGCGCTTGAGGTCGACCTCACGGTCGCCGGGCAGGCCGATGACCACGATCTCGCGGCTGCCATCGGGCTGCACGAGGGCGAGCACAACGTTCTTGAGGGTGTCCGCGGCGGTCCAGTCGCGGCCATCCGGGCGCGGCTGGTTGGCGTTGGCCGAATCGACGAGGGTCTGGATGGTGGGTGTGTCCGGGGTGTCGTGCACCTGCGCGGCGGGGAAGCCGGCGAAGTCGATCGGCTCGGGTGCCAGGGTGCGGAACGCCTCGACGTTGGCCGCGTAACCGCCGGCCGAGCGCACGAAGGTGTCTTCACCCACCGGGGTGGGGTGCAGGAACTCTTCGCTCTTGGAACCGCCCATCGCGCCGGCATCCGCCTGCACCACGACGTATTCGAGGCCGAGTCGGGTGAAGATGCGCTCGTAGGCGTCGCGCTGAGCCTGGTAGCTGGTCTCAAGGCCGGCGTCGGTGTGGTCGAAGGAGTAGGCGTCTTTCATGGTGAACTCGCGGCCGCGCAGCAGGCCACCGCGGGAGCGGGCCTCATCGCGGTACTTGTCCTGGATCTGGAAGATCGACAGCGGCAGGTCCTTGTAGCTGTTGTAGAGGTCCTTCACCATCAGGGTGAAGACCTCTTCGTGGGTGGGGGCCAGCAGCAGGTCGCTGCCCTTGCGGTCCTGCAGGCGGAACAGCCCATCGCCGTACTCGTCCCAACGGCCGGTGATCTCGTAGGGTTCGCGCGGAAGCAGGGCCGGGAAGTGCACCTCGAAGGCGCCCGCGGCGGCCATCTCCTCGCGGATGATGGTCTCGATCTTCGCCTTGACCTTCAGGCCCAGCGGCAGCCAGGCGAAAATGCCCGGCGCCTGACGACGGATGTAGCCGGCCCGCACAAGCAGGCGGTGGCTGGTGACCTCGGCATCAGAGGGGTCTTCGCGAAGGGTTCGGAGGAAGTAGTTCGACATACGAATAGGCACGCACCTACTTTACGGCGCGCGGAGACCACCCGTCGGCGCGGGCTGGCCTCGAAAACGGGCAACAGTTGCGGCGCGCGCGGCTGGGTCGGGTGCGGCTAGCGGGAGCCGACGGTCACCACGGGGGCGCCGAGGGAGTCTTCGCTGGGCGGCATCTCGGCGGCCATCCGGTTGGCCTCCTCGATCAGGGTCTGCACGATCTCGGACTCCGGCACGGTCTTGATGACCTCGCCGCGCACAAAAATCTGGCCCTTGCCGTTTCCGGATGCCACGCCGAGGTCGGCGTCGCGCGCCTCACCGGGGCCGTTCACGACGCAGCCCATCACGGCCACACGCAGCGGCACCGTCATACCCTCGAGGCCGTCGGTGACGTCGTTGGCGAGCTTGTAGACATCCACCTGAGCCCGACCACAGCTGGGGCAGGAGACGATCTCGAGCTTGCGTTCGCGCAGGTTCAGCGACTGCAGGATCTGCAGGCCCACCTTGATCTCCTCGGCCGGCGGGGCGCTGAGGGACACCCGGATGGTGTCGCCGATGCCCTCGCCGAGCAGGATGCCGAACGCCGTGGCGCTCTTGATGGTGCCCTGGAAGGACGGGCCGGCCTCGGTGACGCCGAGGTGCAGCGGCCAGTCGCCGCGCTCGGCGAGCAGGCGGTAGGCCTTGACCATGACCACAGGGTCGTTGTGCTTGACCGAGATCTTGAAGTCGTGGAAGTCGTGCTCCTCGAACAGGCTGGCCTCCCACACGGCGCTCTCCACGAGAGCCTCCGCGGTGGCCTTGCCGTACTTCTGCAGGATGCTGGGCTCGAGCGAGCCGGCGTTGACGCCGATGCGGATGGAGACGTCCGCGGCCTTGGCGGCGGCGGCGATCTTGGCGACCTGGTCGTCGAACTTGCGGATGTTGCCGGGGTTCACCCGCACGGCCGCGCAGCCGGCGTCGATGGCCGCGTACACGTAGCTCGGCTGGAAGTGAATGTCGGCGATCACCGGGATCTGGCTCTTCTTGGCGATGATCGGCAGCGCCTCGGCGTCGTCGCGGCTCGGCACGGCGACGCGCACGATGTCACAGCCGGAGGCGGTGAGCTCGGCGATCTGCTGCAGGGTCGCGTTGATGTTCGTCGTCGGAGTCGTGGTCATCGACTGCACGCTGACTTGCGCGTCGCCGCCGACGAGGACCTTACCGACCTTGATCTGGCGGGACTTACGTCGGGGAGCGAGAGTTACGGGGACTTTGGGCGTACCCAGGTTTATAGCGGCCACGAATGTAGCTTACGCGTGCGCGATCCCGTGAAGCTGAACCCTTCCCGAACGCCCCGATGGTGTGGCGTGGGCTCAGCCGAACAGGTTGATCGGCTTGACGATGTCGGCGTAGATGAGCAGCAGGCTCATGCCGCCGAGCACGACCACGACGGCGAAGGTCAGCGGCATCAGCTTGGCCGTGTCGACGGGGCCCGGGTCGCGGCGTTTGAACAGCTTGGCGAACCACCGGCGGATACCTTCCCACAGGGCTCCGGCGACATGGCCGCCGTCCAGTGGCATCAGCGGAACCAGGTTGAAGACGAACAGGGCGATGTTGAGCGAGGCGAGCAGGCCGATCAGGCTCGCGGCCTTGCTGTTGAACGGGATGGTGTCGATGCTGGCGATCTCGCCGGCGACCCGGCCGACGCCCACCACGCTGATCGGGCCGTTCGGGTCCCGCTCCCCCGGCCCGAACGCGGCGTTGGCCACGTCGATCAGACGCTGGGGCAGGTTCAGGATCATGTGGAACACACCGGAGATGTTCTCGCCGACGGCGGGCAGCACCGCCGTGATGGGCTGCTGCACGAGTTCACCCGCCGGGCCGATGCCGACGAAGCCGACATCGATGGTCTGCGGGTCGCCGTTGGCGTCGGTGACGATCTGATTGGCGTCATCCGTCACGTAGCGTTCGGTGAGTTTCGGAGTGATGACCAGGGTCTGCTCGGCACCGTCGCGTTCGACGATCACCTGCAGGGGCGTGCCCGATGACGCGCGGATGATCTCGGTGGACTGGTCCCAGCTGGTGATCGCGGTGCCGTCGATGCTCACCAGACGGTCGCCGGGCTTGAGGCCGGCGGCGGCGCCGGGTGCGACCTCGTCGCCCTCCGCGCAGGTCTGCCGGTCGCTGGTGGCGGGCAGCACGCACGCGCTGACACTGCCGACGGTGGTGCTGGACTGGGTGGTGCCGAAGCCCATCAGCAGCACGGCGAAGAGCACCACCGCGATGAGCAGGTTCATGGTGGGCCCGCCGAGCATGATGATGATGCGCTTGAAAACCGGCAGTTTGTAGAACGCGCGGTGGTCTTCGCCCTCGCCGATGGTGTCCGCGCTGGCCTGACGGGCGTCGTCGACCATGGTGCTCAGGGCGCCGGGCTTCTTGGCGGGTTCACCCTCCTGCACCAGCTGGTTGAAGAAACCGGTGCTGTTGGGTCGGGCGGCACCGTCCTTCGAGGGCGGGAACATGCCGATCATCGAGATGTAACCGCCGAGGGGAAGCGCCTTGACGCCGTACTCGGTCTCGCCCTTACGCTTGGACCACAGAGTGGGCCCGAAGCCGATCATGTACTGGGTGACCTTGACCCCGAACAGCTTGGCCGGCACCAGGTGGCCGATCTCGTGCAGGCCGATGGACAGCGCAAGGCCCACGACGACCACGGCTACGCCCAAGATATATAACAGCACGGTTTCCACATCGGTAGATTAGCCTTCTCTTGCTGCAAGTCGGCTGGCCGTTGACCGGCAGCAGGCTATCCGCAAGATTTGCCACCCACCCGCCAGCATCCCGATTCACCGCCCCGGAGGCTCCCCCTGTCTGCACCGACCGAACCGCTTCGTGATCCGTCGCGGTCAGACAGCCTGATCGGGCTGGTCCTCGCCGACAGGTTTCGTCTGGTCAGGCTGATCGGCACCGGCGGCATGGCCACCGTTTACGAAGCCGCCGACCTGGCGCTGGGGCGCACTGTCGCGCTCAAGCTGTTCAGGATGGACACCGCCGACGATTCGGGCCCGCAGCGGCAGAGCGGCGAGGTCATGGTGCTCGCCAGCCTCAACCACTTCGCACTGGTGACCCTGTTCGATGCCGGCACCGAACACGTCGACGGCGTGACCCGGTCGTTCATCGTGATGGAATACGTCGATGGTTCCGACCTGCGCAGCCGCATCAACCAGGGTGTTGTGGCCCCCGCCGAGGTGGCCCGGATGGGCGCCGACCTGGCCGAGGCGCTGCACTACGTGCACGCGAAGGGCATCATCCACCGCGACATCAAGCCCGCCAACGTGCTGCTGGCCCCGTCGGATTTTCCCGGCCGAGTTTCGCACGCCAAGCTGGCCGACTTCGGCATCGCCCGGCTTTTCGACGCCACTCACCTCACCCGAACCGGCTCGGTGCTCGGCACCGCCGGCTACCTCAGTCCGGAGCAGGCGCTGGGCCAGCCGATCGGGCCGCCCAGCGACGTGTACTCGCTCGGCCTGGTTCTGCTCGAAAGCCTCACCGCCACTCGCAGCTACCCGGGCACAGCGATCGAGTCGGCCATGGCCAGGCTGCAGCGCCAGCCGGAGCTCCCCGCGGAGCTCGGCGCCGAGTGGTGCGCCGTGCTCGCCGGCATGACCGCCCGCGAGCCGGCCGACCGTCTCACCTCGGCGGATGCCGCGGTGCGCCTGCGCGAACTCGTTCCGGCCGGGTCGACTGAGTCCTCCCTCGCGGCAATCCCGGCATCGGCAGACGACTCAACCGAGCTGATGGCGGCCGGCGCTGCACCCATGAATGCGGCGCCCCTGCAGACCGCACCGCTGACCCCCACCGAGAGGCTGCCCGCGGCCACCGGCGACGAACCCACCCGGGTGCTCCCCTCCGCAGGCATGGCGGAGCACACCGCGAAGACCGAGCGTTTGAACGCGGCCGCACCGCTGGACCGCACGGCGGTGTTCCAACCGGCCGGGGCCAGCGTGCCGGCCGCCGGCCACCGGCCGGCCCGTCGTCAGCCCAAGGTCGGCCGGCGACCGTTGATCATCGGGGTGCTCGTCGCGCTGGCCGCGGTGATCGTGCTGGTGTTCCTGGTGCAACCGGGCGATCCGGCCCCGGAGGCACCCACGTATCCCGCGGTCGACGGCGACCTCGGCACCCACCTCCAGCAGCTGCAAGAGAGCGTGAACCCATGACCGCCACCCGGACCATCCGCACCCGGCTCGTCCTGACCGTCGCCGGCCTGGGCCTCGCCGGCAGCCTGCTCACCGGCTGCGCAGGCACCACCGCCGCGCTGGATCCCGCCGCGGCGGCCGACCTGCAGGACGGAGTCCTCAAGGTGACCTCGGCCGCTGCCGCCGGAGACTTCCTCACGGCGCAGACCGAGCTCGGCAGCGTGCAGACCGCCCTGACCGCCGCGTCGGCCGAAGATGCCGTCACCGCGGCCCGGGCCGCCGAGATCCAGACTGCCATCGACCTCGTCGGGGCCGACCTTGCGGCCTCGATCGCTGCGAGCACACCCGTGGAGGTGCCGGTGGAGACGCCGACGCCAGATCCTGTCAGCACGCCTGACGAGGGCAACGACGACGACGAGAAGGACAAAGACAAGGACAAAAAGAACGACGAGGAGGACAGCGACGACAGCGAGGACATCGACACGCCGACGCCTTCTGTAACGCCGGCTCCTGCTCCGGCCACACCCGAAAAGCCCGGCACCGACAAAACCGGAACCGGAGCCTGCGAGAAGAAGGACGACTGCGAGTAGGGGCTGGACGGCCTTGACTGTCGGCGGGCATTGACAAAGAATTGCTGCCAACAGACATCAGGAGGCCCGCCTGACTACTTCAACCGAGCCGATTCGCGAACCGACGCGAACCGATACTGTGCTCGGACTCACGCTCGCGAATCGATACCGCCTCGACGCATTGATCGGGTCGGGTGGGATGGCCGTGGTCTACCAGGCCTCTGATCTGGCCCTGGGCCGCACCGTCGCCGTGAAGCTGATGCGATTCGATGCCGCCGGCGGTGCCGGATCCGCGCGGCACCGCGACGAGGTGGCGGTGCTGGCCCACCTCAATCATTTCGCCCTCGTCACGCTGTATGACGCTGGAGTCGAAGTGATCGACGGCGCCCCGCGGTCGTTCATCGTGACCGAATTCGTCGATGGCACGGATTTGCGTAGTCACCTGCTGGCGGGCCCGATGGATCCCGGCGAGGTGGCGAGGCTTGGCGCCGACCTCTGTGAGGCCCTGCACTGCATGGGCGCACTGGGCATCACCCACCGTGACATCAAGCCCGCGAACGTGCTGCTGGCACCGTCGGATTTTCCGGGCAGGGTCGTTCGCGCCAAGCTCGCCGACTTCGGAATCGCCCGGCTGTTCGACGCCGCCCACCGCACCGAGACGGGCGCTGTGGTGGGTACGGCCGGCTACCTCAGCCCGGAACAGGCCGGCGGCCTGCCGGTCGGCCCGGCCGCCGACGTCTACTCGTTGGGGTTGGTGCTGCTCGAGTGCCTCACCGGAAAACACAGCTACCCGGGCACCGCTGTCGAGTCGGCCATGGCCCGGCTGCAACGGCAACCGGAGATTCCCGACTGGGTCGGCGCAGCGTGGCGAGCGGTGCTCACCGGGATGACGGCGCGTGAGGCCGAGGATCGGCTCCGACCCGCCGAGGCAGCCGGCCTGCTGCGCGCCCTGGTTCCCTCGGTCGACGCTCCTTCGGTCGAGGTTTCCTCGGTCAGCCCCGAGCCGGCAGCTGTGGGGGTCCGAGAAGAGGACAGCGCCACCCGACCGCTCGACCTGCCAACGACGCTGCAGCGTAAAGTGGCACCTTTCGTTCCGACCTCGACGCTTCATCCGCGAGCGGCGCCGGCCACGGCCCCCTCGCGTCGGCCACGCCGGTCGCGCAAGTCCCGCCGGTGGTCGCTCGTCGTCAGCGGAGTGCTGGTGGCGGTGCTCACCGCGGGGGCCGTGTTGTTCGTCGTTCCCGGCGCGGACCCGCCGCCGGAGCCGCCGGCGTATCCGGCGGTCGACGGTCAGCTCGGGGACCACCTCGAGCAACTGCAAGAGAGCGTCGACCCGTGACCCACCGCCGACGTACGCTGGGCAGCCGCATCCGCGCCGGTGTGGCGGCCGGTGTCGTGGTCGCGGGCACCCTGGTGGGGTGCACGAGCAGCACGCCCGGTGTGCCGGCCGACACGACAGCGCAGCTGCAGGCCGCCGTGCTCTCGGTGACGGCAGCCGCCGCGACCGGCGACTATGCGGGCGCGCAGTCCGCCGTGGCCGGGCTGAAGGCCGCGCTGGCCGCTGCCGTCGAAGACGGCAGGCTCACCGAGGCTCAGGCCGCGAGGATCAACGCCGCCATCGCCCTCGTCGACGCTGACCTGATCGCGGCGCTGACGGCCGCGACCCCCGCGACACCGACCGTTCCCAGCACCCCGGCTCCTGCCACCAAAACCCCGGAGCCCAGCACCGAGCCGGAGGTCCCGGCCACCCAGCCGCCCGTGCCGACCCCGGAGCCAACGGGCAGTCCCAGCCCGGCGCCGACAGAACCCGTTCCGACGGCCGAGCCGACACCGCCACCGGAAACGCCCGACCCGGAGCCGACCCCCGAACCAGAGCCAACAACCGAGCCCGTTGTGCCCGACAACTCCGGTGAGACACCGGGCGAGCCCGGCACGGGCGATCAAGGCGCCGGCTGAGGCAGAACCGGGCATCCGACCGGTAGCCTGTCCCCGTCGGCCCACTCTCCTCGGAGGTTCCCATGCCCCAGCACCTCATCGTCGGAGCCGGCTGGATCGGCGGTGAACTGGCCCGCCAGCTCGTGGCCCGCGGCGACGACGTCACCGTCGCCACCCGCTCCGGCACCGCAGTTCCCGGCGCCATCGCCCGGGTGCTCGACGCGTCGGACCCCGTCGCGTTCTGCCTCGCGGCCGAGCGGATGCAGACCATCTTTCTGTGCACCAATCCTCCGTACCCGGATTGGGCCCGCCGGTGGCCGCCGGTGTTCGCGGCGGCAATCGCCGCAGCATCCGTCTCGGGCGCCAACCTGGTGGTGATGGGCAACCTCTACCCCTACGGGTCGCCGGCCGGGCCGATGACCGAGCATTCCCCCGAGACCACGACCGAATCGAAGGGTCTGATTCGCCGTGACGGCTGGCACCGGGTGCGAGATGCGCACGAGCGGGGTGAGATCCGGGCCGTGGAGGTGCGCGCGAGCGATTACTTCGGCGCCGGCGTGGGCGGGACCGCGCATTTGGGCCAGGCGTTCTTCCGCGCGGTCCTGGCCTCTAAGACGGCCAGAGTCGTCGGCCGGCCCGATCTGGTGCACAGCTGGAGCTACGTACCGGACATCGCCGCAACGATGATCGCCGCAGCCGACTACACCGGCACGTGGGGTCGTCTCTGGCACGTGCCGAGCGGCGCCCACAGCCGCACCGACATCGCCGGACAGCTGAATGCGCGCTACGGCAGCCACGGCACCGTGGCCGGCTACCACACCTGGATACTGCGCTCACTCGGCATTCCCAGCCCGTTGATGCGCGAGGTGTACAAGTCCAGCTACCAGTTCCAGGTGCCGTACGTGATCGACTCCGCCGAGACCGAGCGGGTGCTCGGCGTGGCGGCCACGCCGTGGGATGCGGCGCTGGTCGCCGTGGCCGACAGCTACCGCCGGTAGCAGCCGGTCAGCGGGCGATCGTGTCGATGATGGTGTCGGCCTGCGCCCGCGCCCAGCGTTCGGCGTCGGCGAGGGACTCGAGGGTGAGGTCGCCCTGCGCCTCGTGGGCCTCCACCACCCGCTGCACGGTGTCGACGATGTCGAGGTAGCCGATCCGGCCGGCGTGGAAGGCCAGCACCGCCTGCTCGTTGGAGGCGTTGAACACCGCCGGGTAGGTGGCGCCGGCGCGGCCGACCTGCTTAGCCAGCTCCACAGCGGGGAACGCCTCGTCGTCCAGAGGCTCGAAGGTCCAGGTGTGCGGGGTGGTCCAGTCGATAGGCACACCGACCGCGGCCACCCGGTTCGGCCAGTCCAGGCCCAACGAGATCGGCAAGCGCATGTTCGGCGGCGATGCCTGCGCGATGGTGGAGCCGTCGATGAACTCGACCATCGAGTGGATGAGTGACTGCGGGTGTACGACAACGTCGATGCTCTCGTACGGCACGTCGAAGAGCAGGTGCGCCTCGATGATCTCGAGCCCCTTGTTCACCAGGGTGGCCGAGTTGGTGGTGATGACCAGTCCCATGTCCCAGGTGGGGTGCGCGAGGGCCTCGCGCGGGGTCACGTCGGTCATTTCGGCGCGCGACCGGCCACGGAACGGGCCACCGGAGGCGGTGAGCACCAACCGGCGCACCTCGTCGGCGGTACCGGAACGCAGCGCCTGCGCGATGGCGGAGTGTTCGGAGTCGACCGGCACGATCTGGCCGGGGGCGGCGAGCGCCTTGACCAGGTCGCCGCCGACGATGAGGGATTCCTTGTTAGCCAGCGCCAGCGTGCGGCCGGCCTTGAGTGCGGCGAGGGTCGGGCCCAGCCCGACCGACCCGGTGATGCCGTTGAGCACGACGTCGGCGTCGACATCCCGCACCAGCTGCTCGGCCTCGTCGGCGCCGACGGCGGTGTCGTCGACGTTGAACGCGGCGGCCTGCTCGGCCAACAACGTTCGGTTGCTGCCGGCCGACAGGCCGACCACCTCGAACCGGGTGGGGTTGGCTTTGATGACGTCGAGCGCCTGGGTTCCGATTGAGCCCGTGGACCCGAGAATGATGATTCGCTGCACGCCCCCATGCTAGGCGCACCGCGGATATATGCCCGGTGCGACTTACCTCGCGCTGTAGGGTCGTTGAGTGACCGGAGCCAAGCACGACCCAGCATCCGAACCCGCAACCGTGCCGGAAGCCCCTGCCGAACAGGTGCCCACCACCGACGAAATCGTCGAGATGCCGGTCAAGGCCAAGCGGCCCGGGTTCGTCTACTTCCTCGGTTACGGCATCATGGCGCCCATCGCACGCCTGGTCTTCCGGCCGCGCATCACGGGTAAGGAGAACATCCCCCGCGAGGGCCGGGTGATCCTGGCCAGCAACCACCTGTCGTTCATCGACAGCATCGTCATCCCGCTCACCGCACCGCGGCGCGTGCAGTTCTTGGCCAAGTCCACCTACTTCACCGGCACCGGCTTCAAGGGTTGGGTCTCGCGCCAGTTCTTCACCTCGATCGGTGCGGTCGGCGTGGAACGTGGCGCCGGCCAGGCCGCCCAGGAC
Organism: Cryobacterium sp. TMN-39-2; assembly: GCF_004402745.1. NCBI lineage: Bacteria > Bacillati > Actinomycetota > Actinomycetes > Micrococcales > Microbacteriaceae > Cryobacterium > Cryobacterium sp. TMN-39-2. The sequence continues at coordinate 14,282 of NZ_SOFX01000025.1, forward strand.
GCGCTCGACGCCGGCAAGGACATCCTCGACTCCGACAGCGCCTTCGCCATCTATCCTGAGGGCACCCGGTCGCTGGACGGTCGTCTCTACCGCGGCCGCACCGGGGTGGGCTGGCTGGCGCTCACCACGGGGGCCGTCGTGGTGCCGGTGGGCCTGATCGGCACGCAGGAGATCATGCCGGTGGGTTCGAAGATGCCGCGCATCCGCCGCATCAGCGTGAAGTTCGGCGAGCCGATCGACGTGAGCGGGCACGGCACCGCCGACTCGGGACGCGCCCGTCGCAAGGCCACCGACGAGATCATGGCCGCGATCCACGAGCTGACCGGGCAGGAACTGGCACACAGCTACAACGAATCACCGCCGACGACCGTGGTGCAGCGCGTCAAGCGCGCCATCTGGTGGCGCGAACTACGCTAGCCGCACCGGTCGTCCCCCTGGTGTGACGCACGAATACCAGGACGAAGTGCGCAAAAAAGGCAGATATCCGGTATTTCGTCCTATTAGACTTCCGGATTCCTAACTTCGTGGCGCGCGGGCCCGTGCCCGGATGCGTCTTCGATACGTTGAGGGCATGTCTCACACGGTTTCCCTCATCCGCTCAGCCGACCTGTCCGATGTTGCAGAGTACGCCTACGCCGCCACGGCTCCCGCTGAGGCGCGCCTGATCTTCTTGGCCGGTGCGTGCCCGTTGAACCGCGATGGCAGCACGGCCGGAGCGGGAGATTACGCAGCGCAGGCCGGCAAAGCGATGGAGAACCTGGTTGTCGCGCTGAAGGCGGCGGGAGCCGAGCTCGATAACGTCGTGAGCACCCGGGTTCTTGTGGCATCGTCCAACCGGAACGACCTCGTCGCCGCGTGGGAGGTCGTCCGTGCGGCATTCGGCCGGCACGACGCGCCGAGCACGCTCATGGGAGTGACCGTGCTCGGGTACCCGGATCAGCTCGTCGAGATCGAAGCCGTCGCGGCCGTGAGCGACTGACGAATGTGCGCGAGAGCTGTTGTGGTCGGATTCGGCCGTGCAGCCAGCGGCCTGGTGATCGCGACGGTTCTCGCTTACTTCTACGCCGTCCGCATTGCCCTCGGCGACGGCAACCCATTCGACTACTTCGGCTACTTCACCAATCAGACGAGTCTGCTCGCCAGCCTCATCCTGATCGCTACCGGGGTGCTGGTCGTCCTCGGCCGAAGCGTTCCTCCGGCACTCACCCTCGTGCGAGGAATCATTACGGCGTACTTGCTTGTGGTCGCCGTGATCTACAACATCCTCGTCCCGGGAACAGGGTCGGCACCGCCGTGGGTGAGCGCCCTCCTCCACCTCGTCTTCCTTCTCCTCGTCGCACTCGACTGGCTGCTCGTCGGCGACCGTCCACGCTTGCCCTGGCGACGGCTATGGATGCTGCTCCCCTACCCGGTCCTGTGGCTGACCACGGTCCTGATTCGCGGCGTGACCGACGGTTGGGTTCCCTACGGGTTCCTGCTTCCCGAACGCGGGATCGCCTCGCTCATCGTGCACATCGTCGGGCTGCTCGCGGCGATCATCGCCGCGGGCGCACTCGTCTGGGCTGCCAGCCGATCACCCGGCCTCAACGTCCGAGCCGCGGAACTATCGCCGCACCGCGCGTAGAGCGCTCCTTTTCGCCAACGCTCACGATCGCCGGGCTCGGATCATCCGCCGGTGTACATCTCCATGGCCATCTCGTCACCCGACGCGGCGCACGCATCCGACAGCTCTTGCACGGCACTGATCCACTCCGCGGACCCGATTCCGGTCGTTCCCATGGCACCGAGATCAACCATCGGCGCAACGTCCTTCAGCGCGGCGGTCACCGAATAAGAGTTCCGGCAATGATCCGGATCTGTGACAGGACTGCCTTCGCGTTGGCCCGCTCCAGAGTCTCCGGTCGAGCCAGGCAGTCGATGTGCCGCCCCAGGCCGGGGTGAGCGAGCGGACGAAGGACCACCCCCGGATGCTCACGCAAGTCGGTCGTATACCGGGGCATCAGGGCGACGCACCCGCTCGCTTCGACAACCGAAGCAGCAACGGAGAACTCGTTGATCCGGTGCAGGATGCGCGCCTCGCTCCCGCCGATTCCCGCTATCACGGAGAGAGCCTGCTTGAGCGGGAAGCCTTCGTGCACGGCGACCCACGCCTCGTCGAGAAGATCCGCCGGTTCGATCGCAGCCTTCACCGCGAGTGGGTGATCGCGTCGGACAGCGATATCCAGGGGCTCGAACAGAATCGGTTCCACCCGCACCGACCCCGGCCACGACGGGCTGCCGACCAGCCGGTGTGCGAGGACCAGATCATGATCGGCGGTGAGAAGGGGGAATTCTTCCTGAGCCACGTCGAAATCGCTCAGCCGGACATCAGGCAGCTCCGGACTCGCGCACGCGGCTACCAGCGGACCGAAAATCGCCAGGCCCGCGCTGTGGAACGCCACCACTGAAACGGTGCCCAACGGATCGTCTTGGAACAGCTCCACCGCCTGTCGGGCGCGCTCGAGCGCCACTTCCACGTCGATCGCCGCCAGGGCCAGCGCGCGCCCGGCGTCGGTAAGCGCGGTCCGCCGCCCGTCCCTGAACGTCAGCGGGGCGGCAGAGTGGCGTTGCAAGGCGCTGATCTGTTGTGATACCGACGACGGCGTGACGTACAGCGCGGCGGCGACGGCGGCGATGCTGCCCCTGTCGCCCAGCTCTCTTAGTGCGCGAAGCTGACCCAGTTCCATAAGTTCAAACTAAAGCATTCGACATCAAACTCCTCTCTTGTCTTACGCGAGGGGGAACCGGACGATGGTGGAATGCCTGCTCTCCTCCGCCGATTCCACGTCGACCTGCTCCTGCTCCTGGTCGCCGCCTCGTGGGGATCGACCTACCTCGTGGCCAAGGAACTCGTGCAGCAAGAGTCCGTGGTGGCGCTGCTGGCGCTCCGGATGCTGCTCGCCGCAGCCCTCATGGCGGCGATCGTGGCCGCTCGGCGGAACCGGATCACCGCGGCAGAGCTCTGCGCGGGCGTGTTCCTCGGGGCGATCTTGGCCGCCGTGTTCGCGTTCGAAACCTTCGGGATAGCCCACACGTCGGCCACGAACGCCGGGCTCATCATCAGCCTCACGATTGTGTTCACCCCGATTCTGGATTCCGCGGTTTCCGGCCGCCAACTGCCCGGCAGGTTCTTCCTTGCCGCCACGATCGCGATCGGTGGAGTCGCCTTGCTCGCCAGCAACGGCGTGTTCCACACGCCGAGCCTCGGCGACCTGCTCATCCTCGTCGCCGCGATCATTCGCGCCATCCACGTCACCTCGATGTTCACACTCACCGGCAACAAGCCGATGAATTCGCTTCACCTCACGACGGTCCAACTGGCCACCTGCGCGACACTGTTCTCGGCGGCATCCCTGTTCTACGGCGACTCGATCCCGCACTTCCTGGCCAACCTCGACACCGCGCGCGCAGTCCTGTTCCTCTACCTCGTTCTCGCCTGCACAGTCTTCGCGTTCCTGGTACAAACCTGGGCGGTCCGGCGCACCTCGCCCTCCAGAGTGAGCCTCCTCCTCGGAACCGAGCCGATCTGGGCGGCAATCGTCGGAGTTGCGATCGCTCGTGACACCGTGACCCTCCCTGGATACTTCGGTATCGCACTCATTCTGGCGGGTACAGCATGGGGCCGTTCCCTCGAGCAATGGCATCGCCTCGACGAACGCGCAGGGGACGAAGCGTCTCTCAGCGTCGTGGAAAGGTCGCCCAGCCGGGCGGCGGTGTTCGGTGCCTCAGGTTCGGTCGTGGAGGGTGACCTGGTAGCCGTCGGGGTCGGAGAAGGTGAACGTTCGACCGAATGGGCCGTCGATCGGGGCCGAGACGATCGTGTGGCCGTCGGCGACGAGAGCGTCGTGGATGGCCTGGACGTCGGTCGCGTGGAGCCAGATCGCGGCGCCGATGCCGGGCTGGGCAACTGACGCGAGGTCGGTGCCGGGAACGAGGTCTCGCAGCGCAAACGCAATCGGGGTCGTTTCAAAAACAACGGCGTGAGGCGGACCCGCCAGCGAGCGGACCAAGCCGAGGTACTGCTCGTAGAACGCCTGCGAAGCGGCGAGATCGCGAGCTTGGAGGGAGATGAAGTCAGGGCCGGTGACAGGCATGGGGATGCTTCTTTCTGTTGCATTTGTGTCAGTTAGCTGACACGGACACTGTATGTCAAAATACTGACATGAGTCAAGACGGAATCGACCTGGAGACGTCACTGGGCTACCTGCTGAAAGAGGCGTCGAGCGCCCTCCGCGCCGCCATGGAAGCAGTACTGCGCCCGCTCGGGATGACCGTGACGCACTACTCCTGCCTCGAATTACTCTCGCAGCGCCCTGGCCTGTCCAACTCCGAGCTCGCGCGAGGAGCGTTCGTGACACGGCAATCGATGAATGTGCTGCTGCAGGCTCTGGAACGAGACGGCTACGTGTCCCGCCCGGCGCAGGCTCGAGTTGGGAAAGTTCTTCCCGCACAGCTCACGCCACGCGGTCGACGAAGCCTCGAGAAGGCGACCGCTATGGTTCGATCCGTCGAGGTCAGGATGCTGGGCGGCCTGACGCCGGAAGAGCAGTCCGATGCGCACAACATCCTGCAGAGCATGATCCGTTCTTTGCGCAACGACGACGAGGGTGGAACGTAACCTCACGGTTCGGGCGGATCGGTGTACTCATCGTCAGCAATAGACATCGAAGTGCCCGCTGCCAAGGGGCCGTTGCAGACTCCGTGCACGAATGCCCAGCTGCCGCGGCGGCACGGGGCACCCACCCAGCCGACGTCCGTAAACTGGGGGCATGTCTTCTTCCTTCTCGGTCAGCCAGGAGCGCAAGCTCGTCACCGCCCTCCCGGGCCCACGGTCAATCGCGCTGCAGGAACGACGCGTTCGCGCCGTGTCTGCCGGTGCCGGCACTCTTGCCAACATCTACATGGACCACGGCGCGGGAGCGATCCTGGTGGACGTGGACGGCAACCAGATCATCGACCTGGGTTGCGGCATCGGTGTGACCACCATCGGCCACGCGAACCCGGAGGTCGCCGCAGCCGCCGCCGCACAGGCCGGCAAACTCACCCACACCCTCTTCACCGTCACCCCGTACGAGAACTACGTGCGCGTCGCCGAGAAGCTCGCCGAGATCACCCCCGGTGACTTCGAGAAGCACTCGATCCTGGTCAACACCGGAGCCGAAGCCGTGGAGAACGCGGTGAAGATCGCCCGCAAATACACCGGCCGCCGCGCCATCGTGAGCCTGGACCACGCGTTCCACGGCCGCACCAACCTCACCATGGCGATGACCTACCGTCCGTGGCCGGAGCGCGTGGGCATGGGCCCGTTCCCCGGTGAGATTTACAGCGTGCCCACCAGCTACCCCTACCAGGACGGCCTGTCCGGCGAAGAAGCGGCCGAGAAGACCATCGACTACATCCAGACCCACATCGGTGCGTCGGAAATCGCGGCGTTCTTCGTCGAGCCGATCCAGGGCGACGGCGGCATCGTCATCCCCGCTCCCGGCTACTTCAAGCGTCTGAGCGAGTTCTGCACCGAGAACGGCATCGTCTTCGTCTCCGACGAGATCCAGGCCGGCATCGCCCGCACCGGCGCCTGGTACGCCATCGAGCACCACGGCGTCGTCCCCGACCTGGTCACCACGGCCAAGGGCATCGCCGGCGGATTCCCGCTCGCCGCCGTCACCGGCCGCGCCGAGATCATGGATGCCGTGCAACCCGGCGGCATCGGCGGAACCTTCGGCGGCAACCCGGTTTCGACCGCGGCGGCCCTGGCGGTGTTCGACATCATCGAGCGCGACAACCTGCTCGACGAGGCCAAGCGCGTGGAGAAGGCCCTCTGGGCCCGCATCGGCGACTGGGCAGACAAATTCGACATCGTCGGCGATGTACGCGGCAAGGGCGCCATGTTCGGCGTTGAGCTTGTGCACCCCGGCACCAAGAAGCCGTTCCCCGAGGCTCTCGCGTTCGTGCTCAAGCACGCCACCACCAATGGCGTCATCGTGCTGGATGCCGGCAGCTGGGACTCCGTGCTGCGGATCATGCCGTCGGTGGTCATCTCCCAGGCCCTCATCGACGACGCCGCCTCGGTGCTCGAAGAGGCCCTCACCCTGTTCGCGGCCACCCAGAAGTAAGCGCCGCACCTCGCGAAAGCGGTCCAGTGGTCACCTCCGCTTTGCGGAGGCAGCCACAGGGCCGCTTTCGCGGTTTAAGCGGGCGGGCTTAGAGCAGCGAGGCCGGCTCGGCGATGATGATGATTGGTTCGTGACCGACGGGAAAATTGACCGACGCCGCGATGAAGCAGGCCTTGGACGCCTCGGAGTGCAGGGACTGAGCCAGCTCCGCCTGGTCCGGGTCGGCGATGGTGACCCGGGGACGCAGGGTGGCGGCGGTGAAGTGGCCACCGCCATCCGCCGTCTGCGCCATGGTGCCGATGGCGTCGTCGGAATAGCCGACCACGACCACCCCGTGTCTGGCGGCCACGTGCAGATACGAGAGCAGGTGGCACTGGCTGAGCGCTCCCAGCAGCAGCTCCTCGGGGTTCCACCGGTCGGCATCGCCGTGGAAGGTGCGGTCGGCCGAGCCGGCGATCGGTTCCTTGCCCGACGAGGTGAGAAGGTGGTCGCGGCCGTACGCCCGATAGCTGCTGGTGCCGGTGCCGCGGTTGCCCGTCCAGTGGATCTGCACGGCATAGTGATGTACACCGATCATGGCGTCTCCTTCGGGTTTCACGCTTACTGGTAATTCTCGCAGGGAATGGCCCGGCTGCTCGCTGGTGCGGGCGGTAAACTGGCGCGATCATGACTGACACGCTGACTGATTCCGCTGCCGCATCCACCCCCTCGTCCCCGGTCTACACGGTGACCCAGGAACGCAAGATCGTGACGGCCATCCCCGGCCCGCGATCCACGGAGATGCACCAGCGACGCCTCGCCGCGGTTTCCACCGGCGTCAGCTCCGCTCTGCCGGTCTACATCAAGAAGGCCAGCGGCGCGATCATCGTCGACCTCGACGACAACCAGTTCATCGATCTGGGCGCCGGCATCGGCGTGACCACGGTCGGCCACTCGGAAACCAGCGTCGTCGCCGCCGCGACCGGCCAGCTGAACGACTTCGTGCACACCCTGTTCACCATCACGCCGTACGAAGAGTACGTGCGCGTCGCCGAGCTGCTCGCCGCGCACACCCCCGGCAGCTTCGCCAAGAAGACCGTGTTGATCAACTCGGGCGCCGAAGCTGTGGAAAACGGCGTGAAGATCGCCCGCAAGTACACCGGCCGTCGCGCCGTGGCCGTGCTCGACCACGCGTACCACGGCCGCACCGTGCTCACCATGGCGATGAACTACAAGGCCGCCCCGTACGCCACCGGCTACGGCCCGCTGGCCGGCGACGTCTACCACGCCCCCAGTTCGTACCCGTATCACGACGGCCTCAGCGGCGCCGAAGCCGCCGCCCGCACCATCGCGTACCTGGAGAAGGTCATCGGCGCCAGCGACCTGGCCTGCCTGGTCGTGGAACCCATCCAGGGTGAGGGTGGCTTCATGGTTCCCGCCGAGGGTTACCTGCCGCTGCTGCAGGAATGGTGCACCGCGAACGGCGTCGTGATGATCGCCGACGAGATCCAGAGCGGCATGGCTCGCACCGGCGCTTACTTCGCCAGTGAGCACTTCGGCTGGGAGCCCGACCTGGTGCTGATCGCCAAGGGCATCGCCGGCGGCATGCCCCTGGCCGCCGTGACCGGCCGCGCCGAGATCCTCGACGCGTCGCAGCCCGGCGGGCTCGGCGGCACCTTCGGCGGCAACCCCGTCGCCTGCGCCGCCGCGATCGCGGTATTCGAGGCGATCGAGAACAACAACCTCCTCGCCGAGGGCCAGCGCATCGAGAAGACCCTCCGCGCCGGCCTGACCGCCTTGGCGGACAAGCACGACATCATCGGCGACATCCGCGGCCGCGGCGCCATGATCGCCATCGAGCTCGTGCAGCCCGGCACCCAGACCACGACCAAGGCACCCAACGCCGCCGCGGTCACCGCGATCGCCGCCTACGCGGCGCAGCACGGCGTGCTGCTGCTCACGGCCGGCACCTACGGCAACGTACTGCGGTTCCTGCCCAGCCTGGCCGTGACGGATGCCCTACTGACCGACGCCCTGTCGGTCATCGACGACGCGATGGCGACGCTGTAATCGTGACCACGCCGACCTCTCCTGCCGCCTTCGGTGCCGCAGCGCCCTCCACCTCAGGCACCATCGAAGTGATCGACGCCGTCGAACTGGCCGTCGTGGAACGCTCCGGCTTCATCGAGTCCCGCCACGCGGGCGCCGCCGTCGTGCTCGGCACTGACGGCGCCGTTCTGCGCGCCCTCGGCGATGTGAACGCCCCGGTGTTCCCGCGCTCGTCGATGAAGCCGTTCCAGGCCATCGCGGTGATGGCCAGCGGCGTGGTGCTGCGCGGTGAGGATGCCGCGATCGCGACGTCCAGCCACTCCGGCACCCAGAAGCACACCGACCTCGTGCGGGGCCTGTTGGCCCGCGCCGGGCTCTCGGAGGCCGACCTCGGTTGCACGCCCACCTGGCCGGGCGACTCGGGTACCCGCGACTCGCTGGTGCGCCAGGGCGCCGGCCCCGCCCCGATCTACTCGGACTGCTCGGGCAAGCACGCGGCGATGCTCGTTGCCTGTGTGCAGAATCACTGGCCGGTCACCGGGTACCTGGACACCGAACATCCGCTGCAGAAGCGCATTCTCGACGTCGTCGAGCGGTTCACCGGCGAGCGTCCGGCCGCGACCGGCGTCGACGGCTGCGGCGCCCCGGTGCACGCGCTGTCATTGACGGCCCTGGCCCGCGGCATCGCCCGTATCGCCACGTCGAAGTCCAGCTCACCGTTCGCCATCTACCGCGAGGCCGGGTTCCTGGCCGAGGCGGTACGGGAAAACGGCTGGGTGATCGCCGGACCCGGATTGCCGGACTCGATCGCGATCGAGCGCCTAGGTCTGTTCGTCAAGGGCGGGGCAGAGGGCATCATGGTGGCCTCGGCCGAGAACGGCACCACGGTGGCGTTGAAGATCCTCGACGGCAACCTGCGCGCGGCCACCGTCGTCGCGCTGAGCCTGTTGGCGGATGCCGGCGCGGTGCCTCGGGCCGACATCGATGCGATCATCCCCGAACTGAAGGTCGCCGTGCACGGTGGTGGCCAGCCGATCGGCCAGATCCGCGCCAGCTACGTCTAGGGACGCTCAGTCTCGTCGGCTTCCTGCGCCATCGCCAGCGAAGACGCCCCCGGCACCCACTGCACGTCACCGTGCTCGGCGTTCGCACCCCTGGCCAGCACGAACATCAGGGTCGATAGCCGGTTCAGATAGCGCGCGCACAGCGGGTTGACCGTCGTGGGGTGCGCTTCCACGGCGGCCCAAACCGTGCGTTCGGCGCGGCGCACGACGGCCCGCGCCTGATAGAGCAGCGACGCGGCGACGGTGCCGCCGGGAAGCACGAAGCCGCTGAGATCGGTGGCCTGCTGCTCGAAATGGTCGACGGCGCGTTCGAGGCGGGTGAGGTGCGATTCGCTGATTCGTGCGCTCACGGCACGTGGGTCGTCCAGCGGTACGGCGAGGTCGGCGACCAGATCGAACAGGTCGTTCTGCACGCTGGCGAGGGTGGACGTCACCTCGATCGGGAGGTTACCCACGGCCATCACCACGCTCACGGCAGCGTTGGCCTCATCGCAGTCTTCGTAGGCGGCGACGCGCACGTCGGTCTTGGCGACGTCGCCGTGCCGCCCGAAGGTGGTGCGCCCCGAATCCCCCCTCCCGGTGTACAGCGCCGGTCCGGCAGTTTCGAGATCGTCGCGATCAGCCATAGCGGCAACTATAGTAATGTCCCCCGCATCCGCGTAGCGTTGAGGGACGTCGCGAGCAGGTTTTTTGCGCTTCTCAAACCTGTTCGCACCGAGCATCGATCGACGAGTGTTCGATCAGCGAGGACGGACATGTCCAAGGACCCTTCAGACGACAGCATCGAGGCCGCGCTCGGCGACGCGGTCAGTGAACCCGCCCGCACCGGCTGGGCCACCGTCGACAAAACCGTCTTCGGCGTCTCCGCAGGCATCATCGTGGTGGTCTGCCTGCTTGGGGTGCTGTTCACGCAGACCGTGGGCGACGCCGCCGCATCCGCTCTGGGCTGGGTCACCGGCAACCTGGGCTGGCTGTTCATTCTCGGGGCGTCGGGCTTCGTCATCTTCGCGCTGGTGCTGGCCTTCGGCCGGTACGGCAGCATCCCGCTCTCACGGGAAGGGCAGGGCACCGAGTTCTCGACGCTCTCCTGGGTGTCGATGATGTTCAGCGCCGGCATGGGAATCGGCCTGATGTTCTACGGCGTCTTTGAACCGGTCACCCATTTGGCGTCGCCGCCGCCCTTCGTCGACGCGGCACCGAACAGCCCGGATGCCGCCAACGCGGCCATGGCGTACACATTTTTCCACTGGGGACTGCACCCCTGGGCCATTTACTCGGTGGTGGGCCTGGCCCTGGCGTACTCGACCTACCGGATGGGCCGCGGCAACCTGATGAGCGCACCGTTCCAGGCCATTTTCGGCAAGGACCGGATCGAGACCAAGGGCTGGGGCAAGCCGATCGACATCCTGGCGATTATCTGCACCAAGTTCGGGTCGGCGACCTCGCTCGGTCTCGGCGCCCTGCAGATCGCCGCTGGGATCTCGTTGCTGAGCACCGGCACGTTCTCCGACGACCCGGGCACCGCCTTGCCGATCATCATCATCTGCGTGCTGACCGTGGGTGTGGTGTTCTCCGCCGCGAGCGGCCTTGCGAAGGGGATCAAATGGCTCAGCAACACGAACATGGTGCTCTCCGCCGTGCTCCTGCTGTTCGTCTTCGTGGTCGGACCGACCGTGTTCATCCTGAATCTGCTGCCGTCGGCCATCGGTGCGTACCTGGCCGACCTTGTTCCCATGAGCTTCCACTCGGCGGTGTTCGGCGGCAGCGACTGGCTGGCCAGTTGGACGATCTTCTACTGGGCCTGGTGGATCTCCTGGACCCCGTTCGTGGGCACGTTCATCGCGAGGATCTCCCGCGGCCGCACCATTCGCGAGTTCGTTCTCGGGGTGCTCCTGGTGCCGACGGCGGTCAGTATCCTCTGGTTCGTGGTCTTCGGCGGGGCCGGGCTGCACTTGCAACTGAACGGTGTCGACATCGCCGGCACCGGCAGCGAGGCGGCGGGGTTCTTCGCGGCACTGCAGCAATACCCGTTCTTCATCGGCTCGGCCCTGGTGGTGATGGTGCTCACCGCGGTGTTCTTCGTCAGCGGGGCGGATGCCGGTGCCCTCGTGCTCGGGACGCTCTCGAGTCGCGGCCGCAAGGAGCCCTGGAAGCCCCTGGTGATCTTCTGGGCGGTGCTCACCGGCGCCGTCGCCGCGGTGCTGTTGTTCGTGGGCGGGCTGGGCGCTCTGCAGACCTTCACGATCCTGGCGGCGAGCCCGTTCGTGGTGATCATCGTGGGCCTGTGCGTATCGCTGTATGTCGACCTGCGCCGCGACCCGTTGCGCCAGCGCACCCTCGGGCCGGTGCGCACCTCGTCGGAGGTGCTCGGCTCGGTGCCGTTCACTCGGCCGGCCACCGACGGCGACGGCCCGCCACCGGATGCCTCGCCGCCACCACCCGTCGACAGGTCCGGCTAACCGAGGCGGGCCTGTCGCTTGGCCCGGGCTGCGGCGGACACCTGCGCGGTCACGACAATCACCAGCGCCAGGATGAACACCGCAGACGCGATCACGTTGGCCTCCGCCGGGATGCCCCGCGACGCCGAAATGTAGATGTACTTCGGGAAGGTGGTCACGGCCCCGGAGTTGAAATTGGTGATGATGAAGTCGTCGAAGCTCAGCGCGAACGACAGCAGCGCGGCGGCGAGGATTCCCGGCAGCAGCAGCGGGAAGGTGATCCGGGCGAACACCTGGCCTGGCGAGCCGTACAGGTCCCGGCCGGCCTCCTCGAGCGCCGGGTCCAAACCGGCGACGCGGGCCTTCACCGTCACGACCACGAAGCTGATGCAGAACATCGTGTGCGCCAGGATGATCGTGAGCATGTCCTTGGGCACGCCGAGCGAGAGAAACTGCGCGGCCAGCCCGGCACCGAGCACCACCTCGGGGGTCGCCATCGGCAGGAACAGCAACAGGCTGGTACTGGAGCGAAACCTGAATCTGTAGCGCACCAGGGCGATCGCAATCATGGTGCCGAGGGTCGTGGCGATCAGCGTGGCTGCCAGACCGATGATCAGGCTGTTGCCGAAGGCCTGGCACACGGCGCCGTTCTGCACCGCGCAGACGTTCAGCCATTTGTCGAGGGTGAAGCCGCGCCAGGTGATGTTGGACTTCAGCGAGTCGTTGAACGAAAAGATGAAGGTGTACACGATCGGCACCATCAGGAAGATCAGCGCGAGCGCCGTGTACAGCGGCAGCAGCCACTTGCCGAGCGAGAGACGACTCACAAGAGCTCCTCGGTTCCGCTTCTCTTCACGTAGACGCCCACGATCACGAGGATCACGGTCATCAGGATGATCGACAGCGATGCCGCCGCGGGATAGTTCAGCAGCACCAGGAAGTTGGCCTCGATCACGTTGCCGATCATCTGGGTGTCCGCCCCGCCGAGGAAGTCGCGACTGGCATTGATGTAGTCGCCGGCTGCGGGGATGAAGGTGAGCAGGGTACCCGCCACGATGCCGGGCATCGACAGCGGGATGGTGACGGTGCGGAAGGTGTGGAACCCGCTGGCGTACAGGTCGTTGCCGGCCTCGAGGTAGCGCAGGTCCAGCCGCTCCAGGGTGGTGTAGAGCGGCAGGGTCATGAACGGGATGAAGTTGTAGGTCAGGCCGAAGATCACCGAGAACGCGGTGCCGGTGAGATGGGCGTCCGGGGCCAGCAGCGAGACGGCCTTCAGCGAGGTGACGAGGAACGATTCGTCGGAGAGCAGCTGCTTCCAGGCCAGCGTGCGCAGCAGGAAGCTGATGAAGAACGGTGCGATCACGAGCACCAGCATCAGGCTCTGCAGCAGCGGCCAGCGCCGGGCGGTGACGCCGATGAAGTACGCCAGCGGGTAGCTGAACAGCAGCGCCAGGACCGTGGCGATGAGCGCATAGCCGAACGAGCGCAGGATGTGCGGCCAGTACTGGCCGATCACCTCGACGTAGTTCTCCCAGCGGAACGCGTAACTGTACATGCCGATGTCACCGAACTCGCTCGGCGCCTGCAGCGAGGTGAGGATCAGCGACACCAGCGGAGCCAGGAAGAACAACACCAGATAGAGGATGCCCGGCAGCAGCAGGAGCAGCGCCACCGGACTGCGGCGGCGCTGCGGCGCATCCGTTGGCGCGGCGGCGGTGCTGGCGAACGCGGCGAAGGCCATCTAGGCCTCCTCGAGCTCCGTGACGAGAGCGGCGCGACGCTGTGCGGCGATGCTCTTGGTGCTGGTGTCGGCGACGAACCTGGGGTCCGGTGCGACGGGGTCGTCGTCGAGGCCGAAGCCGTGCTCGACGTTCCAGGTCACCCATACCTCGTCCCCTTCGCCCTCGACCGGCCCGAAGGAACGGTTCTGTTCGAAGACGATCAGGACACCGACGCCGGGCACGCTCACGAGATATTGGGTGCTCACACCGGTGAAGGACACATCCGTCACCCGGCCCGGGCCCATCACATTGTGGCCGGAGTCGTGGACCGGTTTGTCCCGGTGCAGGGTGAGTTTCTCCGGGCGCACCCCGATGGTGACGTCGCCGGCGTGGCGGTGCGAGCGGGTCTTGGGCACCACGATGCTGCGACCGGCGATGTCCACGGCGATGGACGTGCTGGTCTCCCCCACCACGGGCCCGGTGAAGAGGTTGGACTGGCCGAGGAAGTTCGCCACGAACGCGGTCCGGGGGAGCTCGTAGAGCTGCTCCGGCGCGCCCAGCTGCTCGATCCGGCCCTTGTTCATCACCGCGATGGTGTCGGCCATGGTCATGGCCTCCTCCTGGTCGTGGGTGACATGCAGGAACGTGAGACCGACCTCCTCCTGGATGGTCTTGAGCTCAAGTTGCATCTGCCGGCGCAGCTTGAGGTCCAACGCACCGAGCGGCTCGTCGAGCAACAGCAGCGCGGGCCGATTCACGATCGCCCGGGCCAGCGCCACCCGCTGTTGCTGGCCGCCGGAGAGTTGCACGGGCTTGCGCGCGGCCAGGTGGTCCAGTTCGACCAGCCGGAGCGCCTCATGCGCCTTGCCGAGGGCATCCGTGATCTGGCGCCGTCGCAGCCCGAAGGCCACGTTTTCGAGCACCGTCATGTGCGGGAAGAGCGCGTAACTCTGGAAGACGGTGTTCACCGGCCGCTGGTAGGCCTTTTGGGCGGTGACGTCAGTTCCGCCGATCAGGATGCGGCCGCCGGTGGGGTCTTCCAGTCCGGCCACCAGGCGCAGGGTGGTGGTCTTGCCGCAGCCCGACGGGCCGAGCAGGGCGAAGAACGAGCCGGCGGGAATGACGAGGTCCAGGTGTTCGATGGCGGTGAAGCCGGGGAAGCGTTTCTGGATGCCGACCAGCTCGAGGTCGGCACCCCGGTCGGCGAACGCGCCGCTTGGCACGGTTCAGGCTCCCAGCAGGATGCTCTGGAACTGCGCGCCGTAGGTTTGTTCCTCGGCGCCGGTGAGGGTGCGGAACACCTTGGCCTTGGCGAGGGTGGCGTCATCGGGGAAGATCAGCGGGTTCTCGGCGAGCTCGGGGTCGATCTCCATGGCCGCCTCCCTGGCGCCGGCGACGGGGGTGATGTAGTTCACGTACGCGGCGACCTCGGCGGCGACGGCCGGGTCGTAGTAGTAGTTGATCAGGGCTTCGGCGTTGGCCTTGTGCGCTGAACCGATCGGCACCACGAAGTTGTCGTTCCAGATGGTGCCGCCCTTCTCCGGTACCACGAAGCCCCACTTGTCGCCGTTCTCGGCATTGAGTTGCACGATGTCGCCCGACCAGACGATGGCCGCGAGGCTGTCGCCGTTGACGAGATCTTCCTTGTAGGAGTTGCCCTTGATGTTGCGCACCTGGCCGTCACTGACCTGCTTCTTGAGCACGTCGATCGCGGCGGTGAACTCGTCGTCGCCCCAGTCGCCGGCGATGTCGACGCCCGCATCGAGCATGATCAGGCCCATGGTGTCGCGCATCTCGGAAAGCACGCCGACACGGCCCTTGAGCTCGGGAGTGTTCCACAACTCCTCGACCGAGCCGATGCCGCCGGGGAGCTTCTCCTTGTTCCAGCAGATGCCCGCGAAGCCGCCCTGCCACGGCACCGACAGCGCCCGGCCGGGGTCGAAGTCCACGTTCTTGAGGGTGGGCAGCAGGTTCGTCAGGTTGGGGATGTTCGCGTGGTCGAGTTCCTGCAGGTAGCCGAACCTGGCGAGCCGGCCGACCATCCAGTCGGTCAGGCAGACGGTGTCGGCGCCGATGTCCTTGCCGAGGGCGAGTTGGTCTTTGACCTTGCCGTAGTAGGTGTTGTTGTCGTCCACGGCCTCGGTGTAGTTCACCGTGATGCCGGTCTCGGCGGTGAAGGCAGCCAGGGTCGGGTAGTCCCCGGCGTCGTCCACGTCGATGTACAGCGCCCAGTTGTCCCAGCGCAGCGTCTTCTCGCTCTCGGACGCGTCGGCCGCCGCTGTCGGTTGCGCCGCACTGCCGGTCGAACACGCGGCGAGCGCCAGTGCCGCCGCTCCTGCCCCCGCGCCGGTGAGGAGCGCGCGCCGGCCCAGCTGGGCCTGCCTGGCCTGGCGGACGAGCTGCTGGATCATCGGGTCTGCGGGTATCGGCCTGGGCGACATGGACGGTCTCCTTGCATTCTTCAGCGGCGTCGAAAGGCGTCGGGAACGCCCCGGCCCGCTGCGTGACGAGTGGACCGATAGTGGCACAGTCGAAACCGAACGCGCCATAAAATGACCAAAACGTTAACATTCCTGCAATTTTCAACCGATTTCGTCGCTGTCGCTCGGTCGTTGCGTTCGGGATCGACGATCCAGCCACAGTAGGCTGCTCCCAGGCTGGCCCCCACCAGACTGTCCCCACCAGGCTCAGGAGCGTCATGCGAGTTGCAGTCCCCCGCGAGATCAAAAACAACGAGTTCAGGGTCGCGATCACCCCGGCCGGCGTCCACGACCTGGTGCTCCACGGGCACGAGGTGCTCGTCGAGACCGGTGCGGGCGTCGGCTCATCGATCACGGACGCGCAGTACCGCTCCGCCGGAGCCACGATCATGCCTGACGCCGCATCCACCTGGGCCGGGGCCGAGTTACTGCTCAAGGTGAAGGAGCCCGTGCCCAGCGAGTACGGCTACTTCAGGCCCGATCTCGTGCTCTTCACCTACCTGCACCTGGCCGCGGAAGCCGGCCTCACCCAGGCGCTCCTGACGGCCGGGGTCACCGGCATCGCCTACGAGACCGTGCAGCTGCCCAGCCGGGCACTGCCCCTGTTGGCGCCCATGAGCGAGGTCGCCGGCCGGCTGGCTCCGATCGTCGGCGCGAACGCCATGCTCAAGCCCAACGGCGGGCCCGGCCTGCTCGTGCCGGGTGTGCCGGGCACTCACCCGGCCAGGGTCACGATTCTCGGCGGCGGGGTCGCCGGAACCGCCGCCATGCAGGTGGCAATCGGCCTGGGCGCCGAGGTCACGGTTTTGGACACCAACCTCTTCCGTCTCCGCGAACTGGATGCCCTGTATTACGGGCGGGTGAAGACCATCGCGTCGAACGCGTTCGAGATCGACACGGCGCTCGTGCAGTCCGACCTGGTGATCGGGTCCGTGCTGATCCCGGGCGCCAAGGCGCCCAAACTGGTCAGCAACGAGCTGGTGTCGCGGATGAAGCCGGGCAGCGTTCTCGTGGACATCGCCGTCGACCAGGGCGGCTGCTTCACCGACACCCACGCCACCACACACACCGAGCCCACCTTCACCGTGCACGGGTCGCTGTTCTACTGCGTGGCCAACATGCCGGGGGCGGTGCCGAGCACGTCAACCTACGCCCTCACCAACGCCACCCTGCCCTACGTGCGGGCGATCGCGAACCTCGGCTGGCTCGAGGCTCTTCGCTTCGACGCCGCGCTGGCGCTGGGATTGAACACCCACGCCGGTGTTCTGACGAACGCGCCGGTCGCCGCCGCCAATACGTTGCCGTTCCGGCCCCTCGCCGAGGTGCTCGCCTAGGCGGCTGCCTGCCCCGACCTACGGCACCGTGACCCTGTGCACGGTGCCGTCAGGGCGCAGCAGCCAGCCCCGCGAACCGGCCGGAGCCAGCGGCGGCGGCAGGTCGCGCCGGCGGGTCAGCAGGCGGAAGTCGGCCAGGCTGGCGCCGTCGAAGACCAGCGGAGCCACGCCGCGCAACCCGGTCAGCAGCGACCAGTGCGCCTGCCAGGTGTCTGCGTCGCCCACCAGCACGGTGCCGGCGGCGACGTCGGAGACCACCAGGCGATCCTCCCGGGCTCCGACCGACGGGTGCGCGCCGAGCAGCACGACGTGCGGGAAGGCCGGCGAAGCGGCAGCCCGGATGGCTGCGGCGGTTCGTGCGGCGGACCCCGCGACAACGAGCAGCACACGGGTGGACGCGCTGGCGTCGTCCAGCGCGGACGGGACGACGGCCGGCTCGTAACCGTGCCCGGCGGGCTCGGCGAGCATCAGCTGGATGCGCGCACCCCGCCAGCGCCCGCCCCCTGGCGGCACGGTTTCGTCGTAGCTCGCTGCCGGTTCTCCCACAGCCTGGTGCTCGTACACGCTGGGCAGTCGCAGCACCAGGCGGCTCTGGCACAGGGCGGGCAGGGCCTGCAGCGCCCCGGTGAGCCGTTGCCCGGTGACCACCAAGTGCAGCCCGCCCTGGCCGCCGTCACGAAGGAGTCCGGTGAGCAGGTCAACGGCTGCCGCACGGTGTTCTTCGCCCCACCGGGCGAGCACGGCGTCGATGTCATCGAAGAGCAGCAGCCGGCTTTCCGGCCCGGCGTCGTGTCGCCGGCCACCCGCCGGTGCAAGGCCGGCCGGGCCGTCCAGTGCGGCCCTCGCCCGCACCAGGGCGTCCCAAGTGCCCTCGACATCGGCCGGGATGAGGTCGATCCGATGCGGGGCCTGGGCGGCGATCGCGGCCAGCAGTGTCGACTTACCCGTTCCCGCACCTCCCACCACCAGCAGGTGCCCGTCGGCCCGTGGGTCGTACCCGGCCACGGCGTAGCGCTGCTGCTCCGGCTCATCGATCAGTCCCAGCACGAACGGCGGCGGCGGACCCTCGGCGGCGAGCGCGGCGACCTGGGCCGGCGTGACCAGCCGAGGGAGCGGGTCCAGCCAGGGCCGCCGCGGCGGGTCTGCGGAAGCAGGTGCGCCGTTCAGGACCGCCTGGATGTCGGCGTGGGTCGTCGTGGCCACCTGGCAGGTTTGCGCGGGCGCCGACCCGCTGCGCACCACGCATCGGCCAGGCCGGCCGGCGTCGATCCGGGCGGCGGCATCCGACCCGATCACGGCCAGGCTGTCGGCGGCGTTGTTCACCCGTAGCGAGAGCCGCAGACTGCAATTGGCCAGCAGGGCGTCACGCGCCACGCCGGCGGGTCGCTGCGTGCACAGCACCAGGTGCACGCCCAACGACCGGCCCCGGGCGGCGATGTCCACGAACTGGGCGTGCAGCGTGGGAAAGGCGTCCAGCATGGTGGCGAATTCGTCGATCACGATGATCAGGCGCGACAGACGCCCGGCGCTGCGCGGGTCGGTGATGTCACGGCCGCCGGCGTCACGGAGCACCCGTTCCCGGTGCCGCAGCTCAGCGGCGAGGCTGCCCAGGGCCCTGAGCGCCTTGCGGTCGTCGAGATCGGTGATCAGCCCCACGCAGTGCGGCAGCTCCCGCACGAAGTCGAATGCCGCCCCGCCCTTGAAGTCGACGAGCAGGAAGGTGACCTGGCTCGGCGGATACCGGGCGGCCAGCGCTGCCACCCAGGTCACCAGGAGTTCGCTCTTGCCGCTGCCCGTCGTGCCGCCCACGAGGGCGTGCGGCCCATCGGCCACGAGGTCCACACTCAGGGGTCCCCGCTCCCCCACCCCGATGACGCAGGCGAGGCCGGCCGGCGTATCGAGGGGGTGGTCGGCTCCCCCATCGGGGTCAGTGGCCCACTGAGAACATAACGGTGCGAAGGCGACGGTCTCCGGCAGCGCGTCCCCCGAGTCGACCACGCCGGCCGCCTCGGCCGCACGGCGGAGCATCGCACCGAATCCGGCGGTCTGCTGTTCAGCCACCAGGTGCGGCACGAAGTGCAGCGCGGCCGGACTCCCTCCCAGCCGCACGAGTTCAGCGTCGCTCGCCCCGTCCACCCGCACGATGGTCGCGCACCCTGGCGGGAGAGCGGCGCCGGTTTCGGCGAGCGCGATCCGGAAATCGGTGTCGGATCCCCCGGACGGACCGGACTGACCGGGCCGGGCCGGGCCGGCTGGCGTGCCCCCGGTGATCGTGAGCCACCGGGCCGGGGACACCGCCGACCGGTGCGGGAGGCCGGCCGCCCAGGCCCAGTCGTCGCCGGCCGGAATCCGGATGCCCAGGGCGCGGGGGCTGAGCTGGCCGACCAGTTGCACCACCAGGCTGCGGGCCAGCGACCTGACGACCAGGCCGGGTCCGACCAGCCCGATGCTGCCGGCCGGGTCCACGATGATGGGGGCGCCGGTCAGGATCGCCGCCCTGGCCCGCAACTCGCGCTGCTCGGCGTTGGCGCCGCCCTCCAGGCGCAGGCCACTGGGGACCGGTCCGGCCCCGAGCACCAGAGCGGCCGTCGCCGGATCGGCCCAGCGGGTCGGGTCGTGGGCGTCGCCGAGCATCCGGTGCGCCGCGGGTGCGGCACGCCAGGCATCGCGCCGCAGCCGGGCGAGGCTCTGGTCGACGGTATCCTCCGCCTCGGCCATCCGGGTCGCGTAGCCGGCGGCGTCCCTGCGGCGTTGCCGAGATCCGGACCGGCGCCCGTCGACGAGCCCCGCGACGGCGATGATGGGGCTGAGGACCGCGAAGACGAGCACCAGCGCCGATCCGGTGATCGCCCAGATCAGTCCGGCGGCAATCAGGGGTGCCACGCAGGCGATGAGCGGAAAGCCGGGGCGTCCGGGTGGCACGGGCGGGGTCGGCAGCCGGATCGGGTCGATGGTTGGCGGCTCGGGGGCGACGGTCATGTCTCCAGCACACCCGAACGGCCGGCCGGGACGACCGATGCGGCGGTCCCGGTGCAGAACGCGGGAACCGACCGGGGTGTGGAGGAGGGGCGAGGCCTTAGAGCACCATGAAGAACTGGTCGCCGATCTCGACCCTGGCACCCCGGCCCACCAGATACCGCCGGCCCGGCTCGCAGCGCAGCGCCGGCGCCGGCGCCCGCCGCACGACGGTGCCGTTGCCGGAGAACCTGTCGTTGACCCAGAACTCGCCGTCGTGCTGGCCGAATTCGAGGTGGCTCTTGGACACCGACATGCCCAGGTCGGTGATTTGGATCAGGTGGTCGAACTGTTCCGACGGCTGGGGCAGCGGGCGGCGGCCGATGAGACCGCTGCCGCGCACCGAAACGGTTTCGCCGGTGCTGAACTGCAGGGTGTACCGTGCGGGCTCCGACTTCTCGGCCGGTGCCGCCGCGTGAGCGCCGGCGGGGCGAACGGTCGGGGGCCCGCCATCGGCCGGCTGGTCATCGGCAGGGCCGTCACCCGCCGGCCACCACGGCACCGAGATCACCGTGGTGCGGGGTGCGAGCGGCTGGATAATGGTGGTGTCGCTGGGGCGCGGGTCGGCGCGCTTGCGGGTGATGGGGGTCGCCGAGGTCGAGCTGCCGCAGCCGCCGCAGAACATTGCGCCTTCTGGCAGGTGCGCCCCGCAAATTTGGCAGTTCACTGACCCGGTCCCTTCGTGCTCTCGCGAGCTCCCCACAGCCTGCGCCTGCGCCGGCCATCCCGCCCGGCAGTTCTCTTAGCGTAGCGACCGAATGACCGCACCGAGATGACCGCGCGCAGGCGGTCCCGACTGTTGAGTCCGGCCCGCAGGCCGTTCTGCAGCTCCCGCACCGACACCCAGATGCCGTCAGGGTCGATCTGCGCCGCCCCGTCGGGAGCGAAGACGGCCCGGTCCACCTCCCGGGCCAGCCAGAGAGCGCGCACTCCGCCGACGGATCGGGCCAGCTCGGTGCGGGTCGCCAGGGGCGGCACGAACAGGCCGTGATCGGTCACGCTGTCGGCGAATTCCCGCCAGCCACCCACGATGCGGTCGATCGGCCGGTGGGCCAGACGGCGCTGTCGGCGACGCCGCCACTTGGCGACAACGATGCCGAGCAACGGTGCAGCGAGAAGGCCGATCCCGAGCAGGGACCAGGCCGCTATGCTCACGATCAGCCTGACCACAGCCCAGAACGGGTCGGCAGCGGCGGGCGGGTCGGTGGTCTGGCTTTCCGGCTGGCTGGGCTCGGGTTGTTCGGCGGTCTCCGGCACCGGCGGGGGCAGCACGGTCTGCGGGCGGGAGATCGGAGCGGGGTCGTCGGGTTGGCGGGCCGGGATCTCCCGGACGGGCGGGTTGGGATCCAGCGCCACCCAGCCGTCGGCCTGGGTCTGCACCTCGATCCACGCCGAGGCGTCGGCGCCGGTCACCGGGGCGGTAGCTCCCTCCGCGGCGGGTACAAAGCCCACCACCACCCGCGCCGGAAAGCCGATCTGCCGGGCCATCAGAGCCGCCGTGACCGCGTATTGTTCGCCATCGCCGAGCATCGGCTGGTCCTGCAGCAGCTCGTCGATGCGGTCAACACCGTGCCCGGACCGGCTGACGGGTTCCCCGGCGGTGCCGTGGCTGACGTATCCGGTCGTGGCCAGGAAGTCGAGCACGGCCTGCAGGCTCTGGCCCGGTGTGTCGCCCGGCCGCAGGACACCGGCCAGGGTCTCTTCGAGGCCGTCGGGCAGCACCGCGGCGGGCGGTAGGACCGCGGAGCCGGGCCGGGCATCTGCCAGGTCACCGACGAGAGTGGGCACGACGGCGGTGCTGGTGTAGCTGTCGCCCTCCTCCAGGCCGGTGACCACGGCGGCGGTGCCACCGAGGTCGTTGTACACGAACGACTCCTGGCGGGCGGCCGCGGTGGCGCCGGTGAACTCGATCTGTTCCAACGCTCCGACGCCGGGCACCCAGACGCCGTCGTACTCCCGGATCGACACCGACAGGGAGACCTCGTCGCCGCGCACGGCACTCTGGTCGAGACGGTAGGGCAGCCTGGTGAAGGTGCCGGAGTCCGGCCCCGCCGCATCCGCGGTGCCCACCGAATACACCACCCCGTCGTAGTCGTCGAGGGTCGCCAGCCGGATGCGCCCGCCGGCCGGGAGCCCCTCGACCTCGAAGAGCACGGTGTCGGCGAGGTCCGGCTGCTGGTAGTTGCGGAACGCGGACAGCGGACTCGGGTAGGCGCGGGCGTCGAAAGGCGCCACCACCCGGGTGCGCAGCACGTCCCTGGCCGCGGTGGGCGGCAGGGCGACGGCGGCGACGGTGCCGGCCAGGACCGCCACCGTCAGCCCGAGAGCCGCGACGACCACGGACCGGGCCGCGCCCATCCGCCGGTCGGCCGCCGGCAGCCGCGCCGCGGTCGCCGACACCAGCAGGCGACCCCGGCGGCGTTCCAGGTTCAGCCAGAGCAGCCAGAGCACCAGCACGGCGAACAGCGTGAGGCCCAGCAGGGTGGGCGCCGTGGCCTGGCTGGGGCCGAGTGCGATGCCGGCCACGAACAGCAGCACCGGCGCCAGCAGGGCCGGTTCCGCGGCCCGGCTGCGGAGGGCCACCGAGAGCCCGGTGACGCTGCTGAGTAGCACCAGGATCAGCGCGGGCACCAGCAGAGCCTGGTACGACCCGACCGGCAGCACGATGGTCACGAGTTGCTTCCAGCCGAGCGCCGTGGCCGGCACCAGCTCGGCGAGGCCGGCCAGGCTCGGCAGCACCCCGTAGAGGGCTCGGCCGGGCACGGCCAGCGGAACCCCGACGAGGAGATAGCCGCCGATGGTCGCGAGGCCGACCACCCAGGCCGGCCAGCGGAACGCGGTGCCGACGAGGGCGATGCCGCAGCCGAGCACCGCGGCGACGGCGACGAGCAGCACGAAGGCGCCGGTCTGGTAAATCGGCCACAGGGCGGCGGCGGCCACACCGGTGGCCGCCAACAGGGCCACGGTGTTGCCGATGATGAAGCGCACGCTCATGCGGCGGCCCCCCGGGCCAGGCTGTGCTGCAGGTCGTCGAGGAAGCCGATGGTGAGCAGGCTCAGTCCGCCGGCCCGGCGGAGGCCCGGGCGGGCCCCTGGCTCGCAGACGACGGCGACCACCTCGACTCCGAGCGGGAATCCCGCCGCGGAGGCACGCAGTGCGGCCAACGGCGTCGCAGATCCGCAGAGCAGGAACGCCACCGACAGCCCGTCGACCACGGCGGCGGCCCGCCTGGACAGTGCGCGGACGCCGTCGGCGTCTGGCGCCAGGTCGACGCCGCTCAGGTCGTCGAGCAGCCGGGTGGGGGTGAGCGTGCTGAGCTGGCGCGAGCTGGCCAGCACCGACACCGTGCGTGCATCACGGATCGCCCGGATGCCCAGCGAGCCGGCCGCGCTGACGGCGAGCTCGAATTCCTCGTCGTCGGCGAAGTCGCCCGTGGCCAGGCTCAGGGCCACGAGCAGGTGGCTGCGGCGGGTCTGCTCGTATTGGCGCACCATGAGCCGGCCGGTCTTGGCGGTGCTCTTCCAGTGGATGCTGCGCCGTTCGTCGCCGCTCTGATACTCGCGCAGCGCGTGGAACGCCACGTCACTGGCGGTGAGGTCGCGGGTGGGTTGACCCTCGAGGTCGCGCACGAAGCCCTGGCTCATGCTGGGGATGGCGATGGTGCGCGGGTGCACGTAGAGGTCGATCCGCTGGGCGAGCACCGTCTCCAGCCGCACCAACCCCACCGGATCGGCCCGCATTGTGTGCACGGGCCCGATCGGGATGATGCCCCGGCGTTCGGCGGGAACCACGAACACCTCGTTGATGCCGGCTCGGGCGGCCAGGGACGGCATCGGGAATTCGGCCAGCCCGGCGCCCACCGGTACCTGAACCGTCACGGCGGCCAGACGTCGGCCGGTCGGGTTGTGCACGTCGACCTGTCCGGGCACCCGCTCCCCCGCGACGACCCTCTCGACGGGCAGGGTCAACGTGATGTGGTGGCCGCTCTGGCCGAGCAGGTGCGCGAGCGCGCCGACCACCAGGACGGCGGCCGCCCAGCCGATCGCGGTGAGTTCGGCCCAGCCCAGGCCGTAGCCGGCGCCGAGAAGTGCCGCCGCGCATCCGGCGACGCCCCAGCCGAGCGGTGTGACGGCCTGGAGCAGCCGGGTTCGTCTAGAGGACATCCGGCCTCTGGTCCTCCCCGCTGCGCGGCGGCGGCGTCTCGACCAGGATCCGGCCGATCACGCTCGACGCGCTGACCCCGTCGAATTCGGCCTCCGCGTCCAGCAGCAGCCGGTGCGCGAGCACGGGTTCGGCGAGCGCCTTCACATCGTCGGGGGTCACGTAGTGGCGGCCCTGGGAGGCCGCGTAGGTCTTGGCGGTGCGGATGAGCGCGAGGGCACCCCGCACGCTGGCGCCCAGGCGGACCTCCGGGCTGGTGCGGGTGGCGTCGACGAGTCGGGCGACGTAGTCGTTGATGGTCGCGTCGACGAACACGGTGCGGGCCAGCGCCGCCACTTCGACGACGGACTCGGCCGAGAGCACCGGCGCCAGGCGGCCGTCGTGGGCGCGCCGGCCGGCGCCTTCCAGAATGCGCACGGTGGCCGCGTGGTCGGGGTAGCCGATCGAGGTCTTCATCAGGAACCTGTCCAGCTGGGCCTCCGGAAGCCTGTAGGTGCCGGCCTGCTCGATGGGGTTCTGGGTCGCGATCACCATGAACGGGCCCGCCACCCTGTGGGTGACACCGTCAACGGTGACCTGGCCCTCCTCCATCACCTCGAGCAGTGCGGCCTGGGTCTTGGGGCTGGCCCGGTTGATCTCGTCGGCCAGCACGATGTTGGCGAACACCGGTCCGCGGTGGAATTCGAAGGTGGCCGTTCGCTGGTCGAAGATGCTCACGCCGGTGATGTCGCCCGGCAGCAGGTCGGGAGTGAACTGCACCCGGTTGCTGGTGCCGCGCACGCTCTGCGCGATGGCACGGGCCAGTGAGGTCTTCCCGGTGCCGGGAACGTCCTCCAGGAGCAGGTGGCCCTCACTGAACAGGGCGGTGAACGCCAGCCTGATGACGTGCTGCTTGCCCAGCACGACCTCCTCGACGCCGCGCACCAGCCTGTCGAACAGGGTCGCGAACTGACCGGCTTCCTCGATGCTCATCAGGTCGGCGTCGCGGCGGGCGCCCGGCTGGCCTGGGCTCACACGATCGGGGGTCAGGGTCATGGGGTGATCGCTTTCTTCGGGATCGGGCGGGAGTAGTCGAAGGTGTGGCCGTCCACTGTCACGGTGAGCAGCACTGTGCCGGATTCGGGCAGCGGGCCGGGCAGGGTGCAGGTGGTGGCGCTGTCGGCCGGAGTCGACGCCGATCCGGCGACCGCGCACGCGAAGGTCGCCGCGAGGGTGCCGTTCTGCGGCGCGCCGGTCCAGGAGAACCGGCCGGACGGGCCGTCGTAGGCCAGTCCGGTCACGGTGAAGGTGACGGATGCCTCCGGCGCGGTGGTGGTGCCCGACCACGGCCCGCAGGAGCCC
Source organism: Cryobacterium sp. TMN-39-2 (assembly GCF_004402745.1). NCBI lineage: Bacteria > Bacillati > Actinomycetota > Actinomycetes > Micrococcales > Microbacteriaceae > Cryobacterium > Cryobacterium sp. TMN-39-2. Next base: position 40,016 of record NZ_SOFX01000025.1, read on the forward strand.
CACACCGTGCAGGCCTGCAGCTGGAAGGCCACCGCGGAGCCGAACGGCAGGCCGAGCAGGTCGCGCGGCCAGGTGCTGCCGCCGAAGCGCTGTACCGAGCCGGAGCCATCCGCGGCTCGGATGTTGTAGTGGTCGACACCGGCTGACGGGGTCACCCCGGTGAGGTGGTAGTCCCAGGCGTCACCCTGCTGCTCCATCGCACCCTGCACCTGGCTGATCGCGCCGGGAGCGGGCCGCACCAGGACCGTGGCAACGGCGGTCGCCGCGCAACCGGCCCGGTTGTACCCCCAGACCACGAATGAGTAACTGCCATCGTCGGCGAGCAGGCCGTCGAACACGGCGCTGCGCCCGCCGGCCGGCACACTCTTCTGGTCGAGCACCACCCCGCCGGCGCGGGGTGCCGTGACGGTGCCGGGCGCGGGGCTCGACACCGAGCAGGCCTGCGCGCCGGTGGGCTGCCCGCCGCCGCTGATCCGCTGCACGAAGTAGCCCGCGACGGCGTCGCCGCGATCGGCGAAACCGTCCCAGGTCACGGTGACGGCGCCGCTGACATCGGTCGCCGTCGCGGTGATCCCGCCGGCGACCGCCGCACCGTACGGCGTTCCGGTGGCGGCGGTGGTGTTCCAGCTCGACAGGGCGGGGTAGGCGTCGTTGCGGGCACTGACGGTGTAGCCAATGCTGGTCCCGTTGGCCAGGCCGTCTACGCGCAGGGTGCAGCGGGCGGCCGCGCAGCGGGCTCCGGTGGCGCTCACCTCGGGTTGGGCGACCCCGGCGACACTGACCTGGTAGCCGCGGATGGCGGTGCCGCCGCCCGTCGCCGCCACGACGTCCCAGCCGAGCAGCAGGGCACCGTCTTCGGGCACGGCGGTGAGCCCGGTGGGTGCGGCCGGGATCACGTCTGACCAGACCGTGGCGGCGAGGGTGACTGCCGTCGCTGTGCCGACGCCGTTCTGCGCGGCGACGCTGACGCGCACGGCGTTGGCCTGCCCGTTGCCGGGTGTGGCGAGGGTGCAGGAAGTGGCCGCGCACACTGTGCTGCCGAGGGTGCGGCCGGAGGCGGCGTCGAGGGTGGTCACCTGGTAGCCGGAGATGGGCGAGTTGTTGGCGGCGCCGGGGTTGAAGACCACGGTGACGCGCCCGTCGGCGAAGCCCGTGGCCCGCAGCCCGGTGACGGCGTCGGGAACGTCCTGCACCGATACCCGCACGGTGCCCCAGGTGTACCGGTCGGGGTCGTTGGTGGCGTCAGCGACCTGGTACTGCAGGGTGCTGTCAGTGGGCTGCGCGTCGGCGGACACCCGCACGGTGAGCCTGCTGTTGTCGGCGCTGGGGGTGATCGTCACCCCGGCGGGCAGTGCGGCCGCATCCAGCCCGCGTACCGCGAGCACGCGCAGTGGGACCGCGGGGAACGGGTTGGTGGCGCCGTCGTTGGCGAGCACATCGATGACGGTGCTGCGCCCGCGGGGCGCGATGGCCGCATCCGTGGCCGGCAGCGCGAGGGGTCTGGTGGAGGCCACGACCTTCAGTTCGACGCGCCCGGCCTTTCCGGTGCTGAGGTCGTCGCGCACCCCGATCGTGACCGCGCTGGTGCTGCCCTTCGGGGTGCCGTCCAGAGCGGTCACGGTGAGCAGGCTGCCGTTCAGCGTCTGCTCGAAGCCGGTCGGCACCGGGTCGAGCACAGTGTAGGCGAGTTCGTCGCGGTCCTCCGGGTAGGGGTAGGAGGTGAGCTTGGCCAGGTCGATGACTTTCTTCTGGCCGGGTTCGAAGTCGATTCCCGCCCCGTCGAATGCGGGCGGCTGGTTCTCCCGCGGTGTCACGGTGATCGGCAGCACTATCGTGGCAGTGCGTCCGGCGGGGTCGGTCGCGCTGGCGCCGTCGGTCACCTCGAAGGAGATGGAGGCGGGCCCGAAATACTGGTCCGCGCTGGTGAACGCGAGGGTATGGGCACCCGTTGCGAGTTCGGCGCCGTTGGCGTGCGTGGCACGCACGGTGTTGCGGTCGGTCAGTTGCACGGGCTTGTCGCCGACGGCGACGACGTAGTCGTTGATGTCGATGTCGATGGTGGCCTCGCTGGCCACGACGAGTTTGGCGGCCCCGGCCCGCAGCTGCGGGAGGGCGTCGTCGGTTCCCGGTACCCAGACGAACGCGTAGGCGATGATCTCGGGGTCTTGGGGGTGGCTGACGCTGAACGGGATGATCTGGCTGGTCTTGGCGACGGACACGCGGATCCGGGCGGTGTCGGTGACCGTCGCCGCGCCGTCGTAGCCGGGCAGGACGGCCAGCAACAGGTCCCTGGCCGACCCTTCCGCGAAGAACACCCTGGCGAGCACGTCGACGTCAACGGTGTCGCGGCCCAGCACATCGGAGAGCCTCAACCGGGTGTCGGCGGCCTCGGGGAGGGCCCGGGGGGCGTCCGGGGTCACGACGACGGTGAGGAAGGCGGAGCCGGTGCCGCCGCGCTCGTTCTGGATCTGATAGACGAAGCCGTACCGGCCGCTGACGTTCGGGGCGCGCACCACGACGAGGTCACCGTCGACGACGGCGGTGCCTGCGGCCCCGCTCGCGGCACCATCCGTCGCCTCGACCGCGGTGATGCTCAGTGCGCCGCCGTCGGGGTCGGAGTCGTTGCCGAGCACCCGCACCGACACCCGGGATCCGGGCCGCACGGTCACCTCATCCGGCACGGCGACCGGGTTGCGGGCCCCGTCCGGGCGCGGGCTGATGCCCACCCGCACGGTGCCGGTGGCACGGGCGCCGAGGGCGTCGATGACGGCGTAGCTGAAGGTGTCTGTGCCCGCTGAGTAGTCGCCGGCCCGGTAGCTGAGCGAGTCGGCGTCGACGGCGGTGACGGTGCCCTTCTCGGGGTTGGTCTCCTGGCCGAGCAGCTGCACGGAGTCACCGTCGGGGTCGATCCCGGTGCGCGGGATCTGGATGCGCACGGTGTCACCCGCCAGCACCCGGGCGGTGACGGTGGGCGGCAGCGGCGGGTTGTTGGTGGCGGCGTCGGTCTCCCGCACCGAGATGCGCACCTCGGCGTTGGCGAACTGCCCGTCAGGGGCGCTCACCCTGTACACGGCGGTGAAGTTGCCGGTGCTGGCCGGGGCGAGGTAGCGCAACACCCGGCCGGAGGCGAAGAGCAGCCCGGCGCCGGCGGGCAGCGGGGTCGAGAGCACGGGGTCGAGAGTAAGCGGGTCGCCGTCGGGGTGTTCGTCGTTGACGAGCACGGGGATGTCGATGGTGTCGCCGACCCGGACCGACACCGAGTCTGCCGCCGCGACGGGCGGCTGTCTGGTGGTCGCCGCGGGGATCTCGATCACCGTGACGGTGCCGGTGGCCGAGGCAAGGCCGTTGCTCACCGTGTAGTCGAAGCTGGTCGTGCCCGACTCGAGCGGGCGGGTCAGGGTGACCCTCAGAAGGTGCTGGTCGAGGATCTCGACGGTCAGTCCGCTGCCGGCAGGCACGTTGGAGCTTCCGGTGACCAGCAGCACTCCCCCGGCCGGATCGATGTCGGTTGCGAGCACGTCGATGACGGTGGGCTGCTGCGGGCGCAGGAAGGCGGTATGCGGCACCGTGATGGGCCGGCCGGGGCTGTCAGGGGCGGGGTCGACGTCGACCCGGATCAGCCCGGTCACGGTGGTCGCGCCGTCGGTCACCGCGTAGTCCAGGTAGTGCACGCCGACGGTGTCGGTGGCGAACCTGAAGGTTCCGCCGGCGAAGTCCGCCGTGATGCTGACACCGGGCTTGTCTGGCACAGCGCCCAGGCGGAGCGGACCATTGCCGCCGCGGGCGTGCTCCAGCGGAGCGACGGTGACCTCGCTGCCCGCCGTGGTGCGCACGGCGAACGCGTCGGCGACGATGGGCACGGTCCCGGCCGCACGCACCGTCACGTCCAGGGTCCCCGCGCCGGTGAGGCTGCCGTCCGAGACGGCGAGGCCGACCTGGGCGGCGTCGCCGCCGTCGCCGGCATCCGTGAACAGCACGGCGCCGGCCGGCGCCGAGGTCGCGGTGTCCGGGGCCGCGGCGGTGGCCGCGGTGAGGTAGAACGGGTCACCGTCCGGGTCGATCCAGTCGCCGAGCACCTGGGTCTCGACGCTGCCGCCGGCCGCGACGGTGGCCCGGGTCTGGCGGGCCTGTGCGGGGGCGGAGTTTTCGTCCGGGCTGCGGACCGTGACCGTGACGGTGGCGTCGGCGGTGCCGCCGCGTCCGTCACTGACCGTGTAGTCGAAGCTGAGGCTGCCGGACGCCTCAGGGGTGAGGGTGAGCTGCAGCTGCTGGTTGCCGGCGACCAGGTCGATGCGGCCCTGATCCGCCGGCGGCGGTTCCACACCGTCGACGACCAGCACATCGTCGTTGGGGTCGTAGTCGTTCAGGAGCACCGGCAGGGTGACCGTGCGGCCGGGGCGGGCGCCGAACGCGTCGTCGATCGCGACCGGCGGCAGCTGGGTGTCCTCGTAGTCCGGCGGGGTGTCGTCGGTGGCGCTGGTCACCTCCTGCTGGTCGGAGACCGGGTCGATGAGGTCGTCCCAGTTGTCGATGAGTTCGTTGTCCCGCTGCACGTTCCAGGTGGCGCCGTTGCGGGCGTCGTTGAGCAGCAGCCGGGTGCCGTTCTGCCGGTATTCCAGGCGCGCGTCGCCGGCGAGGCCGGCGAGGGTTGCCGTGGTTCCAGCCGGCGAGCCGATGCCGCAGGCCTGCCAGGCGGTGCCGTCCGTCCACGCCGCGTAGGCACATCGACCGTCCTGGGCGGGCGCGGCCGGGCTGCCGGCGACAGACTGGTCGGCCAGGAGTTCGGTGGCAGCCCCACGGTCGAGTGGCACGCTGAGCAGACCGCTGCGGTGCGCGATCAGAACCCTGTCGCCGGCCGTCGCCGGCTCCTGCAGTCGGGGCAGGTCAGTGAGGCTGCCGCTGAGGTCGACGGCGCGTTGGGGTAGGTGCAGGATGCCGGTAGTCGTGTTCAGCAGCGCCCAGCTGCCGTTCACCTGGCTGAGCTGGTAGACGTCTGAGGGGTCCCCGGCCGATACCGTCCTCGTCTCGGCGACGGCATCCGGGTGGTCGGGGTCGATCCGCACGAGGGTCTGCGTGGCCGGGGTGAACGCGAACAGGACGCCGACCGCGTCGAGGCTGAACAGGGTCCCGGTGCCCAGCGCGAGGGCGGGATCTGTGGTGCTGTCGAAAGTCGCCAGGTCGGCGCTGTTCGCCCGCCAGAGGTCGCCGTCGGCCGAGATCGCGGCGAGGTCGCCCGCCAGACGCACCTCGGGGGCATCCGGCGGCAGCGCCACACTGTCGGTGACCGTCGCGGTGGCCGGGTCGAGGATGTCCAGGGTGCCGTTGCCGGCGTCGACCACGAGCACTGTCCCGCCGTGCTGCACCACGGAGGTGCGGTCGGATTCGACGGGAACCACGGTGTTCAGTTCGGCGATCTCGGTGTTGACTCTGCCCACCAGCTGCCGGGTTTCGCTGGCCACCCACACGGCTGCGTCACCCAGGTCGACTTTCTGCGCGGTGTAGCCGCCGGAGACCACCGCGACGGTGACCACCAGGGCGGTGACCAGGGTTCCGCCGGTGATCGAGGCGGCGAGGGAGCGGTGCGTGGCCAGCCAGCGGCGGATCATTGCGCTCCCGTGGCCGGGTCGACGCACTTCTCGGTGCTGGCGGCGCCGGTGCGTCCGTCGCGGTTCACGCTCACGGTGACGCAGACCGGCGTCCGGGCACCGCTCGGCGCGGTGTCGGTCTGGACCGTGAACTGGGTGCCGCGCTGGATGCTGCTCTCGCCGCTCCGCAGGCTGACCACGTAGCTGTCACTGTCGCGCAGGCCCGGGTCGGCCCAGCTGAACACAATGGTGCCATCGCCCGCGCGGCCGGTGACATCGCTGACCCGCGGCAGCGCGGAGTCCCCCGGGCTCGCGGGAGCGCCGGAGAGCACCGGGCCGAGCAGCAGGGCGCCGGCGACGACGCCGAGCCCGACCACCAGCAGGCCGCCGGCGACGACGGCCGCGAGAGTGCGCCGCCGCTGGGCGGGGCGCGGACGGTCGGC